>JBDSMR010000062.1:0-2786 GCA_039915735.1 Usitatibacter sp. | reverse complement strand
GATGTCTTCCGCGTCTTCGAGCGCGGTGGCAAGGTGATTTCGAGCCAGTTCCCCGAGATCGGGTTGCCCAATAACACCGGTGCCCTGCAGAAACTCGACGAACCGGGGCGTCCGGACTTCCGCCAGTCGAATCGCGGTCCCGGCACCGGCAGCCGCATCGCCGTGCCGGTGATCAACATCACCAAGACGCGCCTGAATGATCCGCACCTCTGGTTCCTTGGCACCAACGAGCAGCCTGGCGACTATCGCTCCTCGGGGTGCAGCGCGTGCCACGTGCCATACGCCAACGACCGCGATGTGCGGCACTCGGCGATCTACGCGCGCTACGGCAACAAGGGAACAACGGCCACGGTGGACCCGACCATCCCCAAGGGCGAGTCGGGCCATCCGGTGCGCCACGAATTCACGCGCGCCATCCCCTCCTCGCAATGCATGGTCTGCCACATGCACCAGCCCAACGTCTTCGTGAACAGCTATTACGGCACGATCATGTGGGACTACGAGTCGGACGCGCCGTCGATGTGGCCGAAGCAGCAGAAGTACCCGACGTCCGAAGAAGCGCGCAAGATCCTCGACCGCAACCCGGAGGAAGCGGCGATCCGCGGCAACTGGGGCGATCCCAGATTCCTCGCCGATGTCTCCGGGCTCAATCCGACGCTCAAGGACACGCAGTTCGCCGATTACCACGGCCACGGCTGGAACTTCCGCGCCGTCTACCGGCGCGACCGCAAGGGCGCGCTGCTCGACAAGCAGGGCAAGGTGGTGGCTGACGACGATCCGCAGAAATTCAGGAAGGCCGTGCACCTCACGTCCGCGCACCTTGATCTGGGTTTCCAGTGCGTCGACTGCCATTTCTCGCAGGACATGCACGGCAATGGGCACATCTACGGCGAGGTGGCCGCGGCGGTCGAAGTCGATTGCGCGGATTGCCACGGCACGGCGGACAAGTATCCGAGCCTTCGCACGTCCGGTCCGGCATCGCGTCCAGGCGGCATGGACATGTCGCTGCTGCGCACGCAGGATGGACGCCGCCGCTTCGAGTGGATCGGGGCCAAGTTGATCCAGCGCTCCGCGATCGATCCGGAGCGCGAGTGGACCATGACGCTGGTGAAGGACACCGTCACGCCGGGCAACCCGAAGTACAACGAGAAGGCCGCGCGCGCCAAGCTGATGCACACCGGCGCGGAGGGTCGCGCGGGCCAGTGGGGCGCGGGCGCTGCCTCGCAGATGGCCCACGGCAACGACAAGATGACGTGTTTCTCGTGCCACCTCTCGTGGACGACGAGTTGCGCGGGCTGCCACCTGCCGATCCAGGCCAACTGGAAGACGGAGCGCAACCACTACGAAGGTGGCGAGACGCGCAACTACGCCACCTACAACCCGCAGGTGGCGCGCGAAGACATGTTCCAGCTGGGACGCCACGGCCCGGTGAAGGGAGGCCGCATCACGCCGGTGCGAAGTTCCTCGGCGCTGGTACTTTCCTCAACCAACATCAACCGCGAGCGCATCTACATCCAGCAGGCGCCGGTATCGGCCAGTGGTTTCTCCTCGCAGGCTTTCGCGCCGCATTACCCGCACACCGAGCGCAAGACCGAGACCAAGGGCTGCAGCGACTGCCACGTCTCCACGGCCGGCGACAACAACGCGATCATGGCGCAGCTGCTGCTCCAGGGAACCAACTTCGTGAACTTTGTCGGCTTCAATGCCTGGGTCGGGGAGGAGCGGCACGTGGAGGCGGTGCAGGTGACCGAATGGGACGAGCCGCAGGCAGTGATCGGCAGCTACCTGCACAGATACGCCTATCCGGATTGGTTCGCCGAGCACAACAAGCGCGAGCAGCGCTTGCCGGAAGCGCACAACCACGCCGCGCGAGGCCCCGTGGGTTGCGTGGCACTTCGCGGGGAATATCTCTACGCCGCCGAAGGCAAGGCCGGCCTGCGCGTCTATGACGTGGCCTCCATCGCCAACAAGGGAGTCTCGCAGCGCATCGTGACGGCGCCGTTCTCGCCGCTCGGCCATGACACACACGTGCCGTCGAAGGATGCTTCCTGCGTCGCGCTGCCGACTAACCAGCCGATCAATCCCAACCGCAACACGGGCGATCTCATGCGCACCGTGAACCAGGAGCAGGCGTTCCATCCGATCTACAGCTACGCGGTGGTGGCGGACGCGCAGGAGGGCCTGATCCTCGTCAACGTCAACACGCTGGCCGACGGTGAGCCGCGCAACAACTTCCTCAAGCGCGCGCTCGCCTGGAACCCGGACAAGGTGCTCGATGGCGCGCGCCACGTGACGCTCGGTGGTCACTACGCGTATGTGATGGCGGCGAGCGGCCTGGTCATCGTGGACCTCGACGATCCGCTGAAGCCGAAGGTCGCGGCGAAGGTGCCGCTTAGCGGTGCTCGAGCCGGCGCGCTGCAGTTCCGCTATCTGTTCGCAACCACGGCCCGCGGGCTCGAGGTGATCGACGTCACGCTGCCGGAGCGGGCGAAGCTGGTGGAAGGCGCATCTGTTCCGCTTGCCGGAGCACGTGGCATCTACGTCGCGCGGACCTACGCCTACGTGGCGGCGGGCAAGGACGGCCTGGCGATCATCGATGTCGAGAAGCCGGAATCGCCGCGCCTTTTCACGCGCTACGACGCGGGCGGGAAAATCAACGATGCGCGCGATGTCGTGGTCGGATCCACCAACGCCTCGCTGTTCGCGTACATCGCGGATGGGAAAAACGGCCTCAAGGTGGTGCAGCTCACCGCGCCGGACAGCCAGCCGCGCTTCTACGGCTTCAG
>JBDSMR010000054.1:0-25749 GCA_039915735.1 Usitatibacter sp. | reverse complement strand
CCGCCTCCATCGGCCGGCCGTATGCGTTCGCCTCGCACTTCGCGCCCGGCGATTTGATGGAAGCACTCGAGATCTACCGGCGCGAGTTCAAGCCCTCGGCCGCGCTCGACAAGCCCTACGTGATGGTCGGCGTGCCGGCCATGGCTGCGGAGACTGACGAACACGCGGAATTCCTCGCCACTTCGATGTATCAGCGCTCGCTCGGCATCGTGCGCGGGCAACGCGCGGCACTCAAGCCACCGGTGAAAAGCATGGACGGCATCTGGAGCGCGGACGAGCAACACGCGCTGGTGGAGCGCATGGCGCTGATGGTGGTGGGCGGCCCGGCGCGCGTGAAGGACGGGCTGCAGCAGATCATCGATGCCACGCAGGCGGATGAGCTGATCGTTGTTTCGGACGCCTACGACCCTGCCGATCGACTCAAGTCGTTCGACCTGATCGCTCAGGCCGCCGAGGTTCCGCGCACCATCGACTGAATCAGCGCGGGGCTGAGCTCCGCGGTGTGGCGCACACCCACCAGCGCCATGTTGCGATAGACCTCGCCCTGCAGGATGGTGATGGCGTGGGCGACGCCGGCCTCTCCTGCCACCGCAGCCGCGTAGTTGAACGGGCGGCCGACAAATACAAACTTCGCACCCAGTGACAGCGCCTTGAGAACATCGGTGCCGCGCCGCACGCCGCTGTCCATCATCACCGTCATCGGGCCGGCCACTGCAGCAATTTCCGGCAGCACGCGCATCGGCGAAACCGTGCCATCGAGCTGGCGCCCACCGTGGTTGGAGACGATGACGCCGTCGATGCCGCTCTCACGGGCGATGCGCGCATCTTCCGCCGCCATCACCCCTTTGAGGATGAATCGGCCTTTCCAGCGCGCGCGGATCTCCTCGACGTGTTTCCAATGCAGATGGTCGCGCTTGGCGAAATCACGCTCGATGTTGCGCGCGATGATGGGCACGCCGCGCTCGGCATAGGAGTTCTCGAAATGCGGCACGCCATGGTTCACCAGCGTTCGCAGGAATGTACCGATGGACCAGCGCGGATGTGTGATGCCGTCCCAGGCCAGGCGCAGGCTTGGGCGCAGCGGCGTGGAAAAACCCGCGCGGATGTTGTTTTCGCGATTGGAAAGCACTGCCACGTCCACCGTGACCACCAGCGTCTTGAAGCCCGCCGCCTCGATGCGATCAAGCAGCTTGCGGATGCGCTCCGGCTCACCGGGAAGGTAGGCCTGGAACCACGTGTTCGGGCAGGCGCTCGCAACGTCTTCCATGCGGATCAGCGACGTGCCCGACATGATCATCGGGATGTTGGCCGCCTGCGCGGCGCGCGCCTGCACGATGTCGCCGCGATACGCCGACAACGCGGAGAGCCCCATCGGCGCAATGCCGAACGGCGCTGAGTACTTGTGGCCGAAGAGCTCGGTCTCGGTGGTGCGATCTGAAGTAGCCACCAGCACCCGCGGCAGGAAGCCGATCTCATCGAAGGCGCGCCGGTTGTCGTCGTACGACTGGTTCTGCTCGACAGCGCCGGAGACATACGCAAACACCGGTCCGGGCAGGTGCTTGCGCGCCGCAATCTCGAAATCCTCGAGGGACAGATACCGTGAATGATTCATATGCTGATAAATGGGGTCAGAGGCGATTGAGAAACTGGTGTCAGACACGACTTTTGCACTTGGGCGGTTTACTGCCGCCCGCTGCAAAAGTCGTGTCTGACACCAGTTTTTAACTCAATCCAGCGGGACGGCGGCGAACTCCGGCAGCGCCTCGGCGCGAGCGGAGTACGCCACCAGCATCGGGTAGGCAGTGGCCTTCACTTCGCTGCTCTCGTAGAACTGGCTGAAGCGCCAGGCGCAGGCCACGGCGATGTCAGCCGCGGTGAGCTTCGCGCCCTGCAGCCACGGGCTCGCATTCGCGGTGGCTTTCTCGAGCTCGCCGAAGGCCGCATTGGCCTGGAGCGAAACCCGCGCCATCCATGGCGCATGCAATTTCTCCGCCGGGCGCTGGTTGCGCTCATAAACCATCTGCACGCATTTTTCGCACGCCGCCATCGCCAGGCCAATCAGGCGTAGTGCTTCCTGGCGTTGCGCACCAGCGGCAGGCATCAGGGCCTTGGCCGGAGCAACACAGGTTTCGAGATAGTCGAGGATCAGCGTCGAATCCATCAGCACGGTGTTGTCATCACACACCAGCGTCGGCGCCTTGACCACCGGGTTGATCGACTGGAACTGCTCGAAGGTGCGAAACACCGAGACCTGCTGGTGTTCGAACGCGATGCCCATCAGCCTCATCGAGATGGCGCAGCGCCGCACGTACGGCGAGTCGGACATGCCCACCAGGATCATCAGCGACCCACCAGCGAGAGGAATTCCTCGCGCGTCGCCACGTTGTCACGGAAAACACCCAGCACGGAGGACGTCACCATGGTGGAGTTCTGCTTCTGCACGCCGCGCATCATCATGCAGAGGTGGCGCGCCTCGATCATGACGCCCACGCCCTTGGCACCGATCTCCTCCATCACCACTTGCGAGATCTGCTCCGTGAGCCGCTCCTGCAACTGCAGGCGGCGCGCAAACATGTCCACCAGGCGCGCGAGCTTGCTCACGCCGAAGACCTTGCCGTCCGGGATGTAGCCGATGTGGCAGCGCCCGAAAAACGGCAGCATGTGGTGCTCACACATGCTGTAGACCTCGATGTCCTTCACGATCACCATGCTGCTGGTGTCCTGCGTGAAGAGCGCGTTGTTGATCACCTCGTCCAAGTTGGCGCGATAGCCATGGGTGAGGAAAGCGAGCGACTTGGCGACGCGCTTGGGCGTGTCCAGCAGGCCTTCGCGTTGCGGGTCTTCCCCCAGCTCTTCGAGCAGCTGGCGGACCAGGGTTTCTATCTTGGCGAGATTCGGTTCCATGGCGCAATGATGCCATGGCGCCCCCCTGCCATCTGGATGCGTTCAACAAGGTGCCGGATCCCTACGCCGTCACACCGCGGGTCCATGATCGCTGCAAGGCGCACCGCGTCACCCGCAACGGCCTCCGTGTACAACGATGTGCCTGAAAAGGAACCTTGAGTACTTCTTACCCGCAATTACCCCGCTTTTATGTCCGTGTACCCGTCAAGTTCGCCATCGCGGTGTTCCTGAGCCTTTCGTGGCTGGCGTTCTCGCTCTGGCTGGCGCTTCCCTGGGTGCGAGAGCTCACCTCCGCGGTCCACTGGAGCTTTGCATGGTTCGCCGTGGGCGGCATCGCGATCGTGCCGGGGCTCATGAACGCTTTCCTGCTGGCGAGCCTTGCCATGGACCGCAGGCCCACCCGCACCCTGCTGGACACCTATCCCCCCCTCACGATCCTGGTTGCGGCCTACAACGAGTCGACATCGATCGTCGACACCGTGCACTCGATCGAAAGGCAGCAATACCCGGGCAAGCTGCAGGTGCTGGTGATCGACGACGGCTCCACCGACGACACGGCGGCACTCGGGGAATCCCTCGACTACCCATGGTTCAAGCTGCTGCGCCAGCCGAAGAACGCCGGCAAGGCGGTGGCGCTCAACCGCGGGCTCGCGCTGGCCGAGCACGACCTGGTTGTGACACTTGACGGCGATTCCTATCTCTATGGTGGCGCGCTCCAGCGGCTGGTGGAACGGTACGCCGCAGACCCGGCGCGTACGCGAGCCGTCGCGGGCACGATGCTGGTGCGCAACTCGCGCACCAACTGGGTCACCCGGATGCAGGAGTGGGACTACTTCCACGGCATCTCCGCGATCAAGCGGGTGCAATCGCTCTACCAGGGGACGCTCGTCGCCCAGGGCGCGTTTTCGATCTACGACCGCCAGACGCTACGCGACCTCGGCGGCTGGGACGAATGTGTCGGTGAAGACATCGTCCTCACCTGGGCGATCCTCTCGGCAGGATGGCGCGTTGGCCACGCCGAGGACGCGATCTGCTTCACCAATGCCCCCGAAAGCCTGCGCCAGCTGATTCGCCAGAGGCAGCGCTGGGCGCGCGGAATGATCGAGGCGTTCAAGCGCCACCCGCGCATCCTGGTCGCGCCGCACTTGTCGACGCTGTTCGTCTGGTGGAACCTGTTTTTTCCCTGGCTCGACGCGGCTTTCACGTTCTGTTTCATCCCGGGCGTGTTGCTGGCGTTTTTCGGCATCTATGCCATCGCCGGCCCGGTCACGCTGATGTTGCTGCCACTGTCGCTGCTGATGAACGCGATGATGTTCCACGTCGCGGCGCGCACTTTCGCGCACCATGGGCTCAAGGTGCGGCGCAATCCGCTCGGGTTCCTCGCCTACGCCATCGGCTACAGCTTCGTCATGCAGCCGGCGAGTGTTGCAGGTTATCTGTCCGAGCTGTTCGGCGCACGCCGCTCGTGGGGTACGAAATGAAGCGCCTCCTTCTGGCATGCGGGCTTGCCTGGGCATGGAGTGTCGCGGCGCAGGAGGCTCCGGTCCCGGCTGCGCTCGGCGGACTCGACTTCAATTCCGATACGGAAGGGTTCCGATCCGCGCGCGCGCGTGTTGGCGGCCTCTATCGGTACGACAATCCATGGAGCTACTCCGGGGTCGCGGCGCAAGCCACACGTTATTCGCAGGGCGACTATCGCAAGGACGTGCAGGCGGTCCTTGGGGTCTACCGCGACCAGCGGCGCGACAACCTCTCGGGAATCGAAGCCGAAGTTGGTGTGGTCACCGTCGGCGGCCACCTGCGCCCGATCGGTGACGCCAACTGGCACATCGTTCCCTCGCCCGGGGCCGGCATCGACCTGATCCTCTCGGCCGACCTGGTCGAGACGCGCAAGGCGCTCGATCGCGCCATCGGCTACACCTTCGCGGCGGTCGCGGTCGAGAAGGAAGTGGTGCCCCGGCTCACACTCAGCGCCCTCGGTGGCTGGCAATCGTTCAGCGACGGCAACGATCGCTTCCACGGCCGTGCGCGCCTCACCTGGCTTGCCGTGCCCGAGCATGGTGTCACCATGCAACTGCGTTACCGCCGCTATTCGAGCAGCGAAGAAGATGTCGGCGGCGCGTACTTCAATCCCTCGCACCACCAGCAGTGGCTGGGAGTGGCGGCGATTCGCAAGCGCTACGCCGGCTGGACCTTCAGCGGCGCGCTTGGCGCAGGGCGCGAGCAGTCGTCGTCGGGCGGCTCGCAACCTTCCTACCTCGCCGAGGCCCGCGCAGAAGGCCCGCTCGCGGGCAACGCGCGAATCGTGCTGCGGGCCGGCTACACGCGTGCCCAGGGCTACGCCGAAGGCGATGACAACTACGCCTATCGCAGCATTGGCGTCGGGGTTGTTGTTCCGCTGCGCTAGTACCCGTTACTCCGCCTTGATATCCGTGGCCTGCTCCACGCGGCGCAGGCAGTGGTGACCGTGGTCTTCACTTCGCGGTCCTGAGCAGGTCGGTCAACACGCGGATGTCGTCGACTTCCTCGAGCGACATGATGGTGGCGAGCACCTTTTCGGTATCGATCACCGGCCCCGTGCCACGCGACGCCCCCGGGGGGCCCGTGAGGCGGCGAAACTTGGCGAGCACCTTGTCCTTCGTCGGGAATAGCGTGTCGTGCTCGACACCAGAGGCACGATGGATCGTCCCGCCCTGCACCGTCACCTCGAGGTCCAGGCTTTCGTTGTCGACGCCGCGGTTCACCAGCTCGATCTTCTCCGCCAGCGCCAGCACCCGCGCCTCCTCGAGCTGGTCATACAGCTCGTAGCTCTCGACCGGCATGCCGAGCAGCGCCGCGGCAGTGCAGAAGCGCGCGCTGATCGCGGCCTGCAGGTGCGTCCGGTACGGCTTGTCGTTGAGGTAGCCCGGGTTGGTATACGTGAGGTCGGGGGCAGTGAGCACGATGCGCTCGATCTTCGAGGCATCGATCTTCGGCGCGATCTGCCTGGCGAGCGCCACCGGGGTCTGCGTGAAGATGCAGATCGGACACTCCTTGTAGACCGTCTCTTCTATCAGGTAGCGCGTGCCGAGGTCGCGGATTGCTTCGTCAGCATGCTCGGCAGTATTGGAGAACGCGCGGAAATAGCCGGCGTCGCCTTCGAACGCAACCGCCGACGCCGTCGCGCCGAGCTTCGCGAGGATCGCGGCCGAGAGCCCCTGGCGGCTCGCCATGCCGACGTTGAGCTTCACTTCAGTGGTTCCCGAAAGGAATCCCTGGCCGAAGCCGTGCGCGAAACAAGCCGCCGCCCCCAGCGCGTTCATCGTCTTCGAGGTGTCGAGCCCATACATCTTCGCGCCCGTCGCTGCCGCGCCAACCGTGCCTGCTACGCCGGAGGCCCGAAAGCGCGGCAACATGCCGGGCGCACCCATGAAGGCGCGGCCGACGATTTCGTAGCCCACGATCACGCCGGCCACCACCGCGGCGCCGCTGAGCTGCATCTCTTCGGCCACCGCCAGCGCGCTCGGAATCGTGAGCGCGCCCGGGTGCGACTTGCGCAGGAAGTCGTCCTCGCTGCGGCCGTTCATCAGCGTCGCGTTCACCAGTGCCGCATCGATGGGCATCATGCGGTCAGCGTGGCCGATGATCGTCGCAGGTCCTGAGCTTCCCGCGACAAATGCGCGCGCCAGCTCCGGCACCTTGAGGCCGCGGGCTGCCAAACCCGTGCCGATGACGTCGAGCATGCGCACCTTCGCGTGTTCGAGCACCTTCGGCGGCACCGACTTCACGTTCACACCCTGGATGAAATCGGCCCAATGGCCGCTCACGCTTTTCATGCTTTGCTCCTTGTTAAAACTACTTCAGGGAACGCCGATTGACGCCGATGCCTGAAGCAAGCAGCAAGCGGCCATAGCCGTGAATCGAATCGTTGATCCCGGCGATGCGAAGCGCATTCCACATCATCGCGGAAGCACTCGACACCACCGGCTTGCCCAGGTCATCTTCGAGCCTCTCGATCGCCGCCAGCGTCGGCATGCCCACGCCGCTCAGGAACACGGCCTGCGCTTCCGGCACATCGACACTGCGTGCGAGGCCATAGGCACGCTCGGGCGTCTCGTCGTAGATGTTGGTCACGTCCCTGAGGTTGCCGAAGCTCGGCACTTCGAAGCCGAAACCTTCAAGGTGCTTCTTCCCCAGCAGCGTATTGGCTTCGTCATACGGCGCGGCATAGGCGACTCGCTTGACGCCAAGGTGTTCGAGCGCCGCGACCACGCTCGCGAAAGCGGTCGTGAACGGAATGTCGTGTTGCTTCGTGATGCGCGCGGTGAGCTCCGCCTCACCTTCGCGGCCCAGCGTGTAGCTGGTGGCGGTGTGACCGAGGACAATTACCCTGGGTTTCACTTGCGCCAGCCGCGCGACATCTTCTTCCACGTGTGCGATCTGCTCGCGGTTGCGCTCTTCCTGGCCCCCGAGCGAACCCGTCACACCGCTCGCGTACATGCGCGTGAAGTGCTGCGTGACGCCGGGCAGCGCCAGCATCGCCATCTCCGGTTCCATCGTCGGATTGCCGGGAGGAACGAGGAAGCCGAGGCGCGCGCGCTTGCCGAACATGTCCTAGCGGCGCAGCAGGTTGACGAGGGGGCCGAGCGTGGCCTCGTCCTCGATTGCGCCAAGGCGGCGCGCCGCCTCGCGCGCGCGCGATTCGCCCACCACGGGCGCCGCGCACTCGAGGAACTTCTCCAGCTGCACCTGCGGCTCGACCGGACGCGTGGGATGGCCGCGCGGCACCTCAAGATTGGCATCGAGCGTGCGTCCGTCTCGCAGCTTCACCTTCATGACCACCGGGAACAGCCCGCCACCCACCGGCATCTTCGGGTCAACCGTGACCGAAGTCCGCTTCAGCAGTTGCTGCACGTCGTCGCGCAGCACGCGCGCGTCGTCGAACTGCGCGAGCCCGCCGCGCCCGTCGATCAGCGCCACCGCCGCGCAATATTCGTGGCAATACCTGGCCTGAAGGCCGTTGGCGGCCGAATGGAACGGCATGATGCTCTGCGCCATCGTGCTGAGCGTCACCTCGACCAACTCGATGTCCTTCGCCTCGAAGAGGTTCGCCTTGCCGATGTCGAGTGCGGCGTCGATCACGGAGATGCCGGCGCCGCAGCAGGCGTAGGGCTTGATGCCGATGCCCGACTTCTCGATCTCCAGTTCACCCGCCGCGAGGCCGCGTCCGGGACTCGCGCCGCGCGCGTACGTCGCGAAATATCCGGTGGGCGAATCGAACACGTCCGCATTGGCGGTGAAGCCGCTCGCCGACAGCAGCGCGGCACGCACCGCGCCCTCCGCCGCCTGGCCCGCGTGCAGCGACTTGGTCATGGAGCCGAAGTTGGCGCGCAGCCCCGCGGAATTCGAGGCCGCGATCGCCAGGGCATTGAGCATTGCGTTGCTGTCGAGCCCCAGCAGGAAGGACGCGCCGGCTGTTGCGCCAAAGATGCCCAGGCTCGAAGTCGAGTGCCAGCCATTGTTGTAGTGGGTGGGCACCATCGCGCGGCCGAAGTGGCCGTTGACCTCGAAGCCCAGCACATAGGCGCGCAGCAGGTCCGCCCCGCTCCTGTGGCGCGTCTCGGCGATTGCCAGCAGCGACGGCACCAGCACCACGCTGGGATGCCCGATCATGGTGGAGTTCATGTCGTCGTAGTCGAGCACGTGGCCGGCGACCCCGTTGACAAGCGCGGCTATCGGCGCGGCATAACGTTCGCGCGAACCCAGCACTGAAGCCGCGCCCTCGCTCGCCTGCGCCGCCGCAAACTCCCGCACCCGGGCCGCGGTCTCGGTGGGCGCGCCACCCACGATGCAGCCGATCACGTCGAGCATGCCGAGCCGGGCGGTGGCGCGCGCGCGCTCCGGGAGTTCGCGCTTGGCGAGCGAGTCGTGGATGGCCCTGAGGGCGCTGGCGTGTGTATCGGTCACGGTTCGAGCTTTCGGAGGAACTCTTCGAGCGCCAGGTTGAACTGCGGCGCGCTGTCGTAATTCGAGAGGTGGCCGGCGCCTTCGATGTCGACGAAGGTGCTGCCGGCGATGGCCTGATGCATGGCCTCACCATCGGAAGAGGGAATGTACGCGTCCTTTGTGCCGCTGATGACAAGCGTCGGGACACGGATCTCGCCGAGCCGCGGCGTCCGATCGGGCCGTGATGCCATGCCGCGCGTACCCGAGGCGAGGCCGGTCGAGGGTTGCTTCATGATCATGGCCCGAATTTCCGCCTTGATGTCCTTGGGACAGTCGGGGCGGAACGGCTTGTCGCCGTAGTTCTCCACCACCGCGACCGGCCCACGTGTCTCGACATCGCTGACCAGATCCTCGCGGAATTTCGCCCAGTCCGGGTTGTCGGCGGTCGCGCGCGTATTGGCGAGCACGATGCCCAGCACGCGATCGGGATATCGCAGTGCCAGCGAAAGCGTCACGTAGCCGCCAAGCGAGATGCCGCCGATCACCGCCTTGGCGATGCCCAGCTCGCCCATCAGCGCGGCGACATCGTCCGCGTAGCTGTCCATGGACACCGCCTTGCCGTCGACGGGATCGGAGCCTGCGAAGCCACGCAACGTGGGAGCCACGATGCGGTAGCGCGAGGAAAACGCATCGATCTGCGGCTGCCACAACGTGCGGTCCTGCGGAAACGCGTGGATGAGAACAACCGGCAGGCCCTTGCCGTTATCCGAGTAGTCGATCATGTTTTCAGCGCGGAGCGTGCCGCGATCCTCCCAAAGATGGTTGCCTTGCCGTTGGCGGTGCCGGTCATGTATGCCCGTCCGTGGAAGCCGCCGATGCAGCCGCCCGCCGCGTAGAGACCGGGAATCGAGTCGCCATAGACATCACGCACGTTCATGCTGGCATCCACCGTCAGGCCGCAATAGGTGGCCAGCACCACGCTCTTCGCGGCGAAGCCGTAGAACGGCGCCGTCCCGATCGTGGCGAGCGCGCCGAAATGATTGCACAGTCCGTCGCGGCCGAAGTCCTCGTCGCGCCCTTGCTTCACCATCGCGTTGTAGCGGTCCACTGTGGCCTGCAGCGCGACCGGATCGAGCGCCAGCATCGCGGCCAGCTGCGCCAGCGTATCCGCCTTCACGACGCGGCCCGCCTCGAGGTCTGCCTGGAAATCCATCGACGGCACGCCAGGCACGCCGCGCTCGAAGATCGGCTGGTCGAAGACCTGAAAACCAATGGCGCCAGGCTGGCGGATGCACGCCTCGCCGATCAGCTTGTACGACAGCGATTCGTCGGCGAAGCGCTTCGCGGCGGTGTTCACGATGATGCCGCCCGCGTACATCGCGAACAGCAGGAAGTGGTCCTCGGGCCCGGCGCTCACGTGGTTGCCGAAGGTGCCCTTGATGTAGCCCATGTCGCGAAAGCCCGCGCCCAGCCGCCATGCCATCAGCAAGCCATCCCCGGTGTTTCCCGGCCCGCCCATGCGCTGCGCAAGTGCCTGCTGCGGGGCGAAGAGCTTGAGCAGCGATTCGCTGCGGGAGAATCCGCCGGTTGCGATCACAACGCCCAGGCGCGCGTGGATCGCTTTCTCCACCCCGGCATGTTCCACCAGGGCGCCGGTCACCTTCCCCGTGGCCTCGTCTCGAGTCAGGCGGCGCGCCCTGGTATTCAGTTTCGTCCCCACGCGTCCGGTTTCGCGCGCGCGCTGTTCGACCACGTCGAGGACTTCACGTGCATTGCGCGAATGCCCCCGCGGCACTGTCTGGCCTGAGGCAATGAAGAGGCGCTCGAACCTCACGCCCAGCAACGCCAGCCAGTCGTAGGCCTCGCGCTGGTGGGAAACGTACGCGCGCACCAGCGCTTCGTCGTTTTCGTTGCCGCCCACGCGGCGCAGGTCGTCATAGAGGCGTTCGTCTGAATCATCGATCCCGTGCTGCTTCTGCAATGGCGTGCCGGCGAAGGCGAATGATCCGCCGGAGAGGACGGTGGCACCACCCGTCCTGCCTTCCTTCTCCACCAGCATCACCTCGGCGCCCCGGCTGGCCGCCTCGAGGGCCGCGCAATAACCCGCGAGGCCGCCGCCGACGACCAGCAGGTCGACATTCATGCGGCGAGCGCGGAGCGTCCGGCGATGCGGCCGAAGATCGACGCCTTGCCGAGCGAAGAACCGGTCATGTACGCATTTCCGTGCAGGCCGCCAATCACTTCGCCGGCCGCATAGAGATTCGGGATCACCGTGTCGTAGACATCGCGTACGCGCATCTCCGGATCAACCGAGACACCGCAGTAGGTCGCCACGATCACGCTCTTGGAGGGATAGGCGTAGAACGGCGCGGTTTCGATCTTCGCAAGCGCGCCGTAGTGATTGGACAATCCATCTCGACCGTAGCGCTCGTCCTGGCCCGTATCGACTGCCGCGTTGTACTCCGCGACCGTGCGTGCGAGGCCTTCGCCATCGATGCCGACCTTCTTCGCGAGCTCCGCCAGCGTCGGCGCCGTGATTACCTGCCCCATGGCCAGCTTCGCCTTGAACGCCATCGTGGGAATTTCGTCCCGGCCCTTCTCGAAGATTTTCTGGTCGAAGACCTGGAAGCCGAGCGCATCGGGTTGCGACAGCACTGCGTCACCGATCAGCTTGTACGACTTGCTTTCGTCGATGAAGCGCTCGCCCTTCGAGTTCACCGCGATGGCGCCGACGTAGATCGGCAGCATCAGCGCGTGTTCATCGGGACCCGCCTTCGGATGTCCGCCGAATGTGCCCTTGATGTAGCCCATGTCGCGCATGCCCGCGCCCAGCTGCCACGCCATCAGCAGGCCGTCGCCGGTATTGCCCGGCCCACCCGCGCGGTGGGTTTTCTCCTGCGACGGCGCGAAGAGCTTGAGCAGCTGGTCGTTGCGCGAGAACCCGCCGCAGGCCAGCACCACGCCGCGTCTGGCGCGAATGCGGAGCGCCTTTCCATCCTGCTCCACCAGCACGCCCTGCACAGGGCCCTCGAGTCCATCACGCAACAGCCGTCCAACGGCGCACGATGTACGCGTGGTGACGCGGCCGGATTGCGCGACCCACTTCGAGAGAATCTCGATCACTTCGCGCGGATTGCGCGAATGCGCACGCGGCACCGACTGACCCGCGGCGAGGAATATCCTGTCGAAGGTGACGCCGTGTTTCGCGAGCCAGTGGTAGGTGTCGAGCTGGTTGTCGACATACGCCTTCACCACGGCTTCCTCGTTGCCGTATTCACCCACGCGCCTGAGGTCGTCGAACAGCCGCTCGGAGCTGTCCTCGATGCCGTTGCTCTTCTGCAGGTCGGTCCCCGCGAAGGCGAACGAGCCACCCGAGAGCACCGTCGAGCCACCCACCTGCGCCTCCTTCTCCAGCATCAGCACCCGCGCGCCGCCTTCGGCCGCCTGCAGCGCTGCGCAATGGGCAGCGAGCCCGCCACCCACCACGATGACTTCGGCTTCCTCGTCCCAGTGCAACATGCCTAGTCCGCCTTGAGGTCCAGCTCGCGAATCAGCTTGCCCCACTTGGCGGTCTCCTTCGACATGAAGGCCGCGAACTCCTGTGGCGTGCCGCCGATGATCTCCGCGCCCTTGAGCTTGTCGATCACCTCCGGCAGCTTGAGCGCCTCGTTCACGTCGGCGTTGATCTTCGCGACGATCGCCGCGGGCGTCTTCGCCGGCGCCACGATCGCGAACCAGGGCCCGGTCTCGAAGCCAGGTATGCCGAGCTCCGACATCGTCGGCACATCGGGCAGCTGCGCGGTGCGGTTGCGCGCGGTGATCGCAAGCGCCTTCACCTTGCCACCCTTCACCTGCGGCATCTGGAAGAGGAGGTTGTCGAACATCACCTGCACCGAGCCGCCGATGAGGTCGGTGAGCGCCTGCGAGCTGCCCTTGTACGGGATGTGGGTCATCTGGATGCCGGCCTGCGACTTGAACTGCTCGGCCTGCAGGTGCACCGAGGAACCCACGCCAGTGGAGCCGTAGTTGAAGCGCTTCGGGTCGGCCTTGGCCGCGGCGATGAGCTCCTTCACGGAATTCACGTTCGCGGTGGGCCCCACCACCAGCAGGTTGGGCGTCGTGACCAGCAGCACCACCGGATCGAAGTCCTTCACGGGGTCGAACGGCAACACGCGATAGAGCGTGCCGTTGATCGCGTGCGTGGTGTTGGTGGCGAGGAACAGCGTATAGCCGTCGGGCGCCGACTTCGCCACCACCTCGGCGCCGATATTGCCGCCGGCGCCAGGCCGGTTTTCGACAACAACCGGCTGGCCCCACTTCTTCTGCAGCTCCTGGCCCACGATGCGGGCGACCGAATCGGTGAAGCCGCCGGCCGCGAACGGCACCACCAGCTTCACCACCCTGTCCGGATATTGTGCGGCGGCATTGAATGCCACCGCGGCGGCCAGTGCCAGGCCGATATTTCGCCATGCTGCAATCATTTCTTCTCCCTAATAAGAGCGCGGCATGCCCAGCACGTGCTCGCCGATGTACGAAAGGATCAAATTGGTGGAGATCGGCGCGATCTGGAAGAGGCGCGTGTCGCGCCACTTGCGCTCAATGTCGTACTCGCGCGCGAAGCCGAAGCCGCCATGGGTCTGCAGGCACGCCTCCGCCGCGTGCCACGTCGCCTCGGAGGCAAGCATCTTGGCGATGTTGGCTTCCTCGCCGCAGTCGCGGTCGGCCTGGAACAGCGCCGCGGCGCTGCGGTTGACGAGGTCCGCCGCCTTCATCTCGGCGTAGGCGCGCGCGATCGGAAACTGCACGCCCTGGTTCTGGCCGATGGGCCGGCCGAACACTACGCGCTCGCTGGCATAACCCGAGGCCTTCCGGATGAAGAAGCGCGCGTCGCCAAGCGCTTCGGCGGCGACCAGGATGCGTTCCGCGTTCATGCCGTCGAGGATGTATTTGAAGCCGCGGTTCTCCTCGCCGATCAGGCTCGAGGCCGGCACGCGCAAGCCATCGAAGAAAAGCTCGGTGGTGTTGTGGTTGATCATCGCGGGCAGCTTGCGAATCTCCAGCCCGTTGCCTTGGGCGTTGCGGATATCGACCAGGAACACCGAGAGACCGTCGGACTTCTTCGTGCACTGCTCCACCGGCTTGGTGCGCGCCAGCAGCAGCATCAGGTCCGAGTGGAGCGCGCGCGAGATCCACACCTTCTGGCCGGTGATGACGTATTCGTCGCCCTCCCTCACCGCGCGCGTCTTGAGCTTGGTGGTATCGGAGCCGGTGGAGGGCTCGGTGACACCGAAGGCCTGCAGGCGCAGCCGCCCGGCGGCGATTTCCGGCAGGTACT
Source organism: Usitatibacter sp. (assembly GCA_039915735.1). Lineage (GTDB taxonomy): Bacteria > Pseudomonadota > Gammaproteobacteria > Burkholderiales > Usitatibacteraceae > Usitatibacter. The sequence goes on along the minus strand of JBDSMR010000054.1, from coordinate 11,585 downwards.
GGTTCTTCTGCTCCGGGCTGCCGTGGCGCAGCAGCGTACCCATGATGTACATCTGCGCGTGGCAGGCGCCGGCGCTGCAGCCCGAGGCGTGGATCTCCTCGAGGATCACCGCTGCCGCGCGCAGCGGCAGGCCCGAGCCGCCGTATTCCTCCGGGATCAGCGCGGCGAGGTAGCCAGCTTCGGTCAGCGCCTTCACGAACGCATCCGGATACGCCTCTTCGTCCTCGAGCTTGCGCCAGTATTCGCCGGGGAATCCCTCGCAGATGGCGCGCACGCCCTCGCGAATGTCGGGGTAGTCCTCCCCGAGGGCCATCAGGGTGGGATCTTCGATGCCGTGCTCAGACATGGGCATAGTTCTTCGGTAACCCGGCCTGCGAAAGCGCGCCGTGGAATTGTTTCTGCTCGTCGGCGAGGCTCGCCTGCACAACCTTGCGCACCTCGATGAGTTTCGTGAGATCGACGCCGGTGGCATAACCCATGGTCTCGAGCAGGAACACCAGGTCTTCCATCACGATGTTTCCTGAGGCGCCCGGCGCATAAGGGCAGCCACCGAGGCCGCCCAGCGACGCGTCGAAGCGCACGATGCCTTCATCCAGCGCGGCGACCACGTTGGCGAGCCCCACGCCGCGGGTGTCGTGGAAGTGTGCGGCCACGGGCAGCTCGCCCGCTTCGGCCAGCACGCCGGCGAAGATGCGGCGAACCGCCGCAGGGTTTCCGTAACCGACGGTGTCCGCCACGATGATCTCGTCGGCGCCAAGCTCCACCAGTTGCGCCGCGAGCTCACGCGAGCGCTCCTCGCGGATCGGGCCCTCGATGGTGCAGCCGAATGCCGTGGCCAATCCGCCGGCCACGATCGGGCGGCGCGTGGGATCGAGGCCCCTGCAGAATTCCACGATGCGCCCGAAGTCGGCGAGTGATTCACTCACCGGGCGGCGCACGTTGGCCATGTTGTGGCTCTCGCTCACGCTCATCACGTAGTTGAGCTTCATCGCGCCCGCGGCGATCGCGTCCTGGGCGCCGCGCATGTTCGGCACCAGCACCGAAACCATCAGCTCGGGCACCTTGCGTGCGCCGGGCACCACCTGCGCGGCGTCCGCCATCTGCGGCAGCAGCCTGGCCGGCACAAACGACGCCACTTCGATCTCCGGGACGCCGCACGCGGCCTCGCGCGCGATCCAGTCGAGCTTGGTGGCGGTTGGCATGATGGTCCTGATGCTCTGCAGCCCGTCGCGCAGCCCCATCTCGCGCACCAAGGCCCTGGGTCGGTTTGCCATGTCGCTTTCCTAGCGCCCCTTGAAGTCGGGCTTGCGCTTCTCGTTGAACGAGTTGATGCCCTCGCGCCGGTCCTCGGTCGCGATCATGCGTTCGTAGGCCTGCACCTCGAACACCAGCCCGGAGGAGAGGTCCATCTGCAACCCCACGTGGATCGACTTCTTGGCCTGGCGCACCGAGATCGGCGCGTTGGCGCGGATGCGTTCGGCAACCGCCATCACCGCGGGCAAAAGTTCGGCTGGCGCGGTGACCGCGTTGATCATTCCCCACTCCATCGCCTGCTGCGCGGTGAAGGCCTCGCCGGTGAGGATGATCTCCTTGGCGCGGCGTTCGCCCACGGCGCGTGGCAGGTTCTGCGTGCCTCCGGCACCGGGCATGATGCCGATGGTGACCTCGGTCAGCGCGAAACGCGCCTCGCTCGACGCATAGGCGAAGTCCGCGGCAAGTGCCAGCTCCAGGCCGCCCGCGTACGCAGCGCCATTCACCGCGGCGATGACCGGCACCGAGCAATCCATCACGGCGTAGTAGGCCTCCTCGAAGATGGCGTGTTGCAGGCGCCAGTCCTCGTCGCTCATGCCCTTGCGCTCTTTCAGATCGCCGCCGGAGCAGAACGCCTTGTCGCCGGCGCCGGTGATGACGATGCAACGCAGCTCCCCCGGCGTGAACTTGAGCGGCACGAAAAGATCGCGCAGCTCGCGCCCCATCTGCGTGTTGAGGGCGTTGCGCACTTCCGGCCGGTTGAGGGTCACGAGGAGCAATCCGGGCGACGGCTCAACGACCTGCAGGGTTTCGTATGGCTTGCGGCTCATGGGGCCTTCGCTTCGGAGATCTGGAAAACCGCGCCATTGTCGGCGCCGAGCGCCGGCGGCGAGGAGCGGATCGGCGGGCGCTGGCCGTCGAAGCGCAGCGGCAGGCTCATGAGTTCCATGGTCCCGTCGGGCACCGGCTGGACCATGCCGAGCGCGCGCGTCTGCGGGTGGGCGAGGACTTCGCTCACGCTCTGGGTCGGGGCCGACGGCACCCCGGCCGCGTCGAGCTTCGCACCCCAGTGTGCCGCGTCCTGTGCGCCGACGATCGCCTCGATCATTTCGTTGAGCGCTTCCCGGTGGCGCACGCGCGCCGCGTTGTCGAGGAAGCGCGGATCAGTGCCCCACTCGGGATGGCCGACGGCTTCGCACAGGCGGCGGAACAGCGAGTCGTTGCCCGCGGCGATCACCAGGTACCGGTCTCGCGCCTTGAATGCCTTGTATGGAACGATCATCGCGGCTTCCGAGCCGGTGCGGCCCGGGTCACTTCCCGACGCCATGGCGAGCGCCACCGGCACCGTCATCCACGAAAGCGAAGTCTCGAAGAGCGAGGTGTCGACCACGCAACCCAGGCCGGTGCGATTGCGTTTCTCCAGCGCGGCGAGGATGCCGATCACCGACCACAGGCCCGCGCCCATGTCGATGATGGAGGGGCCTACGCGCACCGGCGGGCGATCGGCTTCCCCGGTCACGCTCATGAGGCCGCCGAAGGCCTGCATCAACGGGTCGTAGCCGGGCTTGTCGCGCATCGGGCCGTCCGCGCCGAAGGCGCCCAGATTGCAATAGATGAGCTCGCGGTCCTCGGCGCAAAGTGTTGCTGCGTCGATGCCGAAGCGCTGCGTGAGGCCCGGGCGCAGGTTCTGGATCACGATGTCGGCCTCGTCGGTGATCAGGGTGCGTAGCCGCGACACCTCCCCCGCGTCCTTGAGGTCCACGGTGACCGATAGCTTGTTGCGATTGAGGCTCTGGAAGGTGGCCGACGAGCCGTGCCAGAACGGCGGGCCCCAGGCGCGAGCGTCATCGCCCTGGCCGGGGTTCTCCGCCTTGATCACGCGCGCGCCGAGGTCGGCCAGGACCTGGCCGGCGAAAGGAGCGGCGACGCTGTGGCCAAGCTCGACCACGGTCAAGCCTGAGAGCGGGAGGTCCATCGGAATCTCTATTGCGGTTGAACCGTCTGCGGTCAGTCTAGGCGCGTGCGTCAGCGCCTGTCAATGAAACGTTTCATTGGTGCGCCGCACCATGTTTCACTCGGTAAAAAGCATTGCCTTGTGTACCATGCAAGTGCAAACTATGAAACGTTACAAGCGACGGCCATGAAGAAACCCACCCGCATCACCATCGTCGAGGTTGCGCGCAAGGCGGGCGTTTCGCTGGGCACGGTGTCGCGCGTCATCAACGAGAAGGAAGGCGTCGGCAGCGTCCTGCGGGAAAAGGTGCTGTCCGCCGCGCGTTCGCTCGGCTATGTGCCGAGCTTCGCGGCGCAGAGCATGCGCAGCCAGTCCTCGCGTGCGGTGGGCCTGATGGTTTCGGACATTTCCAACCCGCTTTTCGCGGCCACGGTCAGCGCCACGGAGGAAGTTCTTTACCGAAGTGGCTACAACATGATCCTCACCAACAGCCGCGACAGCCCCGACAAGGAAAAGGAGATCCTCGACCTCTTCCAGCGGCGCCGCTTCGACGGGATGATCATCACGCTGTCAAAGGAAGAGGATCCGGCCACGCTGCGCGTGTTGTCGGAATCGCGCATTCCCACGGTGCTCTTCGAACGCGAGAGCACGCTGCCGCTCGACAGCGTCGCCACCGACCACTACTCCGGCGCACACCAGGCGGTGAGCTACCTGCTCAAGCTCGCGCACCGGCGCATCGGCCTCATCACGGTCACGCAGGCGGCGCTCCCGGGCCGTGCACGCGGCTTGGCGTACTCGGCCGCGCACAAGTCCGCTGGTGTGCCGGTCGACGCTTCGTTGATGTCCTTCGATGGCTTCCTCCCGGACGCGGGCTACCACGCCGCCTATCGCATGCTGGTCTCGCCGCGCCCGCCCACGGCCCTCGTGGTTGGCGCCAACCAGATGCCGGGCGTGCTCAAGGCCATCCGCACGCTCAAGCTTTCGATCCCGAAGAAGCTTTCGCTGGTGCAGATCGGCGACACCGACGTCGCGAGCCTGCACCAGCCGCCGCTCACCGCCGTGCGGTGGGAATTCGCCAAGGTCGGCGCAGCCGCAGCAGAGCTGCTGCTGGCCAAGATCAGCGGAGCGGTCGACGGCAGCCGGCCGCGCCGCATCGTCTTGCCCACGGAACTGGTGCTGCGGCAGTCGTGCGCGGCGCCCGCGGCATGAGGACCCTCTTTATGGAAAACACCGGAAGCTTTTTGGGAGTAGAGACCATGATGATTCGACAGATCCCGCTCAAGGAACGCCCCTCCAGCATCAGCATCGAGGACCGCTTCTGCCTTGCCCTGTACCTGGCGCAGAGAAACACGGTCGCACGTTACCGGCCCTACCTGCTCGCCCTCGGCCTGACCTTTCCGCAATACATGGTGCTGGTACGCCTGTGGGAAAAGGACCGCGTCTCCGTCGCCGACCTGGGGCGAGAGCTGGACCTGGACAGCGGAACGCTCACGCCGCTGCTGAAACGGTTGCAGGCCAAGGGGCTGGTGGATCGCAAGCGCTCCACCACCGATGAGCGCGTGATGCTGATCTCGTGCACGCAGCAGGCGCGCGAGCTCAAGATCGAGGCGCTGCGGATCGCGAAGAACTACCCGCTGTCGGAACCGTACGGCCCGGAGCGCATCGCCACGATCCTTGCCGACCTGGACACCGGCGAAACGCCCAAGGCCGCCGCGCGATCCTAGGGCAGCGCCAGGGATTGGAGCGCTGTTCGCTCAATCCGACTTGAGCACCCCGGTCTTCGCCAGCGCTGTGAGCTTGGCTTCCTCGTCCTTGAGGAAGCGCTCGGCTTCCTCCACGCTTGTGGGCCGCAGCACCGCGCCCAGGTCATGCAGCTTCTTCGCGACTGCAGGATCGGCGAGCGCCTTGTTCAGCGCGACGTTAAGCGCCTTGAGCACCGCGGGTGGCGTCTGCGCCGGTGCCAACAGCATGCTGGCCGTCACCGCCTCGAAACCTTTCATGCCTTCTTCTTCGAGGGTCGGCACATTCGGAAGGTCCGCAAGGCGCGTGCGCGAGCCCACCGCCAGCGGGCGCAGCTTGCCGGCCTTCACCTGCGGCAGCGAGCTCGACAGCTGGTCGACGATCGAATCAACCTGCCCGCCGATGGTATCGATGAGCGCGGGACCGGAACCCTTGTAGGGCACGATGTTGAACTTCACCTTGAGCGCGTCCTGGATCAACAGGAGCGCCACGTGGTTCGAAGTGCCATTGCCGGAGTGGGCGACACTTACCGTTCCCGGCTTCGCCCGCACCGCGGCGAGGTATGACTTGAAGTCGGCGTAGGGGCTCGCAACCGGCACTTCGACCAGCAGCGGCGTGAGCTGCATCACACCTACCGGCGAAAAATTCGCGGCGGTGTAGGGCGAGGTCGGCACCATCAGCGGGCTCACGATGGTCACCGCCGTGGTGGTGGCCACCAGCGTGTAGCCGTCGGGCGGGGACTTGGCCACCGCGTCGTTGCCGATCACGCCGCCGGCGCCAGGACGGTTCTCGACCACGATCGGCTGGCCCAGCGTCTTCGACATCGCTTCAGCGAGGATGCGCGCGGTCACATCGAGGTTGCCGCCCGGAGCGAAGCCCACGACGACTTTGAGTGGTTTCGACGGGAAGGCCTGCGCCATCGCGGCGCCTACCGGTGCCAGGACCAGCAGCGAAGCAGCAGCGGCCGCGCGAATCCATTGGGTCATGTCCAGCTCTCCTCAGTTGTTTCATATCCGAGCCACGTGCGGATGCCGCGGCCCATGATCCACTCGAGGTCACCGGGTGCGAGCCACGGCATCTCCTCGGTCCACATCGTAATCGCTTCGCGGCAGGTGCAGGGCAGGCGCGACAGGTCCGTTCCCCAGAAAACGCGCCGCGGACCGAAGGCGCTGGTGACACGCTGCACGTATGGATGCAGCGCGCGATACGGATACACGTCTTCGGTGTAGCAGGGCAATGCACTGGCCTTCACCGCGATGTTGGGATGGCGCGCAAGGGCTAGCAGCTTGTCGAGGTTGCGGAAGGCCGCGGCATCGCGCTCCGTGGCAACGAGGCCGAGGTGGTCTATCGCGATACGCAGCTTCGGATGTTTCGTCGCGAGGGCGTCCAGCAACTCATGGTATTCCTGGTGCAGGCCGATCATCACCGGGATGCCGTGTCGCTCCGCTTGCGCCCAGACCCAGTCGAGTTTTCCCTCGACAAACGGCGTTCGCAGCAGCGGTGTGTGGAAGAGGAAACGCAGGCCGAGCATCCCGGGCTGCTCGCGCCAGTGCTCCAGCGCTTCACGCGCGCCCGGTGCCTCGTGGTCGAGGCGGCCCATGACGGCGAAACGCGTCGGGTGTTGCTTCGCGGCTGCAAGCGCGAGGTCGTTGCGGTCGCCTTCCCACGATGGCGGCACCAGGATGGCCGCTTCGATTCCAGCTTCATCCATCGTCGCGAGCACTTCTGCGGTGGTGAATGGCGGATCGCGATGTGCATGCGTGCCGCGGCTTGGCCACGGGCGATCCGGGGTGTCTGCGCCCCAGATGTGGATTTGCGAATCCACGATGTGCACCCTGAATCAGTCCTTGTAGGAAGGATCCATCCGGTCGAGCTTGCGCAGCAGCGCCGGCCACTCCAGGACGCCATAAGGCCGCCGCGTCTGCGGCTGGTAGTTCATGTACGTTTCCTCGAGCACCTTGCCACCCACCCGCACCAGCTTGTCACCGGTGGCCATCGCGGCGAGTTGTGAGCGCGCAGTGAGCTCGAGGCGATGCATCCAGTTGAACGCCTCGCCGATGGTTTTGCCCACCGTGAGCAACCCATGGTTACGCAGGATCAGCGCCTCGCCCTGCCCCAGGTCCGCAAGCAGCGAAGCTTCCTCCTTCGAGTCGAGCACCACGCCCTGGTAGTCGTGATAACCGATCTTGAGGAAACGCATCGAGGTCTGGCTGATTGGAAGCACGCCGCAGTCCAGCGCCGAGAGCGCAATCCCGGCCCAGGTGTGCGTATGGATCACGCAGGAGACGTCATGGCGCGCCTTGTGGATGGCGCCGTGGATCACATAGCCCGCCTTGTTGATGCCGTAGTCGAGGTCACCGAAATCCGGCTTGGCGAGGATGTTGCCGTCGATGTCGATCTTGATCAGGCACGAGGCCGTGATCTCCTCGTACATCATCCCGTACGGATTGATGAGGAAGGCACCCTCCTCGCCCGGCACTGCGGCGGAGATGTGGTTGGCCATCATGTCCGACATGTCGTAGAGGTTCACCAGGCGGTAACAGGCGGCGAGGTCCACTCGCGCCTTCCATTCGGCCGGGGTCACTACTTCACGCATCGATGCGATCTTCATTCGGAACCTACCTCCGGGAGGGGCCGCTTGCGCTCGATGTGGAAGCGCACCAGCGCGGCGAAACGATAGAGGGCGTGCACGAACTTGCCGTAGGGAAGCATCAGGAACAACGCCAGCACCGCACCCAGGTGCAGGGCCAGCGTGAGCCCCATCGCGCGCGTTTCGCGCAGGAAAAGCAACGCAAGGCCGGTGAGACTCACCATGAACAGCAGCGCGAGGAAACCCAGGTCCATGCCATTCTGATTCGCGTCCGCGAGTGCGGGGTCGCGTCTCGAGCGCAGCCAAAGCAGCCCAACGGGTCCAATCAGCAACCCGATGCCGCCCACGATGCCCAACAGCACCGGCAGGCTGTAGATCGGGTATGGCGCTTTCCAGCTGAACACGTAGTGATAGATCGTGGCCACACTCGTGGCGGCGAAGCAGAGCACGAAGCCGTAGAAAGTGAAGTGATGGAAAACCCGTCGCGCATTCGAGGGGCGATCGGTGGGATAGGTGCAACCCAGCCCGCCGCCATCCATGTAGCGCAGGCCGGCGGCATCCCACACCGCCGCCGAGAACGACGGCGCTTTCAGGAACTCCAGCGTGTCCTCGCCCATGTCGGGCCAGAAGCGCGCAAATCCCATCAGGAAGGCAATCATCACGAACACGGATACGCCGCCGAACGTGACCACCATCAGGTCATGTGGCAACAAGGCGTAGAAGGAACCCTGCGCATCACTCCACGCAGCGAAGAAACGGTCGGGGCTCGCGTACCAGGACGTGAACGCGAACACCGCCGCGAGGCTCAGCATCGTGACAACGCTGGTGACGAGGCCGTTGTGGTCGTAGGCCTTCGCCAGCGCCTGCGGCCAGGCGTAGCGCTTGTACGTCTGCGCGCGCACCTGCGCCATCACCTGCGGAAAATTGAGGTTGAACTCGTGCGGCGGCGAGTACTGGCACGCATACAAACACGCACCGCAGTTGTGGCAGAGGTTGGCGAGGTAGTGCGCGTCGTCGGGGGTGAACTCCAGGCGGCGCTCGATTGCGGGGAACACCGCGCAATAGCCTTCGCAGTAACGGCAGGCGTTGCAGATCTGGAAGATGCGCGTGGCCTCTTCGATGAGATTGGTGAGCTGCTGCGTCACGCTGCGCTACCCCCAAAGCGTTTATCCGCCGATGAACGCAGATGCACGCGGATAAAACCAAACGGCAAGGCGGTCATGTCATCCAATGCAGCGCCAAACTTCGACGGCCAAACGTCATTTTTCATGGTTTATCCGCGTTCATCTGCGTTCATCGGCGGATAAATGCTTCAGCCGAGCGAAGCGCAAAGTTTGACCGCTTCATCCCCCGCGATACGCCCAAACGTCGTGCCAATGGCCATCCCGATCCCGGCGAGGTACCCCTTGCCGAGCACATTGCCGGCCATGATCTCGCCCGCCGCGAAGACGTTCTCCGCGGGCCTGCCGTCCTGCATCAGCATGCGTGCCTTCTCGTCGATAGCGACGCCGAGGTAGGTAAAGGTGATTCCCGGGCGCAGCGGATATCCATAAAAAGGCGGCGTGTCGATGCGGCGCGCCCAGTGGGTCTTGGGCGGCGTGAGGTTCTCGGTCGCGCAGTCATCGAATTTTGTATGGTCGAAGGTGCCGGGCCTCACTGCCGCATTGAAGTCCGCCACGGTTTTCTCGAGCGCCGCAGCATCGAGGCCGAACGCTTTCGCCAATTCCGCGAGTGTGCCCGCCTTCACCGGAGGAAACACCGGCGGCATGAACTTGCCCATGGATTTCACGTCGATGATGGCGTAGCCGATCTGGTCCGGTTGCCCCGCCACCAGGCGCCCCCAGATGGCGTAACGCTTGGGCCAGAAGTCCTCACCCTCGTCGTAGAAGCGCTGGCCTTCCTTGTTCACCACGATGCCGAGCGAAACCGCATCCACCCGCGTGACGATGCCGCCGTCGAACTTCGGCGAGCGCGCATCGATCGCAACGCAATGCCCCTGCGTGGGATCACTCACCTGCTTCGCGCCCTTCGCCAGCAGCAGCTTCAACACCACTCCCATGTTGTACGGCGTGCCGCGCACGATGAAGTTGTCGGCCGGCGGGCCCCACGCCTCGCGCAACCATTCGAGGTTGGACTCGAAGCCACCCGCGGCCGCGATCAGCACCCGAGCCTGGATCTCATGGGGCACGCCATCGCGCATCACCGTGGCGCGCGAGAAACGCGAACCTTCAAATGCGAGGTCGACGACTTGAGTGTCGTAGGTGATCTCGACACCCATCGATTGCGCCACGTGGTAGTACGCATTCATCAGCGCCTTGCCGCCACCGAGGAAAAACGCGTTGGTGCGCGAGAGATGCAACGTGCCGCCCAGCGGCGCCTGGAAACGAACGCCGTGTTGCTTCATCCAGGGCACGTGGCGCTCGGTCTCGCGGATGGTCATGCGCGCCAGGCGCTCGTCCGTGAGCCCGCCCGTGACCTTGAGGAGGTCCTGCCAATACTCTTCTTCCGGATAGGCGTCGGTGAGCGGAGGCAGCGGACCCTCGTGCATGGTGCGCATGTTGCGCGTGTGGCGGCTGTTGCCGCCACGGAAGTGGACCGGAGCGCTCTCGATCACGAGCACCGTGAGACCCATGCGACGCGCGGTGAGCGCGGCACACAGCGCCGCGTTGCCGCCGCCCATGATCAACAGGTCCCAAATCCGCGTGGTGTCCATGGAGGATTGTAGCTTCAGGAGGCAACAACGGCAGCGGGGCTTCGGCTGGCGCAAATCTGTGAAACCGCCGATGGCCGCCGATGAAAAGCGGATGGCCGCCGATAAGTCAAAAGTTGAGAACGATGCGGCGCACTTCGAGGCGACGGCATCCAAAGTTCATGAGAAGGCAGACAGGCAACCCGGTCGCTCGCAAGTAATTGACGCATTGCGATCGATGGATTCGGTCGAGAAAGGTTACGGTTTTCAATTCCACAACCACCCTGCCCTCGACCAGCAGATCAGTCATATAGTCGCCGATGATCTCCCCTTCGTAGCGCACGTGGACAGGACACTGCTGTTCGGCCCGCACTCCACGCTTTTTCAACTCAAGCAGCAGGGCATTCTCGTAGATCTTCTCGAGGAACCCTTCTCCCAGCACGCTGCTCACGCGTTGGGCAGCTCCTATCACCTGTCGCGTCAGTCGATCCAACTCCTGCCTGGTTTCATCGGCGGTTATCGGGGGTTGATCGGCGGCCATCGGCGGTTTCACAGATTTGCGCTGGAATAACTCTCCAACGCCTCCCAAACGCGCGAGGATGACAGCGTCACTCCCCCGAAGGGGCCGGATGCAGCTCGTGCGTCGGCTGCTTGATGGGACCCTTGCCGGAATACCGGTCGAGGTAGAGGTAGATCACCGGCGTGATAAAGAGCGTGATGATCTGCGAGAAGGCAAGCCCGCCGACGACCGCGAGGCCGAGCGGCTGGCGCAGCTCCGCGCCCGCGCCGAGGCCCGCGGCGATCGGGATCGCGCCCATCATCGCGGCGATCGTGGTCATCATGATGGGGCGGAAGCGCAGCAGGCACGCCTCGCGGATCGCCGCGACCGCATCGCGGCCCTCCTCGCGCTGCGCGTTGAGTGCAAAGTCGATCATCATGATCGCGTTCTTCTTGACGATACCGATCAGCAGCAGGATGCCGATCACCGCGATCATCGACAGGTCGATGCCGAAGACCCACAACGTGAGGAGCGCACCGATCGCCGCCGACGGAATGCCTGCGAGGATCGTGATCGGATGGATGTAGCTCTCGTAGAGGACGCCCAGAAGCACGTAGATCACCAGCAGCGCGCTCAGGAGGAGCCAGATCTGGCTCGCCTGGGACTTCTGGAAAGCGGCGGCATCGCCCGCCCATTGCGTGAGGATCGTGGCGGGCATGCGGGCCTCGTCCTTGTAGCGCTCGATCTTCTTCGCGGCGTCGCCGAGTGCCGCTCCCGGCGCGAGGTTGAAGGTGACCGTGATCGCCTGCAGCTGCCCGGCGTGGTTGATCGCCACCGGGCCCGCGCGCCGCTCGACCGTCGC
>JBDSMR010000036.1:0-10710 GCA_039915735.1 Usitatibacter sp. | reverse complement strand
CCGCCTGGCGGGTGGCACGCACAGCCGCTGTGTCTTCACCACCTCCGGTGCGGAGGCGATCGAGGCGGCGATCAAGCTGGCGCGCATGCGCACCGGCCGCGAGGTGATTCTCTCCGCGGTGGGTTCGTACCATGGCAAGACGTTGGGGGCACTGTCGGCTTCCGAGCGCATGGATGGCTCTTCGTTGTCCTCGCCGGCCTTCGCTCGCGTGCCGTTCGGCGATGCACCTGCGCTGGCTGCGTATCTCTCGCAACATGGAAGCCGCTGTGCTGCCTTCCTGGTCGAGCCGATCCAGGGCGAAGGCGGCGTGCATGAGCCGCCCAATGGCTACCTGCGTGAGGCGCGCGCATTGTGTGACCAGAACGGCGTGCTGTTGATCGCCGATGAAATCCAGACTGGGCTTTTCCGCGCCGGGCATGCTTTGGCTTGCCACGCCGAAGGCGTCGCGGCCGATATCGTCTGCCTCGCGAAGGCTCTCGGCGGTGGCGTCTTCCCGCTGGGCGCTGTGCTCGTGAATGGCCGTGCGTGGGATGCCGGCTTCGCGCTGGCGCACTCGTCCACTTTCGCCAACAACAACATCGCCTGCGCCGCCGGGCTTGCCGTGATCGAGGAGATCCAGCGGCCGGCGTTCCAGGAAAACCTCGCGACCACCTCGATGCAGCTGGAAGACGGGCTCGCCGACCTTGCGAGGCGCTATCCGGGCAGCGTGAAGGAAGTTCGCGGCCGGGGACTTATGCGCGCAATTGAATTGCGCGCTCCGCCCGCAACCGCCGGCTACTTCCTCAATTACCTCCACCAGCAGGGACTCTCCGCGTACCTGTTCGCCTCGGTGCTGGCGAAGAACCATGGGGTGCTGGTATTGCCGGTGTTGAACGCAAGCAGTGTCGTGCGCATCGCGCCACCTTTGGTCTCGCGTCCGGAACATGTCGCGCAGCTGCTGGCGGGCTTGCAGGAGACGCTCGCGCTGTGGGAATCGCATTCCTCCCACGTGATCGCCCGCGCTGCGATGCGGCCGAGTGTCCCCAGCATTGCGCCGCTCGATGGGGCGAGGCTGGTGTTGCCGCGCCATCGTGTGCGCGCCACCGAGTCGATCGACTACGCCTTCCTCATCCATCCCACGACCCTGGCAGACGTGCTGCTCAACGATCCCACCTTCGCCCGCTTCAGCGCACACGAGCTCGAGGCCTATTGCAGCTACTGCACGCGGCTGCCTCCGGGCGTGGTGTGCGAAATCCCGGAGATCGTTTCTGCCGTGGGTTCGCGCGCGCGGGGCGCCCTCGTCGCCATCCCGCTGCTGCCCGAGCAGATGGCGGAGCGGGGACGCGCAGATGTTTCGAAAGCGATCGCCCAGGCGGTGGACCTGGCGCACGCCCGCGGCGCGCGCATCGTGGGGCTGGGTGCGTTCACCAGCATCTACTCGCGCAAGGGCCAGTTGGTGGCCGGGCGCGGGCCACACATCACCACCGGCAACCTGCTGACCGCGGGCATGACGTTCCGGGCGCTGCTGCGGGTGCTGGGGGATCGCGGCCAGCGCATTGCGGACCTGCGGGTTGGCATCGTCGGTGCGCGAGGATCGGTGGGCTCGCTGATGGCGCAGCTGGTAGCGCGTGAGTCTCCTCGTGAGATCGTGCTGGTGGGAAATCCGGACGGTGCGCTGTCTGCCGTCGAGCGCGTCGCGAAAGGCTTGAGCGGACTCGGCACTGCGACCCTGCGGCCGAGCCGTGATCTCACCGACCTCGCGGGTTGCGACGTGGTGGTGTCGGCCAGTTCCGCGGGGCGCCCGATCCTCGATGAGGCCGGCATTCGCGCCGGCGCGATTGTCTGCGATGTGGCCCGGCCCTTCGACACTTCGGAGGCAATGCGCGCGCGCCGCGACCTGACCGTGATCGAAGCGGGTTCGGTGGCATTGCCGGGAGCACCGATACGCATCGGTGCCGGCAACCTTCAGGATCATCCGGCGGGCGTGGCGCTGGCCTGCCTGTCGGAGACGATGCTCCTCGCGCTCCACGGGGCCGATCGCAACTACGGCGTCGGTGACGACCTCGACGTGAACGAAGTCGACGCGGTCCTCGCACTGGCCGATCACCACGGCTTCGAACTTTCGGATCACGGATTGCCGCGGTTTTTCCGGGAGGTGGCGGCATGAGTACAAACCTCGCGACGTCCGCTCGCGCTTTTGTCCATCGTTACCAGGCGGACGAGGGGCTGAAGGCGGACCATAGGGATTGGAACTGCACGCTGAGCCTGCAGGCCAACGACGACCCGCAGCGGGTGGGCATCGTCATCGTGGCGGGTGAGGTGCAGTCGTTGTTGGTCGGGGCGGGTGCCGCGGACCTCGTTGTCAGCGCGCCGCTGGCGACCCTGGTTGAAATCCTCGAGCTGCGCCTCAATCCGAACCAGCCGTATCTCTTCGGCGAGCTCACGCTGCAGGGTGAGGAGGCGGATTTCATGCGCGTCGACTACATCGCCAGCACCCTGTGTGCCCACGCATGAGCAGGCGCGCGTGGCGTCCCGGTCGCGCGACCCTCGTCACGATGGGGGCCGGCACCTCCATCGCGAGTGTCTGCCTCCTCGGCATCGTCATGATCCGCACCTCGGCGCCGGGATTGTGGGCGCTGGCAGCACTCGCCATCGCGTTTGCGCTTTGCCGCGTCCTGGCCGGCGTCTTCGGCCATCTCGTGAAGGTGGTTCCGAGCGGGGCCGGCATGTTCGCCTTCATCGCGCGCGCGTGGGGACCCTCGGCCGGGATGATCGTCATCGCGCCCTACGTGATGCTGATGGTGCTGCTGGGTGCGCTCGAATCGCTGATCGTGGGCCACCTGCTCGCGCAGTGGATCGAGGTGCCTGTGTTGCTGATCGCTTTTGTGTTCCTCGCGACCTCGTGGGCGGTGTGTGCGGCCGGGATGCGTATCGGCTTCCGCTTCCAGGCAGCCGCCACCGTGATGCTGATCGCGGGGATGGTGAGCGGTGCGGCGTGGATCCTGGGGTCCACAGCTCCCGGCACACTGGCGCCGCACTTGCTGGCCCCTGCTCCGTCGGCGGCGGCCTTCGCGAGTGCGGTGGGCCAAGCCGTGTTCCTCTTCATGGGCTTCGAGCTGGTGTGCACGCAGGTGGAGTCGAGTGACTCCGCCACGGTGGGCTGGACGCTGAAGGCGACCGTGTGGCTGCTGGCCGCGGTTTACGGCTCTGTCCTGCTCGCGGCCGGCGCGATCGATCCCGTTCCGCTGGCTGGTGGATTGATCCCGTTGCCCTCCGACGAGGCCCGCGCTTCGGTCGCCATCGCCATTACGGCCTTCTGCCTCCTCGCCTCCGCCACCTCACTGAACGGCGCCTTCACCGGCCTGTCGCGGCTGGTGGCGGTAATGGGTTCCCAGCGGGTCTTGCCGTCGTCGCTCGCGCGCATTCATGCGCCGACGCTTGTCGCGCGGCCGGCACTCGCGGCACTGCTGCTGGCCTGCCTCGCCAGCGCGGTGGCCATCGAAGCGTTCCACGCGCACCAGGCCGTCATTCTCGCCGCGGCCGTATCGGCTGGAGCGCTCTACGCCCTCGCGCTGGTACTTCGCTGCCTGCCGCCTTTCCAGCCCGTGGGCATCCCCATGCCACCGTCGCAACGATGGATCGGTGGCTTCGCAATGGCATTCCTCGTCGCCATCGCCGGTGGAGTGCTGTTCGATGCGCGCGAACATTTCGGCGCCGTCGTGGCGCTGTTGCTTCTCACCTACGGCGCGGGCGCGCTCGCCGCCCTGCGCCTTCGCTTCCATGCCCCCGCAAGGAGAGCCGCATGACCATCGACTATTCCATCGACCGCTGGGTCACGCACGTGCCGCGCCGCCAATGGGTGAAGGAGGAGACGCGTTGGGACACCTGCGGCGCGGCCATCCCGCTGGCGATCATGGAGCACAAGGCGCTGGCGGAAGTGCATCGCCTCGACCTTTCGCTCTTCGTGATTTTCGAGGAGGCGGCGCTGCGAGTCTCGGGCGCCCTGACACGCCGCGCACCCGATGCTGACACGCTCAACTTCTGTGCCCAGCAGACCCTCGACGAGGCACGCCACCTGGAGATGTTCCAGGAGCGTCTCGCAATGGCCTCCCACGCGCTCGGGCGAACACCGCAGCCGGTGGAGGCGATCATGTCGCCGCCGCTGCGCCGCTTCCTCGCCCGCGTGTACGAGGTGGTCGATCGCGGCGACTTCATCGAAGGTCTCACGCTGATGAACCTGATCTTCGAGGGCATGGCGCATCCGCTCTACGCCTACGAGGAGCGGTACTGGCAACCGGTTGATCCGTTCCTTGCGTCGCTGGTGCGCAGCGCTTTCGCCGATGAAGCACGACACGTCGGTTACGGCGCGAGCCTGGTGCGTCACGCGCTGGAGAAGGACGAGGCCAGGCGCGCCTCGGTGCGCGCACTGTGCAACGAAGCCACCGAAGCCATGGCCGAGGTCTTCGACTACTACGTGCGCACCTTCGTCTCGATCTTCGACGCGGTCGCCAAGCGCCACGGCGACATCTTCGGCAATGCCGAGCTCTCCCCCGGAAAACTCATCGCCGCCACACCCTACGAGGAGCAGGTCCGCATGATCCAGCACTCGATGAAGACAGAGCACGCCATGCTCCTGGCGCGCGCGGGGCTCTGCTGATGGACACCTTCAACCGGAACCACAGCGACGGCACCTACTGGCTGATGCGAGCGGAGCACCTCGGCGTGGTGGCTGCCTGCTCGGCGTTGGCCCTGGTGCATTTCCAGGAGCTCAACCTGTGGCGCTTCGCGGGCGTATTCCTGCTGATCGACCTGGTGGGTTACCTGCCCGGCCTGATCGCCTACCTGCGGCGCAACAAGGGCCGCATCGATCCGGTCTTCCACTATCTCTACAACGTCGCGCACTCGTACCTCACGTGGGGCGTGATCGTGCTCGCGTGGGCGATGGTCGCCGGATGGGAGTGGGCGATGCTCGCGGTGCCGATCCATCTTTCCGGAGATCGCGGCGTGTTCGGCAATGTGTTCAAGCCGCGCGATCGCCGCTTCGAGCCGACGCGGCCGGTGATCCCGTCATGAGCATGGACGCGGCGCTTTTCATCGATCATCCGTCGGGCTTCCTCGCCTGCACGGAACGCAATTGTCGCTTCACTGTTCCCGGCGCGCGCGGCTTCGTGAGTTATCGCGAGCAGGGCAGCCATCGCGTGGCGCTGGGGGGCGTGCACTGCCCCGAGGAGGAGGGCGGCGCACTGCTGGACGCCTTCCTTGCGGCGACGCAGGCCGCTTCGCGCAAGGCGCTCTTCGTGCAATTGCCCGCGCACCAGGTGGCGCTGTTCGAATCCCGCGGCGCCACTGTGAATCGCCTCGGCAGCACCTTCGCACTTGGCCTCGCCGGCTATACACTCCGCGGAACGTCGAAGATTGCGCTGCGCAACAAGATGCATCGGGCGGAGCGCTCCGGCCTTCGAGTGGCCGAGCTGGGGCGCGACTGCGCCGCGACGCTCGAGATCCGCGATGCCATCGACGCCATCAGCAAGGCATGGCTGCGCGACAAGGGCGGCAAGGAACTCGCGTTCATGGTGGGCGTGGCGACCGATGGCAACGACTCGTTGCGGCGCACCTTCGTGGCGCTCGACGAGGCTGGATCGCCCGCGGCGTTCATTACCTACGTGCCCGCATGGGGAAGGAAGGCCGGTTACCTGCACGACCTCTCTCGCCGCCGGCCGGAGGCCGCGCCCGGTGCGATGGAGCTGATCAACGCCTTCGCGATCCGACGCTTCCAGGAGGAGAACGTCGGCTTCCTGCACTTCGGCTTCACGCCATTTGTCATGACGGGCGAGGAGCCGCCCAGCGCCAGCGCCACCATGTCGAAGCTCAGCACGCTGCTCTACAAACATGGCCGTGTCGTCTATCCGGCCAGGAGCCAGGCCGACTACAAACGCAAATGGGGCTGCGACCTGGTGGAGGCGGAATATGTCGCCGGATTCCCGATGTCGCTTGGCGCCGTGTTCGCCCTGCTGCGATTGACGCGGGCGCTATGACCCCTGACGTTTCGCTTCCGGAAGTCCCGGTCCCTGGACCCACACTTCCTGCCGGCCCGCGAGGCGCGCTGTGGCAGACGGTGCGTTATGTGCGCAATCCGCAGGCGTTTTATCTCGACTGCGTGGCGCGCTACGGCGATGTATTCACCGCGCCTTCGGTCCTTGGCCCGATCGTGGTGCTGAGCCATCCCGACGACCTGCGCGCGCTTTTCTCGCTGTCGCCCCACGCGTTCGGCCGCTGGAGTGTCGAGGCCGTCCAGCCGTTGTTGGGCCGCTCCTCCATGATCCTCACCGACGGCGCGCACCACCTGGCGCAGCGGCGGATGACGGCTCCGGCCTTCCATCGCGAGGCGATTGGCGGCATCGCCGCGCGGATCGACTCGATCGCCGCGGATCACCTGCAACGATGGCCCGAGCAGCGCGCCTTCGATATCAAGGACCGGCTGCTGGACCTGAGTATCGATGTGATCCTCCAGGTCGCTTTCGGGAGTGTTGAACTGGAACGCCTCGCGGCGCTTGGCGCCGCCATCCGCAGGACACTGGAGTCGATGAGCGCCACGATGATGCTGGCGCGGGTGGTTGCGCCACGTGTGGAGTCATTCGGGCCTTACGCCCGGTTCCTCGCCGCGCGAGCGCAGCTCGATCGGCTGGTCTTCGCCGAGATCGATGCACCCGCGGCCGCAGATTCCATGCTCGGAATGCTGCACGGCTCGCGAGATGCGGCGGGGAAGGGATTCACGCGCGAGGAGCTTCGCGACCAATTGGTCTCCGTGATCTTCGCAGGCCACGAGACTTCCGCCATCGGGCTCGCGTGGGCGATGTATTGGTTGCATCGCCATCCCGCGTCGCTGGAATTCCTGCGAGCCGAATTGGTAGGCGCGGCTGATATCTCGCGACTTCCCTACCTCGATGCAGTGTGCCGCGAGGCGTTGCGCCTGCATCCGACGGTGCCGGAGGTTGTCCGCAAGCTCAAGGCACCGCTGGTGCTACGCAATGTCACGCTGCCGGCTGGTACCGCGGTCGCGGCGTGTATAGCGGCGACCCATCATCGCGAATCCCTCTATCCCGAGCCGGGCGCGTTCCGTCCAGAGAGGTTCCTCGAGCGCCGCTTCGGCCCCGACGAGTTCCTGCCGTTCGGCGGTGGTGTGCATCGATGCGCTGGCGAGGCCCTGGCGATGCTGGAGATGAAAACCATCCTGGCGCGTGTCGTCACGTATGCACGCTTCGAGCTGTTGAATAGCCAGGCAATCAGGCCGCGCCTGTGCTCCATCACCATGGAGCCGCGCGGAAAAATCATGCTCGCGATGACGAAGGGATCTGCGCAATGATCGAGACAGAAATCGCCATCGTCGGCGGAGGCGTCGCGGGACTGGGCGCCGCGATCGCCCTGGCAGGCCAGGGCTTCGACATCACCGTGATCGAACGCCGCGCGGAAGTCGGCGGCATCCATCGCGGCGACAGCTTGTTGCCGAAGTCGACCGAGCTCCTGACGCGCTGGGGGCTACGCGCCGAGATCGTGGCCGCCGGGGCCCGAGCCATCCATCACATGGAGATCCACGCGCCCGGCGGGCGCTATGTCTACGACTCGCCCATCACCTCCATGAACGCGCCACATCCCTACTTCGTCCTGCCGCATGCGCGTCTCGAAGCGGTATTGATGGCGCGGGCGCAATCGCTCGCGAACGTGCGGGTGATCCGGCCTGCAAGCGTCGTCGACGTGGCTCGTGATGCTGACGGGCGGGTAAATGGCATTCGAGTGCGCCGCGGTGACGAGGAGGAAGTCGTGTGTTGCCGGCTTGTGATCGCCGCCGATGGCCAGTACTCCGTGGTGCGCAAGCGCCTCGGCATCGCTTTCGACACGCATCATTACGACCATGCATATCTTGGACTCGAGGCAGACCGCCCGGGGGGCTATTGCGACGCGATGAGGCTGCATTTCCACGAAGAAGGCGGGACTCTGCTGATGCCACACCCGGATCGCATCGGTGTGGGCGTCCTGGTCAAGGCCGGAAGTGCCAGGCACTGGCTCACGATGGAAGAGGGCCATCTTTCGGCCGAGCTTTCACGGCGCGCGCCGATCCTCAAGGGCATCCCGCTATACCTCAAGGGTGCACACGTCTACGAACTGACGCGGGCACATGCTGCGCACTATGTGGAGGACGGGGTGGTACTGATCGGAGATGCCGCGCATTGCACCAATCCCACCGCGGGACAGGGCATGGCAATGGCGCTCACCGACGCTGGAGCAATCGCCGCGGCGCTCGAAGGGCATCGCAACCTCGATGCACAGGTGCTCGATCCGCTGCTGGCTGCGTTTGAGTCGCGGCAATGGCGGCGCAACCAGCGCCTGGTGCGCAACTCACACTGGCTGGCCAACGTCTACTCGCTGCGGGGCCCGGCATGGACGATGCTCAAGATGGTGGGCGTGATGGCCCTGGCAAAGCCGGCGATGCATCGCCTGACAGCGCCCCTGGTGGCGCGTTTCACCCATTAGATCGCGAGGTTGCAATGGAAAGCCTGCTCGTCGGCATGGTCGCGGGAGTCTTCGGGGTGGCCTACTTCGTCTACGGCAAGAAGCAGACGAAACTCGTGCCGATGCTGGCCGGCGTGGCGCTCTGCGTCTATCCCTACTTCTTCGAGAGCGTGCTGTGGCTGGGCGTGATCGGCGTGGCGCTGCTGGCTGCGCCGTTTTTCATCGACTACTGAGTGGGCCTCAAGTCGCAAGCGAACCCGTTCTCCGCAGCACAATGCTGAAACAGGAACTCGATGATCATCGAGGTCAAGGTGAAGCCGAACGCCCGGGAGAGCCGCCTCACGCAGGATGAGGCGGGGCTTTGGCACGCTCAGCTCAAGTCGCCGCCGGTCGACGGGAAAGCGAACGCGGAGCTGATCGGGCTCGTCGCCGAGCGCTTCGGCTGTCGCAAGGCCGAAGTCTCGATCAAGGTCGGCGCGGGCGGGCGACTCAAGCTGGTGAAGATAGGGAGCGCTTGAGGGTGGCGCCGGGGCCGCCGGAAGTAGGGTGCGTCCCCGGTTGAGGAAAGTAGGGTCCGTCCCTGGTTTTGGGGAGGGTGCGTCCCCGGTTTAATAAGGCGTCAGCAGGGGCTTGCCGGCGAAATAGGCCTTGAGGTTGTCGACCACCAGCTGGCCCATGGCGGCGCGGGTAGTGTGGGTGGCACTGCCGACGTGGGGCGCGAGGGCCACGTTGTCCATGGTGAAGAATTCTTCCGGCACCGTGGGTTCGTCGACAAAGACGTCGAGGCCTGCGCCGCCGAGCTTGCCGGCCTTCAGCAGCTCGACCAGCGCCGGCTCATCGGCCACGCTGCCGCGGGAGATGTTCACGAACACCCCCTTGGGGCCGAGGGCTTCGAGCACTGCGCGGCTCACGAGGCCCTTGGTGGCATCACCGCCGGGGCAGGCGGCCACCATGAAGTCGACGTTTTTCGCGAGCTCCACCGGGTCCTTGTAGTACGCCCAGGAGACATCGGTTTTCTTGTTCGGGCCCTGGTAGGCAATCTTGAGATTGAAGGCCTCGCCGCGCTTGGCGATGGCGCGTCCGATGCGGCCCATGCCAACCACGCCGAGTGTCTTTCCCTGCATCGTTTCGGTGAGTGGCATCGGGCCCTTGAGCCATTTGCCGGTGCGCACGAATTGATCGCCCGCGGGAATCTTGCGAACGGCGGCGAGCAGCAGCGCAATGGCGATGTCGGCTACGTCTTCGGTGAGCACGTCCGGGGTGTTGGTGACCGTGACGCCGTGTTTTTTCGCAGCCTCGGTATCCACCGTATCCACGCCCACGCCGAAGTGCGAAATGATCTTGATGTTCGGCAGTTTGGCGATGGTTGCCGCGTCGATGCCTGCACGTCCGGAAGTGGCGACGGCGGTGATATGCCCCGCGACATCCTTGAGCATCGTCTCGCGGTCAGGCGCCAGCCAGAGTTTGTGCAACTGGAACGATTCGTCCATCTGCTTCTGCGTCGGCGGATACATCGGGCCCATCTGCAATACCTGGTTCGTCATTGTGTTTTTTCCGTGAGGGGTGTGACGCCGAGCTTGGCGGACCATTGAGCCATGTCCTTGAGCGCCTCGTCGTCGATGGGAATACCTTTTGCGATGCGTTCCTGCTCTTCACGCATTTCCGGTTCGCCGGGATACTGGATTTCGCCCTGGGTGCGCAGGTCCTCGATGCAGGCGTCGACTGTGTCTTCCAGCGTGGGTCCACCGGCGAAGCGGCCAGGATCGATCGCCAGCAACAGGTGGCCGATCTTGCGCGGGTTCTCGAGGTCCTCGTACATGTTGTTGATGTGGCGCCCGTACGTCATGCCGTTCATGGCGCCACACAGCAGGTCGATCACGAAGGCGAGGCCGAAGCCCTTGTAGCCATACACCGGGCCACCCAGCGGGACCGCCGCGCGGGCGATGTGGGGATCGGTGGTCGGGACGCCATCAGCGTCGACGGCAAGCCCGGGATCGAGCGGCTTGTTCTCCATGCGCGCGTTGTGCACCTTGTTCCACGCCACCTGCGAAGTGGCCATGTCGAGGCACAGCGGTTCGCCATTGCGACGCGCGAAAGCGAAGGAGATCGGGTTGGTGCCGAAATACTTGTGTTTGCCGCCGTGGGGCACAACAACGGACGAGGAGTGTGTCATCGCGATGCCGACGAGATGCTCCTTCGCCGCCATGCGGGTATAGAGGCCCA
>JBDSMR010000168.1:0-8775 GCA_039915735.1 Usitatibacter sp. | reverse complement strand
GTACCCCCACCCCCACCCCCACCCCCACCCCCACCCCCACCGGAGATGACCATGGCACGCACCCCCCAAGTAGCCGTTGAGCCCCGCAAAGACGGACGCTGGGCGGTCCAAACGGACGGCACGCAGCGCGCTGACTCGCTTCACGACCGCAAGTCGGACGCCATCACCCGCGCCCGCGAGCTTGCAGGAAACAAGCAGACGGAACTGGTGATCAAGAATGAAGGCGGCAAGATCATAGCCAAGAACAGCTATGGCAACGACCCCAGGAAGACCAAGGGCTAGAAGCGCAGTAGCAAAACAAATAAGCCACCTTCGGGTGGCTTTTTGTTTCCTGTGCTTCGTGTACAGGCGCTCCTTCTTGAGGCTCGCAAGGAAGCTCTCCATCGCCGCGTTATCCGAACAGTCACCCTTGCGGCTCATGCTGCAGGCCACGCCGTGAAGGGACGTGCCCCCGCGGACACGCCAACTCCGTTTCCAAGTTTGGTGTAACTTGACGCGGCCCTCCGGGGCGTTCGCTTTCAAGAAAAATAAGGGGGAGAGATGGAAGGCTTGAAGACCTCGACCGACGTCCTGTTCATATTGCTCGGCGCGGTGATGGTCCTCGCGATGCACGCGGGGTTCGCGTTCCTCGAGCTTGGCACCGTGCGGCGCAAGAACCAGGTCAATGCGCTCATGAAGATCCTGGTGGATTTCTCGGTCTCCACCATTGCCTACTTCTTCATCGGCTTCAGCGTGGCTTACGGTGTGCACTTCTTCTCCGGCGCCGAGACGCTCGCGCTGAAGAGCGGCTACGAGCTGGTGCGTTTCTTCTTCCTCCTCACCTTCGCCGCGGCGATCCCGGCGATCGTCTCGGGCGGAATCGCCGAGCGGGCGAAATTCAATCCCCAGATCGCCGCGACTTTCATCCTCGTGGCCTTCGTGTATCCGTTCTTCGAAGGGATCGCGTGGAACCAGGCCTTCGGCATCCAGGCATGGTTCAAGGCGCAATTCGGTCAGGAATTCCACGACTTCGCCGGCTCCGTCGTCGTGCACGCCATGGGCGGGTGGATCGCGCTGGCGGCCGTCCTGCTGCTCGGCGCGCGACGAGGCCGTTACACCAAGGACGGACGCGTGGTCGCCATGCCGCCGTCGAGCATTCCCTTCCTCGCGCTCGGCGCCTGGGTGCTCACGGCCGGCTGGTTCGGTTTCAATGTGATGAGCGCGCAAACCATCGACAAGATCACCGGGCTGGTGGCGGCAAATTCGCTCATGGCCATGGCGGGTGGAACGCTCGCCGGGCTCCTGGTCGGCCGCAACGACCCCGGCTTCGTGCACAACGGGCCACTCGCCGGATTGGTGGCGATCTGCGCCGGCTCCGACGTGATGCATCCCATCGGTGCCCTTGCCACGGGGGCGGTGGCAGGTGCGCTTTTCGTCTGGATGTTCAACGCGACGCAGAACCGCTGGAAAATCGATGACGTGCTCGGCGTGTGGCCGCTGCACGGGTTGTGCGGAACGTGGGGCGGCCTCGCATGCGGCATCTTCGGCACCAAGGCGCTGGGCGGCATGGGAGGCGTGTCGTTCATGAGCCAGCTTGCCGGGACCGCCCTCGGGGTCGCCATCGCGCTGGTCGGGGGCTTCGCGGTATACGGGACGATTCGCGCGTTGGTCGGCATTCGCCTGGACGAAGAGCAGGAGTTCGACGGTGCGGACCTTTCGATCCACCGCACCAGCGCCACGCCGGAAGAGGAGCGGATGTAAATTTCCCTCGCCGCTTGCCCCGCGCCCAACGAGATGGTCTCTACGAAGCAGGGCGTGTGCGGGGGGATGTCGTCTTTTCCGCCCGCTTCGCGTCTGTAGGGATAGGGCATCCGCCTTTCGAACCCATCCCTGGAGGCAACCATGAAAATCGCCGGAATCGCAGCGCTGCTGCTTTGGAGTTTTGCCGGCGCGGCATTCGCGCAGCAGGTGAAGTACGAGGTGACGCTGGCACGCGATGGCAAGGTCGTGTCGTCGCCGACCTTCGTTGGTGAAGTCGACAAGCCTGCGGTGTTCGATCAACCGCAGGTGATGAGGGTCGAAGTACTCACCGAGAAGGCCGATAACGAGGGGAATTCGCCGACCACGGTGAAATTCCAGTTGTTCGAGAAGGGCAAGCTGCGTCCGCCCGAGGAGTCGTGGATGCTCGCCTCGCTGGCGTCGAAGCCTGCGACGTTCGAGTACAGCGTGCCCGGAACAAACGCCAAGTTCACGTTCAAGCAGACCCAGGTGTCGGTTGTCTCGAAGAAGCCTTGAACAGCAGCGCGAGCTCCCGATTCTCGCCCAGCACGCTGGGCGGGAAATCCTCGAGGGCTCCGTGCTGCTCGATCAACCGGGCTGCCCCGACGCGTCCGATGCCCGCCACTCCCGGGTAGCCATCCGCATGCGGCCGTAGAACTGGCGATACAGCTCGTAGGTACCGTCGATGAGGTGGACAGACAGGGGTGGCAATTTTCATGACCTCGTCTTTGGCAACGAATTCTGTCGTGATCGAGATCAGCGTTTCGACTTCCCCGGATCTTCACGCACCAGACCTGATGACGCTCGCGTAATCAGTTCAACTTCGACCTCTTCGATGCGCGCTGCCTTGGTGCCCTTGATGCGGTCCAACATGCGCTCCGCGGCTCGCTGGCCAATGTGGGAAAAGGGCAGGCGCACCGTCGTGAGCGCCGGCGTCCACTCCCGCGCCAGGTCGATGTCATCGAATCCAGTCACCGATACGTCGTCCGGCACACCGATGCCGCGAGCAGCGGCTTCCATCAGCACACCAACCGCGAGGATATCGTTGCCACAGACTATGGCGGTTATCCCCGGAGCAGCATCGAGAACCCTCGCGAATGCTTCCCGGCCGTGATGCAGCGAGAAATCCGTTTCCACGAGCAGCTTGGCGGGGAGCTTTACCCCATGCGCCTCGAGTGTTTCACGTACCCCAAGCACGCGCTCCCTCGCGCGGTCGTTGCTCGCGGTGTGCCCGGAGATCATCGCGAAGCGGCGATGTCCTGACGCAAGCAGGTGCTTGACGACGCCAGCGGCAGCGGCGCGATTGGAAAAGCCCAGGCAATGGTGGAAGGAGCCGCCATCCAGTGTCCATGTGAGCTCGTACGGCAAGGCGGCCTTGTGGAGCAGTCCATAAACAGCGGGATCATGGTCCGTGCCGACAAGCACGACGCCGTCGACACCCCTCTCGATCAGCGCTGCGACGACGCGCACTTCGGTGGAGAGGTTGTACTCGTGGCTGCCCAGCAGGAGCGTGTAGTTTTCGTCAGCCAGGCGCTTCTGCATCGCCTGGATCGAACTTGCGAAGATCGGGTTGTCGAGGGTCGGAATCACGGCGCCGATTGTTTTCGATCGCTTGCTCGCAAGCGCCCGCGCGGCCCCGTGCGGAACATATCCGAGCTTCGCGACGGCTTCATGCACCCTTTGGCGTGTTTCCTCATGAACGAGGGCGGGTTCGGACAATGCGCGCGATGCCGTGGCGAGCGAAACGCCGGCCATGCGGGCTACGTCCGAAAGCAGGGAAGGTCTGTCACGTCGCATGAAAGCGATTGTAATGAGATTAAAACAACGCGTGTTGACAAGGTGCAACTGCCCGGGATATTGTGAATGAAAGCGCTTGCATCAACCGGTTGATACCGATCATGACCATCGAATACCTCAAGGAAGCCGCCAAGACTCCCGAAACCGAGAGCGGCGAAGCCAATCGCGTCGCAAGCGCGATGCTCGCGGACATAGAAACGCGCGGTGAAGTGGCTGTCCGCGAATATGCAAAGAAGCTCGACAGCTGGACCGGCGACATCATCGTCAGCGCGGAAACCATCGAGCGGATTTCGCGAAGCGTTCCCGACGGAGTCAAGCGGGACATCGAATTCGCGACCAACCGCGTTCGCAAGTTCGCCGAGGCACAGCGCGATTCGATCCGGGAGTTTTCCGTGGAGCTGGAGCCCGGTCTTGTCACCGGCCAACGCCTCATTCCGGTGAACGTCGCCGGTTGTTACGTGCCTACCGGCCGCTACGCGCACATTGCGTCGGCGTATATGGGTATTGCAACGGCCAAAGCCGCGGGCGTGCCAACCGTCATTGCCTGCTCGACTCCGTTCGAGGGCGGCGATATCCATCCGCAAGTCCTCTATGCGATGAAAGTGGCGGGCGCGGACATCATCATGACGCTTGGCGGAGTCCAGGCAATGGCCACGCTGGCCTTCGGCCTGTTCACCGGCAGGCGTGCCGACCTCATCGTGGGTCCCGGCAACAAATATGTCGCCGAAGCAAAGCGCCTGCTGTTCGGCCGAGTCGGCATCGATGTCCTGGCCGGGCCTTCCGAAATCGCGGTGATCGCCGATCACACCGCGGATCCAATCATCGTTGCGTCGGATCTCGTGGGGCAGGCAGAGCATGGGCACGAATCGCCCGCGTGGCTCATCACAACGTCGCGCAGCCTGGCCGAGCAGGTGTTGACGCTGGTGCCCGAGATGATCGAGCGGCTGCCGGAGCCCGCGCGCACCGCAGCCGCAGCCGCATGGCGCGACTATGGCGAGGTTCAGCTGTGTTCCACGCGCGAGGAAATGGCCCAGGCCTCCGACCGCCATGCGCCTGAGCATCTGGAGGTGCAAGCCGATGACCTCGACTGGTGGCTCGGGCGCCTCACCTGCTACGGATCGCTTTTCCTCGGGGAAGAGACAACCGTGGCATTCGGCGATAAAGCTTCAGGCCCCAACCATATCCTGCCGACGATGGGTGCGGCCCGATACTCCGGCGGACTGTCGGTGCACAAGTTCCTCAAGCCCCTCACCTGGCAGCGCATGAACCGCGAATCCTGCCGGCAGCTCGCGCAGGTGACGGCGCGCATCTCGCGGCTGGAGGGGATGGAAGCTCATGCCCGTACGGCCGACGACCGGCTTTCAAAATATTTTCCGAAGGAGACATTCGATCGTGGCGAGCCCGTCCGTAGTCGATAAGAAGGCCCAGGCGCCAGCGGCGCACAGAAGGCTCAAGTTCTGGGGTTGGGGATACGAAGACGAAGTCGTGCCGCCCAGCGAGATCGAGTGGATGGAGTCCACCTGGGCTGCGCGCTTCGGCGCTTCTGGTTTCACGGCGGTGTCGACGCCGAGCGCCGAGGAGATCAAGCTGCCCGCGCCGCGAATCACGATCCCGACGAAACTTGCGCCGATCTGCACGGTGGATCACTACGAGCGCGTACTCCACTCGTACAGCAAGTCCTTCGCCGACATCATCCGCGTCTACGCGCGCGAATGCCCCACGCCCGTGGACGTTGTTGCGCTGCCGCGCAACGAGCAGGACATCGTGGACCTGCTGGACTGGGCCTATGGCGTGAATGCGGTGGTGGTGCCTTTCGGCGGCGGCTCGAGCGTGGTGGGCGGCGTGCAGCCGCCCCCCGGCAGGGCATCGATCAGCATCGACATGCGCAATCTCAACCGCGTGCTCGAGATTGACGAGACGTCGCTTGCCGCGCGCATCCAGGCCGGCACCTATGGCCCTTCACTCGAGGAGCAATTGAAGCCATCGGGCCTGACGCTTCGGCACTTCCCGCAATCGTTCAAGTGCTCGACGCTGGGCGGCTGGATCGCGACACGCGCTGGAGGTCATTTCGCGACCCTCTACACGCACATCGACGACATGGTCGAAAGCACGCGCACGGTAACGCCCTCGGGCGTGCTCGAGACGCGACGCCTTCCCGGCTCCGGCGCCGGTCCCAGTCCCGATCGCATGATGATCGGCTCTGAAGGCATCCTCGGCATCATCACCGAAGCGTGGATGCGCGTGCGCCGTCGGCCTACTTTCCGTTCGACAGCCACCGTGCGCTTTGCCGATTTCTTCAAGGGATGCGACGCCGTGCGGGTGCTCGCGCAATCGGGCCTGTACCCCGCGAATTGCAGGATCCTCGACGCGGAGGAAGCGCAGTACAACGGACTCGCCGATGGCAAGGATTCCATTCTTGTGGTGGCCTTCGAATCCGACGACCATCCGGTCGAGCCCTGGATGAAGCGCGCGCTCGAGCTTTGCCGCGACCACGGTGGCGTGACGGAGGAGGGCGATGGCGACGAATCGAATCGCCAGGGCGCCGCCGGCCGCTGGCGCGAGCGTTTCATGTTCCTTCCCTACTTCAAGGAACACATGTGTGCCCGCGGCATCTTTCGCGATGCGTACGAGACGTCCATCACGTGGGACCGGTTCAAGGATTTTCACGACAACGTCAAGGTGGCCGGGCTCAAGGCAATCGAGAAGGCGACGGGACGCAAGGGATCGGTCACTTGCCGCTTCACCCACGTCTATCCCGACGGCCCGGCGCCTTACTACACGTTCCATGGGCTTTCAAAATCGCAGGACCGCATCATGGACGATTACTGGGCGGTGAAGGCCGCGGCCTCGGAGGCGATCATCGCAGGCGGCGGCACGATCACCCACCATCATTCGGTTGGGCGCGAGCATCGGCCCTGGTACGACAAGCAACGCCCGGAGCTTTTCGCGAAGGCGCTGCGCGCCGCCAAGAAGGAACTCGATCCCAAGGGGCTGTTGAACCCCGGAGTGCTCATCGATCCATGAAGACGGATTGGAGCCGCCTGTTCCATCCGCGCGGCGTAGCGATCGTCGGCGCGTCCCAGGATGCGCGACGTATCGGCGGCCAGCCGGTCAAGTTCCTCGCGACGTATGGCTACAAGGGCCGCGTGTACCCGATCAATCCGAAACATTCGGAAATCGCCGGCCTGCGCTGTTACGCCAGTGTCGCGGACATCGACGGGCCGTGTGATGTAGCAATCGTCGCAGTTAATGGCGCGGCCGCCGTGGACGTCGTGCGCGAATGCGGCAAGAAGGGCATTGCCTTCGCGGTGGTCTACAGCTCGGGTTTTCGCGAAACGGGCGACACGGGACGCGCGCTCGAGGCGAAGCTGCTCGCGGCGGCGCGCGAGGGTGATGTACGCATCATTGGTCCCAACTGCCAGGGCTACCTGAATCTCTCGGAACGCCTGTATGCCACTTTCGGCGTGCTGGGGCTGGAGCCCGAGCTCAAGGTGGGTCCGGTTTCCAGCGTGGCGCAAAGCGGCGGCTTCGGCTTCGGCATCGTCACGCAATGCGAGGCGGCAGGCGTCGGTTTCCGCAACCTGGTGTCGTCGGGCAACGAGTCCGACGTCACCACGCCCGAGATACTCGAGGCGTATGTCGACGACGAGGGCACAAACATCCTCGTGGGCTTCGTCGAAGGCGTGCGCGACGGCCGGTACCTGATGCGCGTGGCGGACAAGTCGGTCAAGGCCGGCAAGCCGATCCTCATGTGGAAGGCCGGCAACTCCGAAGTTGGCAAGCGCGCGTCGTTGTCCCATACCGCGGCCCTCACCGGCTCATACGACGCTTACCGCGCTGCCTATCGGCAGGCGGGCATCATCGAGGTGCGCGACATCGATGAGATTTCGGATGCGGTGCGCGCGTTGTTGCCGGGCCGGCTGCCGCGGGGCAATCGCGTGGCGGCGCTGGGTTCTTCCGCCGGGTCGTGCATCCTGTTTGCGGACCGGTGCGCTGAATTGGGGCTCGAAATGGCCACACTCTCGCCTTCGACCGAAGCTGCGCTCAAGGAAGTGCTTCCCGCTTTCGGCTCGCCGCGCAATCCGGTCGACGTCACGGCGGATATCTTCAATGACCTCAGCAATTTCGGCCGAGCCGTGGACATCGTGCTGGCCGATCCTGCAGTCGACCAGCTCGCCGTCATCTACGCCGGGCTCTCTGGCGAGATCGCGCTTACGTGCAATCGCGCCGTCGCGGAGGCGGCAAAGAAGCATCACAAGCCGGTGCTCCTCGGCTGGACCGCGCGGCGGCATCGTGCGGAGGCCGCATACGCGGTCGTGGACGCCGAGCAGATTCCCTATTTCACCAGTCCGGTGAGGCTCGCGAACGCGGCCGCCGCCTTGGCGAAGTTTGCGGCATACCGCGAGCGCGCGGCGCATCGCGCATCGCCTTTCGATGAAGGCGAGGGCGTGCCCGTGCCACCGCTTGCCGACGCTCAGCGCGGAGCGCTTTCTGAAGCGTCCAGCAAGGCGTTGTTGCAGCAGTGGGGCGTGCCCGTGACACGCGACGTGCTGGTGCATTCCGGCGGCGAGCTTCAACCCGGGTGCTTTTCGTTCTCCGTCGTAGTGAAGGTCCTGTCTCCGGACATCGCGCACAAGACCGAAGCGGGCGGCGTGATCGTGGGCGTACGCGACGAGGAGGAGCTGGCCAAGGCTGTTGATACGGTGATCGCGCGCGCGCGCGCATTTGCGCCGGAAGCGCGCATCGAAGGCGCGCTCGTGTGCGAAATGATCAACGACGGGGTCGAGATGCTCGCGGGCATTTCGCAGGATCCCGTATTCGGGCCGATGGTGACACTCGGCATGGGCGGCATCCAGGCCGAGGTTCTGAAGGACGTTGCCTATCGGGTGGCGCCATTCGACGAAGAGACAGCCCGCGAGATGATCGGCGAGTTGCGCGGAGTGGCGTTGCTGCGGGGGTTTCGCAAGCGACCCCCGGCCGACGTTGATGCGCTCGCGTCGTTGCTTGCACGCCTTTCGCAGGTTGCATGGGTGTTACGCGCCGAGTTGCTGGAACTCGACATCAACCCGCTCATGGTGCGCCCCACCGGCAAGGGGGTAGTCGCCGCCGATGCGCTTGTTGTTCTCAGGGATGACGACGCATCGAATATCGTTTCCGAAACCGTTTCAATGGGGGAGGAGTCATGAAAGTGTTGCGCTGGATGGCTGCATCGTTCGCTGC
>JBDSMR010000166.1:0-33139 GCA_039915735.1 Usitatibacter sp. | reverse complement strand
ACCATCTGGCGCACGCCATCGGCACGCGCCGGAACGATCCGCCCGTAGATGCGGCGGCACTCTTCGGCAGCCCAGTCGGCGTGTTCGCTGCACACCATCACTTCGCCCGCGGACTCGGCCAGCGGCTTGCCCATGTCGAGCGTCATGTTGCGGCCAATCTCCTGCGCGCGGGCGCGCGAAAGCTCGGCCACCTTGCGAAGGATGCGGCTTTTCTCGATAGGTGAGGTCTTGCGCCACGACTCGAAGGCTTTCTGCGCGCTGGTGAGCGCCAGGTCGAGGTCCGCCTGGCCGGCGTGTGGCAGCTTGCCGATGATTTCGTCCGTCGCCGGGTTTACGACGTCGCTGGTCTTGCGGCCACCTTCCTTCAGGAATTGGCCGTTGATGTAGAGGGACAGGTCTTCGTACATGGCGCGCTCTCTTGAAATTGCTGGGCAATCCACTATCTTACCGTCCGCTCAGGTGGTGCTCCGGGATCAAGGCGCAGAAGGCCGCCGACACACCGCCGGCACAGGACACACCCTGAGATTGCGAATCCTGGAAATCCTGCGGAAGGCAATGCGCGCAGATGGTGCATCATGCGCGCATGGCCAACTTTCTCTCCGAAGGTTTTCAGGAGCTGGGCCGCAAGCTCGACCGGTCACGCCTCGGTCGGGCCATGCGCCAGCAGGATTCGGACCGCTCGGTTGCACTCACGGCCTTGGGGCAGGGGGCCTCGGACGAGAAGGTCGATCTCGGCGCGTACCCCGCGCACCGCGATCGCCTCTCCGCTCTCGATGCACGCGCCGGCGAGCTATCGCAGGAATCGGCCCGGCTCGAGAGCGAGAAGGCCGCCCTCGATAACCGCCGCCGCACCGAGCTTGAGGCCTTCGCCACGCGTCGCAAGGCCGTGGAGGCGGTGAAGTCGCCCATCGATGTGGCGCTGCGCGAAGCGCGCACGCGCCGCTCGGCTACCGAGCAGCTCGTGAAGCAGTCGGAAGCCCGGATCGCCGCCATTGCCGGCAAGATCGCGGGGCTGGATCGCGACATCACCACGCATTCCTCCGCGCCGGGTCCCGAAGCGCAACAGAAAGCCGCCACCGCGCAGGCGGAGCGAACCAAACTCTCCGCCGAGCAGGACAACCTTCAACCCACTCTCGTCGCCGCGCGAGGCGACCTGCCCGCACACGCAGCGGAGGAAGCGCGCCTGGCCGGTGAAAGCCAGAAACACGCCGCGCAAATCGCCGTCATCGACGCCGAGCAGAAGGCTGCGATCGGCCGCGTGGATGCGGAGCTGACGCGCGTGCGGGGTGCAACGCAGGCGGCCACGCAGCAATCCGGAGCCGTCGGCAAGGACCGCGGCGCCGCCTTGCTCGCCCTCGGCACGGCACTCTACGAAGGCAAGGTGGCGCCTCCTGTCCTCACCGAGCCCACCGAACGCGTCGCGGCAATCGACCGCCAGCGCGCGCAATCGGAGTCGGAGCGCGAAGCATCGCTGGCCCGGACCCGCGAGCTTCCCGGTGGCACCATGGCCAAATTCTGGGCCGTGGCGATCGGCGTGCCCGTTGTTCTCGCGGCGTTGGGCACTGCGGGCTACCAGTATCAACAACGCAAAGCACCCGTTGCTGCTGTGCCCCAGCCCATGGCGACGGAGCCGGTCAAAGCCGCCGGCGAATGTGATCCGCGGCCGCCGCCCGAAAACGGGATAGGCATTGCGGTCCGCCCGAATTGCGTTCGCCACGAGGGGACTTTCGTGAAGGGTGTCCTCGAGAGCGGAAAAATCACCTATGCCGACGGGCGCGTGGCCGAAGGCACTTTCGTGGGCGGCCACCAGCTGGGCAAGGGCACGCTCACCTGGCGCGACGGCCGCCGCTACGAGGGCATGTTCGTCGAGGGCCGCTCGTGGGGCCCGGGCGTGTTCGTCCTGGCCGATGGAACGCGCCTCACCGGCACATTCCAGCCGGGCGTGAGGCTGGTCGGCATCGGGTTGCGCCAGGCACCCGATGGCAGCGTGACCGTAGGTGAATACGCAGAAGGCAAGCCGACGGCCACGATGTTCTCGGTGAAGGGCGACAACGTCGAACCCGTGGAGCCGGCCAAGCCGCCACCAGCGCCCTCGACCAACACCGGAAAGGTGGAGGTGGTCCAATGAGTCGCACAACGCGCCGCGCATCAATGAGTGCGGCTCTCGCCACCTTGCTGCTCGCCGGCTTCGTGCCGCATGCCGATGCCGCGAGCCTGGGCGGTTGCAAATGCGACGACGTGCGCGAGATGCGCGACCGCTGGTGCTCCGCGCGCGCGGCGCGATCGGAATACGAGCGGCTCCAGAGCCGCTTCGAGAGCGAGACCGCCAGGACCGGGAAGCCACGGATGTTCTCGAACGCCGACAAGAACATGATGAACGACGTCTGCGCGCAGGAAGCGATCAACTCCACCAGCGACCAGGGCGTCCCGAAGGCCACTGGAAAGACGCGCGAGAACTTCCCGCTGGAAGGCATCCTCAAGGAGGACTGCCGCGTCGAGGTTTCGGGCAGCGACTTGAGCGCCTGCCAGAAACAGATCATCGAGGGCCACGAAAACCTGCACAGCCTGGCGTGTTTCGCGCGCAATGCGATGTTCAAGGACTACAACATCAATGTCCGCACCAAGCTGCAGGCGGCTCTCTATGGCGCTTCCAACATGGCGGCGCTCAACCTGACGGGCGACACCAAATACATGATGACGATGGCGCAATACGCGGCCGAGGAAGCCGCGGGCTATGCGACCGAAGCGCAGCTGATCTCGTATCGATGGACGGTTCTGCAGCAGGCTTGCCAGTCACAGGCCTTCGAGATCGAGGTCGAGGACGAGTCCAAGGTGGGCAAGAACCTGTGGGACAAGTTGTCGACGGACTCGAACGGAAAGAAGATCTACAAGATGTACGACCTCTCCAGTTCGCCCTGTCCCTACCGCCCGCGACCGTCCCCGTCGCAGTGCACGATCAAGTAGGGGACTCGCGCTTCGGCTGGGGAGCGCTGGCCGTGCTCGTCACGGTGACGGCGCTGGTTTACGCGAACGGCCTCCTCGGGCCTTTTCAATTCGACGACCACGCCGGGCCGGCGACCGATCCCGCCACCCAGGGTTGGGCCGCCTGGTCGCAGACGCTTGCGCATCGAGTACGCCCGCTATTGAAGGCGAGCTACGTCGCGACACACGAGGTGGGCGGCGTGCTCGGGCACCCGACACTGGGCCACCATCTTGGGAGCCTGCTCATCCATCTCGCGGCCGTGGTCCTGGCGTGGCGGCTGGCCTCGGTCCTGGCGCAATCGTTCGGCATGGCGCGCGAGTTGGCGGGTCGCGCGGCGCTGGGATGTGCGGCGCTTCTGGCGCTCCACCCGCTCGCGACCGAGGCCGTCACGTACATTTCTGGCCGGTCGGTCGCGCTCGGCACGCTCTTCGCGCTTGCGGCCGCCGTGGCACAAGTGCAGGGACGCCGGTTCATTGCGCTGGCTGCGTTCGCGGGCGCGATGCTCTCCCGGGAAGCAATCATCGCTATCCCCGCGATGCTGGCGCTGATCGAATGGGGGCGTGGCGATGCACCGGGGACGGCGTTTTCGCTGGCACGGCTTCGCGTGGCGCTGAAACGTACCGCGCTGCTTTGGGTGGCCGCGGTACTCACGATGGTTGCCCTGCTGGCGCACAGCCGCTATGGACCACTCGCGGCACTTTCCGTCGAGATTGCGCAGGGGCGCCTGTGGAGCCCCTCACTGCTGTTCGCGATCGAATACTTCATCTCACACCTCTTCCTGCTTGCCCCCTCGAGCATCGATCCACCACTGCAGCCCGAACATATCGGCGCCGTTCATCGCGCCGCCGGTAGCCTCGCTTGCGCCGTCGTGCTGGTGCTCGCCTGGCGAGGGCGCGTGGAGCGACCGTGGTGGCTCATCGGCCTGGGATGGGCTGTGGCAACGCTGCTGCCGATCTACCTGGTGCCGTTGCGGCACGATGGCGTCTCGGAGCGCCATTTCTATGCTGCGATGTGGGGCGTGGGGTTCGCGTTTTCCTGCGAAGCCTCTGTACGCCTTTCGAAGGGATTCGCGATGGCCGTGGGCGGCGCGCTGGCGCTGCTCTTCTCCGTGGCCACGGTGCTTCGCAACGCGGATTACGCCAGCGAGGTGGCGCTCTGGGAATCGGCGGCCCGCATCCCGGGCGCCGGCGCGCGTGCGGCGAACAACCTGGGCGTGGCCTACCTGGGTGAAGGGCGCGTCGCCGAAGGGCTGGCCACTTTCCAGCGTGCGTTGGCGATTGATCCGGGCTACACGAAGGCGCGAGAGAATCGCGACCGCGCGGCGGAATGGTTGCGTACCGGCAACCCGGGGGCGGAGCCGGAGATCTAGCGGTTGCCCTTCACGAAATCGAACGCGGCGCGTTCACGACTTCAGCGAAGAATGCCGCGCGGATCGGGCGACCTCAAACCTCTACTCTTACACCACTTCCCGGGACGCAACCGCGCGGTCGCGGATGAAACGAAGGATCAGGCGATGTTTTTCATTGTCGTGCGCGATGAGCCGTACGAGGAGTTGCCACATGGTGGTGTCTTGAACGTCCCGCAACTCCTTGGTAAGCCGTTTGAGATTTCGGTTGTCCTCTTCCTCGGAAGCGAGGAGGAATTTGGTTTGGGCGAGGATTTCCCCCGGATCAGCGGGGAATGTTCCCAAGTCCGGGATAGGAGTCGGTGCACCGCTGAGCGACGCAGTCGTGGAAATCGTTTCGGCGAGGTCGCGAAGCATCTGGTGGTGCCTGCGTTCATCGTCCAGAATGAGTTTGGCAAGGTACGAAAACGCCGGCGAATCGGTTTCGTTGGCAAGTCGCTCGTACGCTTGAAGAATCCCCTTCTCATTCTCGATGTGGCCAACAACGTGATTGTAGAGTTCCCTCTCCCAGACACTTATCTCTTGCATCGGCGTGGTCTCTCCATTGATTTTGGCCGCTGTTGTATTGCCTGTCCGGATTGGTTAAACGGTCAGCACGATCTTTCCAATATGTTCGTTCCTTTCCATGCGCGCGTGGGCGTCCCGCGCCTGGAACAACGGAAAAGTTGAATCGATGACCGGCTTGACCCGGCCACTCTCCAGAAGCGGCCACACCCTGGCTTGGAGCGCTGCGGCGATCGCGGCCTTGCGGATCCCGCTCTGCGCCCTGAGGGTGGAACCCATGATTGAGAGGCGCTTTCGAATGGCAGGCATGAAATCCACGGCAACCTTGAGCCGCTCGGCCTCGGCACCGGTGCGAAAGGCGATCTGCAACAACCGCCCGTCCTCAGCAAGGGCGTCTACGTTGCGCTGGAAGTACTCTCCGCCAAATATGTCCAATATGAGGTCGACGCCATCGCCGGTCGCGGCTCGAACCGCCTCGACGAAGTCCTCCTCGCGGTAGTTGAAGGCCTTTTCCGCGCCGAGCGTCTCGCAAACGCGGCACTTGGCTGCGCTGCCTGCAGTTGCGAAGACGCGAGCACCGAAGGCGCTGGCCAGCTGGATTGCCGTAGTACCGATCCCACTCGCTCCGCCGTGGACCAGGAAGCGATCGCCTTCGCTCAGCCGTCCACGATCGAAAACATTGGTCCATACAGTGAAGAACGTTTCTGGCAAGGCAGCCGCCATGGCCATGGAGAAGCCCGCGGGCACCGGCAGGCAGGAACGCGGGTCCGCGGAGCAATACTCGGCATAACCGCCGCCTGCCACCAGGCCGCAGACCGCATCTCCCTTGTGCCATGTAGTGACGCCTGATCCGACGGCGGCCACGACTCCCGCGATCTCCAACCCGAGCACGGGCGTGACTCCGGGCGGCGGCGGATAATCGCCCTGCCGCTGCAGGATATCGGGGCGGTTGACGCCAGCGGCGCCAACCTTGACGAGGATCTCACCAGGTTTCGGCACCGGAACGGGCACCTGACGCAGCTCGAGTACGTCGGGGCCGCCGGGCCCTGTGGCCACGACTACTGTCATCAGCTCGGGCAAGTCCATGCTCAATCGCAAGCCTCAAAGACCATCAGAAGGTCCGCCATTTAGACTCTGGAGCGCGCGCCATCGGGATCGAAAAATGGCGTCCGCGCCACCACAGCCGACACTATTCCCTTGCTGCCCTGTACCCGAACTCGCCGTCCGAGTTCGGCGTGGGCGCTGTCAACATATGCCATCGCCAAGGTCTTTCCGACCGAGTGGCCTCGATTGCTGCAGGTTACCTGGCCGATTTCCTCCCCGGCCGCCGGCGATTCTCGAGCAGCCGAGCTACCCTCTGCTGCAGCGAACACCTTCCCGTTGACGGTCGCCGGCTCGTCACCCTCCAGTACCAGCCCGGTCCAACGTCGTTCAACAGGTTGCTCGCGGAGCTTCAGCAAAGCGTCGCGGCCTATAAAGTCCTTCTTCTCGAACTTTATCCAGCGGTCCAGTCCCGCATGGAATGGGGTGTAGTCCTCATTGATGTCATTCCCATACAACGGATATGCCTTCTCGATACGAAGGGTGTTCATGGTCAGCACTCCGTATGGCTTGAGGCCGAATGCGCTGCCTGCATTCAACAGGTACTCCCACAACACCGCCGCTTCTTCCGCCGGCACATACAACTCGTATCCGAGCTCGCCTGTGTAGCCTGAACGCGATATCAGGACTTCCGTTTCATTGATGAGCCCGAAACCGAACCGGAAGTACTTCAAACCGGAGAGATCCAGGCCACTTACGACTGAAGCCAGAAACTCCCGGGATCGCGGACCCTGTATGACCGGCAGGGCAATTGCGCCCGTTACATCAGTGACGTAAGCGCGAAGTTCGCGTGCTTTCTCCGCGATCCATTTCGCGGTCTTTTTTCTCGGCCCGGAACTCGTCACCACCATGAAGTGCTCGCTGCTGAGCTTGTAGACGGTTACGTCATCAATGATTCCCCCGTTCCCATTGCACATGGTCGAGTAACGGACCTGCCCAGGAACAAGGTCTCCAACTTCGTTCACCGTCAACTGATTGATCAGCCGCTCCGCATCAGGCCCTTTCACGTCCACCTCCCCCATAGTCGACAAATCCTGCATTCCGACCTGGGTGCGGGTATTCACATGCTCTTCACGGTTGGACGTGTATTCGAAGGGGAACATGAAATCCCCTCCGCCTTTCACCATCTTGTTCGCCGTGCGTGCGTGGAAATCAAAAAGAGGTGTTCTGCGTTCCATACTTTACTTTCTCCATCCAGTTCAAAGCTTGGGTCGCGGTACTTGCGGCCCTGTCAGAGCGCGAGATGCTCCTCGAGGATGCCATTCTTGCCGAGGAGTTCCTCTGTAGTCGCCACACCCCTGATTCGACCCTTGCTCTCCATCAGGAAATGGCGCCCGGCGAGCTTGAAGGCAAGGTTGAAGTTTTGCTCGACCAGCAACAAGGTAAGCCCGTGGCGCTCACAAAGCCCTTTGACGATCTCGGCAAACGCGTTGACGAACACCGGGGCCAGGCCTTGCGACGGCTCGTCCAGGAGCATGATCTCTGGATTCCCCATCAACGCTCGGCCGATTGCCAGCATCTGTTGTTCACCCCCGCTCAGCGTCGAGCCATCCTGGTGCCGGCGCACACCCAGGACAGGAAACAGCGCATAGATCTGCGCAATGTCCCAACCGTGGGCCTGTTCATCCGATCTCCGCGCTAGCTGCAGATTTTCCTGAACCGACAATCCAGGGAAAATGTGGCGTTCGGCAGGAACGTAAGCGACCCTTTTTCGGGCAATCTGATGTGGTTGCCAACCGCTCACATCCGTGTTCAGTACGGCCACCTTGCCTGATCGCGGCGGCGTGAGGCCCATGATGGCGCGCAGGGTGGTGGTTTTTCCGACGCCGTTGCGACCCAGAATGGATACTGCATCCCCTCGATCGACTCGGAGGGAGAGGTCTTGAATGACGTGGCTGTCCCCGTAGTAGACGTTGATCTTGTCGAGCTCTATCGCAGCCATGGTGCTAGGCGGCAGTGCCAAGGTATGCCTCCCGGACTTCAGCGTTTTCCTGGATGTCCTTTGGAGCACCCTCGGCGATGATCCGGCCACGGTGCAGAACCGTAATCTGGTCGGAGATCGACATCACCATCTCCATGTCGTGCTCGACCAGCACTACGGCAATGGTGTTGGCCAACCCCCTCACCACCTTCGCCGTGCGCTCCGTCTCCCTTGGCGACATACCGGCGGTTGGCTCATCAAGCAGCAGAACCTTGGGGGCCAGGGCAATGGCCATTCCGACTTCCAACAGCCGCTGGTCCCCATGGGAAAGGGTCCTTGCGAGGACGCCGGCGCTGTCGGCGATACCTACTTTATGCAGGGTCTCCTCGACCTGCTCCCCGACGCCAGGCAGGCCCTCCTTCGAAGTCCAGAAGCGGGCGGAACCGCCACACCGGCGCTGGACCGCGATGCGAACGTTCTCGAAGACGGTCAATCCCGGAAAGAAACTGCTGCGCTGGAATGTGCGTGCAATTCCCGCCCTGACGATTCGATGCGCCGGCCAACCGGTAATGTCGGTGTGATCCAGGAGGATCTTTCCCCCCGTGGACGGAATCCGCCCCGTCATCAAGTTGAACAGCGTCGTCTTGCCTGCTCCATTGGATCCGATGATCGATCGCAGCTGCCTGTCCTGGACGGTGAACGTCACGCCATCCACGGCAATCACTCCGCCAAAATGACGACTCAATCCTACGACGCTGAGAAGGTCATTCACGGTTGCGTGGCCCTCGGCGGACAAGTCCGGCAATCCCTTTGGGCATGAAGAGGACAAGCAGGATGATGATCAAACCCATGAATATCATCCAATGCTCGGTCGCCTGCGTCGTGTATTCCTGCAACGCCAGGAAGGCTGCTGCACCAACGAACGGGCCCCAGAGCGTCCCCAGCCCGCCAAGGATTGTCATCATCAGGACTGAGCCGCCGGCGGTCGGATCCATCATCGTCGGCGTAACAAACCCGTTCTGGAGGGCCGATAGGGTACCCGCCACTCCAGCGAGGGAGCATGCCAGCATCCACCCGCCCAGCTTGTAGTTCCGGACATTGAAACCAATAAAGACGGCACGCTCCTCGTTCTCCCGGATCGCGGCCAGAACCGCACCGAAAGGGGAATCCATGATTCGTTTGGTCAAGGCGTAGCAGACCGCCACGACAAACAGGGCAAGGAGGAACATTGGCCCAGGATCCTTGGTCGAGCCAAGAACCCAGCCTCCGATTCCAATGGAAGGCCTCGGGATTCCGATCAAGCCATCATCACCTCCCGTGAGGTCACGGGCTCGCCACACGACCGTGTAAAACATCATTCCGAAGGCGATCGTAAGCAACGCAAACGCAAAGCCTCCGGTCCTGACTTGCAGCCATCCAACCGGCAACGCGACAAGCGCAGCAGCCGCAGTTCCAACCAGGAACAACAGCCAGATGGAAGCAGTAGGATCGAAGTGAATCAGGAACAGCCCCACCGAGTAGGCGGCGATGCCCATGTATCCCGCGTGCATGAACGACAGGAGTCCTGTGTACCCCAGAAGGACGTCCAGGCTCATGGCCAGAAGCCCGAAAATCAGGACCTCCGTGCCGAGGCGCAGGTAGAACGGATTCGACGTGATCAAGGGCAATGTCGCCAACGCAAGCAACAACGCCCCGTATCCGCCAAATCGCAATGTCCTCCGGGACGTCAGGCTCATCGGCATGGGAGCAGAGCTCCATCCTGGCCAGGCGATTGCTGCGGCGTACTGGATCTCTTGTTCCTCAATGGGAGGCTCCCATGCCAACGTTTTGTGAGCCGCATGCGCTATTCATACATACCCTCGCCGAGAATCCCCCTCGGCATGAAGGTAAGGACAGCGGCCATCATCACGTAAACGACCACCATCGCGTAATCGGTTATGAACACGTATCCGAGGGTTTGCACCATGCCCACGAGAAGCGCAGCGACAGCAGCACCGCGAAGGCTTCCGAGGCCACCGATCACGAGAACAACGAAGGAGCTGA
Source organism: Usitatibacter sp. (assembly GCA_039915735.1). Lineage (GTDB taxonomy): Bacteria > Pseudomonadota > Gammaproteobacteria > Burkholderiales > Usitatibacteraceae > Usitatibacter. The sequence continues at coordinate 23,182 of JBDSMR010000166.1, read as the reverse complement.
TCAGAAATTCATTGCCCATCATCGGGTAGACGCTCAGAAGGGGCCCGGCAATCACTCCGGCGATCCCCGCAAGGGCGCATCCAACGGCAAAGACGCCCATATGAACGAGGTTCATGTTGATGCCCAGTACCGACACCATTTCCGGTATGGTGCTGGCCGCACGCATCGCGACGCCCATGCGGGTCTTGTTCAGGAGAAGCAGCAAGCCGGCCATTACCAGGGCCGTCGCGAGAAGCAGGAACACTCGATATCCCGGGTACTGCAGGTCACCTAGAGCAACCGTTCCAGTCAGATAACTTGGCGCCTGCATCAGGTGCGACTGCACCCCCCAGAAGTAACGTGTAATCCCATCGAGAAAAACCATGACCCCGTAGGTCAGGATGAGGCTGTAGACAATGTCCCGGCTACGGATCGGTGCGATGACGGTGCGCTCGATGGCGACGCCGACAATCGCGACAATGACGGGGGCGATGACCAATGCGAGGAGAAAATTCACCCCGTTATTCACCAGCGTCAGCCCGAAATAGGCACCGAGCGCGTACAAGGAGCCATGGGCGAGGTTGATGACGCGGCTTATGCCGTAGATGATGTTCAAGCCTGTGGCGATCAGGAGCAGGAGGGCGCCAAGGCCAATGCCATTCATCACCATTTGCACCCAGAACCCTACGTCCGTCGGCACGATGTCACACCTCTCCTATGGGCCCATGAGTGTCCTCTCCACGGAGCCGTGATCGATGAGCAACTCCTGCGGGGCGCTCAGGTACAAAGCGCCTCGCGAAGAGATTACTGCGACGTTATTTCTCGGGAGGACCGACCTGTTCGGGCGCCAGAGTTACCAAGACCTTCCTGATGATCTTGGCCTCGAACGGATTGGGCGGCGCCAGTTCGGTCTCGGTAAGTACGGCTGAGGTTCGAAGTGAATTGTCGCTAGCCGAAATCCGGACTACACCATACGGACCATCAAACGTCGCTCCCTTGAGGGCTGCGGCTATCGCTTCGGGCTTCGTATTGCCGGCTTTCTCTATCGCATTGAAAAGGATCATGGCGCCAACATAGGCCTGCGCGCCCTGGGCAGGGGGAACAGCCTTGTACTCCTGGTAGTACTCCTTCGCGAATTTCTGTGAAGCTGGCGTATCGATACTCCACGCCCACGCTGACGCAGTAACGATGCCTACCTGGCTTTGCGGCGACGACTCCAGAGCGGCCTCGCTCGGTGAGCCGCCTGCCACGACCTTGACTTTCTTCATGAGCCCAAACTCACTCGCCTGCTTGATGAACCTGGGCAGAATGGGCGAGCGAAGGCATGAGTAGACACCGTCCGCGCCGGAAGCGGCGATCTTGCTCACAAAGGGCGCCCAATCCGTGACATTCAGCGCGGCGTTGTCGTACTTCGTGCTATGAACCTTTACCCCGTGTGCCTTGGCGAGCTCTATGAACGCCTCGGCGCAGCTGTGCCCCCAGGCATAGTCGTCCGCCAAGACGTAGTAGGTCCGCTTCTTCAGATCGGGAATGGCGACGATGCCCTTGACATTGGCCGTCGCGGTTTGGTCGTCAGCCAACTGGCCGGCTCGGAAAACATACTTGTGAATGTTGTAGAAATCCGGGGTCATGACGTTTGTCGTGACAAATGGGACGCCGAGTCGCCCAGCCTCTTTTGCGATCGCAAGACCCACGTTGGTGAACGCGACGCCAAGTAGAACCACGGCGCCGTCCCGGAAGATCATTTTTTCTGCCTTCCGTAAGCCAACATCAGGCTTGCCTTCGTCGTCCTCCACGATCAGCTGTATGGGGCGCCCCAGAAGGGTTTTTTTCTGCTTCGCCGCGAGCAGGATGCCATTGCGATTGTCCACTCCGACTTGCGCGGCAATTCCGCTCAGCGTCATCGGAACGCCGATTTTGATTGGCTCTTGCGCATGGGCAGTTGCTGAAGCCAATGCCCCAAGAAGCACTGTAAACAGAGAAACAGCGAATCGCTTAGACATATTTCCTCCTCCTGGTGCACATCAGTAGGACTTCTGTTTCCGTGGCTTCCCCGCGACCGGCGGCTTACCCCGAGACTCCTGCCTTGACCTGCGTTGCGGCCTTTCCCTGCTCCTGCATTTCCATTTCCTTCAACGCCTTTCGCGCGCGCAGAAGCGCGCCGTCTGCCTTGAGGTAAACCTCCGTGTACGAATCGCTATCCGGGAGCTGGAGCATCTCTTGTTGCAGCTCGAGTACGTACAAGTCCTGAGCTATCACCTCCGGGAAGGTGGCTGAGATGTGCTGTGACGGGGATACGCCGGGGTTGAGTGACCATTGCATGTCGGAAGGGCAGCTCACGGAGAGATACCACTCGTGGCTCTTGCGGTCGATCGGAGTGATGGTGTGGTAAATCACGTACCGCCGGTCGGCGCTGGTTCCGAGTTTGCCGGGAGGCGCTGCAATCATCTCTACCCTGCAGATCCCGGGGCTCAGGATGCAATGTGTGTGAATTCGATCCACCGCCTCGTAGCCAAGCCACTCGACCAGCATGGGTGGTTGCGCGTAGTTCGAGGCGCGGCGAAGCGTGCCTATCTTGCGATTGCCATCGATAACCTCGTCGACGATTTCCACGGGAATCTTGCTGTTCTCGGCATTGCCGATGTTCCCATCATGCAATGGATAGAAATGCGATATGTCGAGCAGGTTCTCGATGAGAAGAACGTAATTGGCCTTCGGATGCATCGGTCCGATCGGAGCGGCGGTATCCCAGCGCTCACCTCCAATCTCCGGTGTTCGCGGGGGCCCCACGCGTGCTGCCAACTCAGGATCCCCGGGCCAGATCCAAACCAAGCCATCCTGCTCCATCACCGGCACGGGGTGCAACTTCGCCTTGCTCGGGATCGGGCCCTCCAGCTGGGAAGGAATCAGGACACACTTTCCTTCGCCGTTATAGCAAAGGCCGTGATACATGCACTCCACGGTACCGTCGGTCTTGAATCGACCTTTGGAAATTGGGACTCGCTTGTGGACACAGCGGTCGTCGAACGCAACCATCTTTCCATCATCGCCGCGCCACAATGCGATCGGCCTTTCCGCAATGGTCTTGCCATGAAGGTTGCGAGGCTTGAACTGCTCGGAAAAACCAGCTACGTACCAACAATTCGCAACAAGAATCCCGGAGAACATGAGAATCCTTCCTTGGGTTTCGCCGCGTCAGCGGCCGGGACACAGGCAGGGCACGCGAAGGGCAATGGACGTCTTTCCGTAGCCTTTCAACATGCGATCTGTCCTGCAATGGGCATCCAGTTCAGCAGGCCTAGGCCGGCTGCGTATCCGCAGTTCTGCGTGACGCTGTAGGGATTGGTGACCATGAAGCGCCCTCGTTCCCATTCAGAGATCCAGAACCAGCATCGAGGATTTCGATCGCGCACAGCAGATGAGCACCTGCCTGCGGCGGTCGTTGTCATCAAGGAAGGTGTCGCGGTGCTCGGGCTCGCCTTCCACGTACGACGTCAGGCACGTACCGCAGAAGCCGTCCTCGCAGGACGTATCGACCTCGTGCCCGTTTTCGCGCAGCACCTGGACGATTGACTTGTCCGCGGGCACAACGAACACCTCGCCCGAACTCTTCAGCTTGATCTGGAACGCCCCGTTCGGCCGCACGTCGTCGGTACGGGTGGGCGCCGAGAAATGCTCGAAATGAACGTTTTTGGCGGGCCATTCGCGCACCGCGTCGCCCACGGCGGCCATGAACCCGGGCGGCCCGCAATAGTAGACATGGGTTCCCGGCTTTGCCGCAGCCAGCGCCACGCGCAGGTCGAGGCTGCGCTCAGGGTTGCCGCCGTCGTGATGGAGCGTGACCTTGCCTTTGTCGACGAGTGGCGCCAGGCGCTCGCGGAAAGCGGTCCTCTCGGGCGATCGCGTGCAGTAGTGCATGTGCCAGCGAGCGCCGCGCGCCTCGAGGGAGGCGATCATGGCCATCATTGGCGTCACGCCGATCCCGGCGCCGAGGAGCAGATGCTCGTCCGGCGATTCGGACAGGCGGAAGTGGTTTCGCGGCGTGGAGACTTCGATGACCTGTCCAGGCCGAAACGTTTCGTGCACGGCCTGTGAACCCCCGCGGCCCGCGGGTTCCTTGAGCACTGCGATGACGTAGCGGCCGCGCTCCGCCGGATCGCCTGCAATCGAGTACTGCCGCACGAGGTGAGGGGCGACATGGACGTCGATATGCGCCCCCGCCTCGTAGGCCGGGAGAACGCCGCCCTGTGGATCGACCAGTGTAAAGCCAAGGATCCCCTCGGCCTCATCGGTCACCGACTGGATCGTCAGCTTTAGACGCGCGGGGTCCGAGGTGCTCAAGGACGGTTCCTGGAACTGGGCGGATAAAAGGTCGCTGAGACGGTCCACTGCTTCCTCACGATGTCCAACGGTACGTCCTCTCGGGAGCGCGCACCAATTCTTAAGTCCTAAGGCCCATCGGGACAAGCGATTTATTCAAATACGTTTACACGAGTATTGTTGATGGATGACGGGGCTGGGCGCCGCCTGCCGGCGATGCTGATGGACCGGCCGAAACCGGGGCACCTGCTACCTCAACGCGCATGACGCAGGCTCGGATCAGAAGGGGCGACATGAACCTCAAGCAACTTGAAACGTTCTACTGGGCGGCGAAGCTCGGCAGCTTCACCGCCGCTGCCGAGCGCGTGAACTCGACGCAATCCACTGTCTCCATGCGCATCCACGAGTTGGAGCACGAGCTCGGCGTCGAGCTCTTTGATCGATCACAGCGCAACGCACGAGTATCCGGCCGGGGGCGAGACCTCATCCGCTATGCCGAGCAGATGATCAACCTCAGCGCGGAGATGCGCGATCGCATCTGCGCGCCAGACAGAATTCCGGGGACTGTGCGTGTGGGCGTCGCCGAGATGATCTCGGTCACCTGGTTACCGAGCCTCATCCGCAGGCTGCATGAGCGCCATCCGAAGATTGTGCTGGAACTCGACGAGGCGCTCAGCGCAGAGCTCTACGAGCGCCTTCGCAGCGGACAGCTCGATCTGGTGCTCGCGCCCGGCCGCTTGGCAGGCCACGAGCTCCTCACGCGCTCCCTGGGTTTCGTGGAGCACGCCTGGATGGCGAGCCCCGCGCTGCGTCTGCCGACGGGCCGGCTCGACCCTCAGACGCTGCAGCAATTCCCCATCATCGCGATGTCTCGGCAATCGGTGCATCACGCCAAGATCGAGGACTGGTTCCGGTCGCGCGGCGCCTTTTGCCATCGCCTTTACACGTGCAAGAGCTTCGGTGTTGCTTCCTCGCTGGCCGCCGCGGGGCTGGGACTCACGCTGCTGCCCGCGGAGTACTACCGCAGCTGGATCGAGGACGGAAGGCTGAGATTGATCGATGTCGACCCGCCCATGACGCCCGTGGAATTCACGGCGACGATAGGCGTGTCAGCCGCGCCACTGCTCATCCAGCGCATCGCCGACCTCGCGCACGATCTCAGCACCTTCGCGAAGCTCCATGAGCCGAGCACTCAGCCCTTGAGAAAAGCGAGCGGCAGCCCCCGCAAGGCGGCGAAGGGCGCGACGCGGAAGTAGATGTCCCGGTCATGTGGACGCCAGCCGCTGCGGCGGGCGTCTCGGCGTGGACCTGAACGCGAAGCGCGAGGCGCCTGCGCGCAAGCCGCAGCGCTGCTGTTCGTGCTCGTGTGGCGGCGCGGGCGCGGCAGGCTCGCGGGCGGCTGCGGAGGCGGCAGCGAAGCAACCTTAGCGACCGCCGCCCCTCGAGAGCACCAGCCCCATGGCGACGCCGATCGCCACCCAGGTGCCCATGTCGCCCGTCGCCGCACCCATCGCGGCACCGATGCCGGCGCCAATCCCGATCCACGATCCCGTCCGATCATTGCAAGTCATCTTCATCTCGAATCTCCTATTTGTCGGAAAACAGTTTTTCGATCGGCTTTTCGAACAACCGCGCCAGCGCGAACGCCAGCGGCAGGCTCGGGTCGTAGCGCTCGTTCTCGATGGCGTTTACGGTCTGGCGCGAAACCTCAAGCCGATCGGCCAGGTCGCCCTGGCTCCAGCCGCGTTTCTCCCTGAGTTCGCGAATCACGTTTTTCACCGGTTGCGAAAACAGCGCAGGGCGCCCACCACCAGCCAGGTGCCACCCATCACCGGCCAGACGGTGAACATGCTGAGCCGCGGAAAGCCCACGTTTTCGAGGAAGCCGTAAGTAAAGGTCCACCCCGCGGTCACCGCGCAGACGATGGCGATGTCCTGGAGGGCGGAGAGCCTCAGGTATTCGTCCATTCGGCCGACCTGGCGCGCCACCGCCCAGACCGCGAGGAAAAACGGCAGGCTGGGGGACAGGAGCACCGCCGTGCGCACCGTGCCCTCCGGCATTGCGCGGCCGAAGTGGAGCGCCGCCACAAGCACCACGGCGTAGATCGCCAGCGCGCCGAAGAGCTCGCGCAGGTAAACCTTCTTGACTTCACGTTCCAGCATCTCGCACCCCATGGAAAGGATGCTTTACATGATGCGCGCGCGGTTTTCAGGTGTCAAGCGTCCTTTACAGGTGCCTGGCTGCCGCGCAGCTTCGCGGCGATCGCCGCCATGTCCTCGGGCGACGGCCTCTCGAAACTCATCGCCTTGCCCGTGCGGGGATGCGCGAAACTCAGCATGCGCGCGTGCAGCATCGTGCGCGCCGCCTCGATCTTCTGCGCGGTGTATTCGCGGATGTAGACTTTTTCGCCGACCAGCGGATGCCCGAGCTCCGAAAGGTGGATGCGGATCTGGTGCTGGCGCCCCGTGTGCAGGCGGCACTCGACCAGCGTGGCGCCATTGAGCGCCTCCAACGGCTTGATGAATGTCACCGAGCGCTTGGCTTCCTCGGGCGGCTCCTCGGCGGAGCGGCGGAAGTAACCAAACGATCCGCGCAGGCCATCGCCACGATCGAGCAGCAATGAGGTTTCGACGCGCTCCTCATGCACCTCGCCATGCGCGATGCCGTGATAGAGGCGCTCGATGTCGTGCTCCTGGAAAGCTTCCGCAAGCATGCGATGCGCCAGCGGGCTGCGCGTGAAGACGATCAACCCGCTGGTATCCCGGTCGATGCGATGGACTACGCCCAACGGTACATCATGGCCGTCCTTGCCTTCCACGCGCCGCAGCAGCGTTCGCATGTGGTCGGCGAGCGTGTCCTTGTTGCCCTCGACGTCGGCCACGCTCAGCATGCCGGCGGGCTTGTTGCAGACGACGAAGTCCTTGTCCGCGTAGACAATTGCGTCCCGTGAAAGCGGGCCCTTCTCGACCTTGGGCGCGAATCGATCCACCGTCACGACGTTGGCCTTGAGGATCAGGCGCGCGGGATCGAGGCAGCGCTCGCCATCGACGGTCACCCGGCCTTCGGTGCAGAGCTGCTTCGCCTTCGACCAGGAAATGCCGAGTTGTGCGCGAACGGCGGCGGATACGGTGAGCGCGGGAGAATCCATGGGATTCGGGACAGGACTAGCGGTTACCCTTGACGAAATCGAAGGAGGCCTGGAAAAGCTCCAGGTCCTCTTCGTATGCCGTCGCATCGGCCCGGTTGATCTGGACCCACTCCTTGGTGGTCCCCACTCCGCCCGGATTGAAGGCGGCGACGTTTTCCCTGGAAAACTGGAGGTCGCGCGCGGTGGCGGCCGGAAGGCGCAGGCCGACTCCTTCGCCGCTGATGCAGGCAAACATGCGGTCGTTGACGAAGTAGGCATCGAGCCCGCCGATTTTCTTGGCCTTGACTCCGGCAACCTTCAGCAGCACGGCGTCGATCTGGGCTTTGCGGGTGGGTTCAGGCACGTTTTCTCCCTGGCATGACCCCCAATGATAGCGGGCGCAGCACACCGGAGCACACGGGAGTAAGCTGGCGCCACGCAGCCCAACAACGATAGCGGAGGAGTCATGGCAGGAGATCGCAAGAAATCGACCACCGACGAGCTACGGGCGCAGGAGGAGAAATTCCTCGCCTTGCAGCGCCGCAACCCCGAATCTCCCTATTACGAGCAGGGCATCGCACCACAACACGGCCGTCGCAGGTTCCTGGGCTCCGTCGCGGCTATCGGCAGTGTGGGCGCCTTTGTTGCACATCGCGCAGGCGCCGCCACCCTCGGCGCAACCGAGCGCGAGGTGTTTGCGGATGCCAGCAAGGCGCAGGGCTACCCGCTGGAGGACTCCAGCTACGGCACGCGCTCCCAGTTCGAGACCGAAGCGCGCATGCGCTTCAAGACTGCCACTCAGCAATCGTCGTGGACCATGACGCCGCTGGAGAAAAGCTGCGGCATCATCACGCCGTCAGGCCTTCATTTCGAGCGCAGCCACGGCGGCACCGCGGTGATTGATCCCGCCAAACACTCCCTCTACGTGCACGGCATGGTCAAGAACGCGAAGAAGTATTCGATGCACGACGTGCGGCGCTTCCCGTCTGTCTCGCGCACGATGTTCATGGAGTGCTCGGGCAACGGCCTCACCGAGTGGACCAAACCCACGATGAAGACGGTGCAGATGACACACGGCCTCACCTCCACTTCCGAGTGGACCGGGTTGCCGCTCTCGACACTTCTCAACGAGTGCGGCGTCTCATCGAAAGCCAAATGGCTGCTGGTTGAAGGCGGCGATGCATCGGCGATGACGCGCAGCATCCCGCTCGCGAAGGCCATGAAGGACTGCTTCCTCGCCTACGGCCAGAACGGCGAGGCGATCCGCCCCGAGCAGGGCTACCCGCTGCGCCTGATGGTGCCGGGCTACGAGGGCAACACCCATATCAAGTGGGTGCGCCGCATCGAAGTCTCGGACATGCCGTTCATGACGCGCGAGGAGACTTCGAAATACACCGACATCCTGCCGAGTGGCAAGGCGGTGCAGTTCTCCTTCGAGATGGACCCCAAGTCGGTGATCACATCACCCTCGGGCGAAATGATGCTCGACGGCCCGGGTTTCTACGAAGTCACCGGCCTCGCGTGGTCGGGGCGCGGCTCGGTGAAACGTGTTGAAGTCTCCTTCAATGGCGGCAAGACATGGCGCGACGCTGCCCTGCAAGGCCCGATCCTGCCGATCTGCCACACGAGATTCCGCATTCCCTGGCAGTGGGACGGCAAGGAGGCAATCCTGCAGAGCCGTGTCACTGACAGCAACGGGATCGTGCAGCCGACGCTCGGCCAGCTGATCGCGGTGCGTGGCACCAACGGGCCGCTTGGCTCGATTTATCACCTCAATGCAATCCAGAGCTGGCTCGTCGCCAACGACGGAAAGGTTTCCAATGTCCATCACTACTAAGCGTGCGGCATTGTTGATCGCGCTCGCGGCTGCCTGCGGCGTGGCGAACGCAGCGGGTCCCTATGGCTTCGGCACCACGCCGACCGAGGCCGAGCTTGCGCAATTCTTCTCGCCGCTGCCCGATGGCCGTGGCATGCCCGCGGGCTCGGGCACCGTGGCCCAGGGCAAGGAGATCTACCAGACTCAATGCCTCGCGTGCCACGGCGACAAGCTGCAGGGCGGCATGGGGGATCGATTGATCGGTGGGCGCGGCACGCTGGTCAACAGCAGCCCGACCAAGGGGCCGATGAAAACCATCGAGAGCTACTGGCCGTACGCCACAACGCTCTTCGATTACATCAAGCGGGCCATGCCGCTGCTCACACCCGACAGCCTCACCAACGACCAGGTCTACGCAGTCTCGGCCTATATCCTCTCGGAAGCGAAAATCATTCCGGAAGATGCGGTGATGGACGCGAAGTCGATGGCGAAGGTGTCGATGCCGAATCGCGACGGCTTCATCGCCGATTCGCGGCCCGACAAGTTTCCTCCGGTTGCAAAATCGCCTCACGGCGAGAAGCGCCTGCCTCCGCCGAAGTGAAACTGAAAATCGCCGCGCTGCTGCTTGCGGGGGCACTCCCCTCGCTCGCGGCTGCGGCGAACCCGTTGTACCCCGACGTCTCGCGCGCCAGTGCGGATATCAACGCCGCGTTGAAGCAGGCCGCGCAATCGAAGAAACGCGTGCTGGTCGATTTCGGCGGCAACTGGTGTCCGGACTGCAAGGTCCTCGACATCAACCTGCGCAAACCGGAAAACACCGCGCTGCTCCAGGATAAATTCATCCTGGTGCACGTCAACGTGGGCGAGAAGGGAATCGACACCAACCTCGACATCGGTGATCGCTACGGCGTGCCGCTCAAGAAGGGCGTGCCCGCACTCGTGGTGCTCGATTCAGCCGGCAAGGTGGTCCACGCGCAGAAGAACGGCGAGTTCGAGTCGATGCGCAAGCTGGACCCGAAAGCCGTGAATGACTTCCTGGTGAAGTGGAGTCCCTAAGGCCCGATCACCCCAGCCCGCACCAACTCGTCCACGCGCGACATCGAGTAGCCCAGGGCCGTTTCCAGTACCTCCCGCGTGTTCGCACCGAGCGCCGGGGCGCGAACATGCGTGGGCTCCTCGCGGGAAACCTTCGGCACACGCGTGGGCTGGCGGTAGGCGCGCCCCTCGTGTGAATCCCAGTAGGTACTGCGAACACCCAGGTGCGCGTCTTCTGCCAAGTCCCCCATGGAGTTGATCGGCCCCACGGGAAGGTCGGCCGCGGCAAACTCGCGGATCACCTCATCGCGCGGGCGTGCAGCGATCCATGCCGTCACCACCTCCTCGATGGCGTCGCGATTGCGGGTCCTGAGTCCGGGCGTGGTAAAGCGCGGGTCGGAGATCCATTCGGCGTACCCCACCAGCGGCGCCAGGCGGGAGAACTGCGCGTCGTTCTGCACCGAGGTGCAGATCCACTCGCCGTCGGCCGTCAGAAAGTGGCCCGTCGGCGCTCCCCCAAGGCTGTGGTTGCCGTCGCGCCTCCACACCTTGCCCGTGAGGTCACGAAACGCGAGCAACGGTCCCAGCATGCGGAACGCCACGTCGTAGAGCGCGACGTCCACGGTGCCGCCGGCGCCGGGCGCTTGACCGGCATCGCGTCGATACAGCGAGACCATGGCGCCCAGCGCCCCGGCAAAGCCGGTCATGAAATCGCAGACGGGAATCGCGCCGCCGGCGCGCATCGGTGGTCCATCGGCCTCGCCGGTGAGAAAACTCAGGCCGCTGTACCCCTGGGCGATCGGATCGTAGCCGCCGCGATCGCTGTGCGGGCCTTCACGGCCAAACGCCGAGGCGTACACGATCACAAGCTTCGGGTATGCCGCGCGCAACGATTGCTCCTCGAAGCCCCAGCCCTCCAGCGTACCGGGGCGGAGGCTGTTCACCAGCACGTCGCTCGCCGCGATGAGGTCGCGCAGCACCTGCACGGATTCGGGACGGCCGAGGTCCAGCACCACGGATTTCTTGTTGCGCGCGTTGACCTTCCAGTAGAGGCTTTCGCCGTCGACCGCGGGACCGAACTGCCGCAGCACATCGCCGCGCCCCGGGCGCTCCACCTTGATCACTTCCGCACCGAATTCCCCCAGCAGGGTCCCCACCAGCGGCCCGGCGAGGAGCTCTCCCATCTCCAGCACGCGGATGCCCTTCAGCGGAAGAAGGTCTGCGGCCGGCTGCCCCGCAGTCAAGGCCCCTTGCGCCGCGCGGCGCCCTCGGCCATCAGCGCGATCGCCTGGTCCGTGGAGACGACCGGCGCGAAGAATTTTTCCAGGCGCTCCAGCGTGGGTGCCTCGTCGGCTTCCAGCCCGCAACCGCAGGCGTCCCCCACCACGATGGGCATGTAGCCCATGTCGCGGCAGGTGCGCGCGGCCTGCTCGATGCACCAGTCGAGGTGGTAGCCGGAAAGCAGGACCGTGCGGATGCCCCACATGTTCAGGTAGGCGGGCAACATGGTGCCGAGGAAGACGTTGCCGAGCGACGCGTAATAGACCTCGGGATCGTCCGGGCGCATCAACGCCTTGATCTCATCGACCGGCTGCCAATCCCATTGCTTCTGCTCCTCGGTCCAGCCCGGGTAGTGCGAGGCCCAGAAGTCGTACTGGATCTTGTCCATGGGACTCTGCGGATACTGCTCGCGGAAGATGCGGTACTTGGTCCAGATCATCCGATTGCCGTTCTGGCGCGTGGCGTGGATGAGCTTGATCGAGTTGCCGATTGCCCCGCCCGGCAGGCGCCCCCGCTCCCACAACCTTTCGCCGTTCTGCGCGCCCTTGGGCGAAAGGATGCTGTTGGCGTATCCGATCGCGAGGTACGCGGTGGGCAGCGCGAAGAGCCCGGCGATGTCGAGCTTTTCCCACTGCGGGTGGCGCGGCGGCACCATCGGCGCCGGGCGTGACTTGGGTTGTGCGCTCATGCTCCTCTCCTCACGAAGGGGCCCCAAGGGGTTTTGGCGCGCGGCCGGCGACGTCCCCGAGGCCCAGGTAGAAATTGCGGATATCGTCGTTCTCACGGAGCTGCGAGGCGCTTCCTTCCAGCACGACGTGCCCGTTTTCCATCACGTAACCATAGTCCACCAAAGCCAGCGCGCGGGTGGCATTCTGCTCCGCCAGCAATATCGAGACGCCTTCGGATTCGCGCAGGCGCGCGATGATCTCGAAAATCTCCTTCACCACCAGCGGCGCCAGGCCCATCGAGGGCTCGTCGAGTAGCAGCAGCCGCGGCCGCGCCATGATCGCGCGCCCCAGGGCCACCATCTGCTGCTCACCCCCGGAGAGATAGCCCGCCTTGATGCCGCGCCTTTCCCTCAGGCGCGGGAAATACTCCATCACGCGTTCGAGGTCCCTGGCCACGCCGCCCGGGTCGCGGCGCGAAAAGGCACCGGTACGCAAATTCTCCATCACCGTGAGCTGGCCGAAAAGGCGCCGGCCCTCCATCACGTGCGCAACGCCCAGCTTCACCATTTCCGCAGGATCGAGGCCCTGGACGCTCCTGCCATCCAGCTCCACTGTTCCGGCGGTGACGCGCCCGCGCTCGGACAGCAGCAAGCCCGAGATCGCCTTCAAGGTCGTGGACTTCCCTGCCCCGTTGGCCCCGAGTATCGCCACCGCGGATCCGGCGCGCACTTCGAGCGAAATGCCCCGAAGCACCTGGATCACGCCCTGGTAGGCGACCTCGACGCCGGCGAACCGGAGCAGGGAAGGAGCCGTCATTTTGCTGGCGCCGCCTTGGTCTGCTCGCGGAAGGCCTTGGCCGAATCGTCGATCTTCGCCTGCACCATCGCCTGGTCCGGGGGAATCCACTTGGAGATCGTCGTGAACTTCGTCCCGTCCCATTTCTGGAAGAGCTGCGAGTCCATGCCGCCGTGGTATTTCTCCGAGAACACCAGGTTGGGCATGAGTCCCGTGGCACCCAGCTGCTTCAGGCGTGCATCGTCCAGCTTGATCATGCGGTAGCCGTCGCGCACCTTCTTGCCGTCGAGGGGCGCGCCCTTCGCCTTCAAGCCGTTGCGCATGGCCTCCACGATGATGATGCCGGTGATGACGCCGCGGTTGTACGCCACGCTACCCACGCGCGCCGGATCCGCATTACCCTTGCCCGCCTTGTATACCTTTGCCTCGATCTCCTTGATCACCGGGAAGTCCTTGCCCACGCCGTGGAAGTTGGCGGTGACGGTGTCCTTGGCGAGCGGGCCGGCAGGGCCCACGTCATCCTCGGTGCCGCACCAGAGCGAGCCGATGTATTTGTTCATCGGATATCCCACCTTCGCGATCTCGGTGTAGGGCACGGCACACGATTGGCCATAGAGCCAGCCCACGACGTAATCGGCCCGGTAGCGGCGTGCGATGTCCACCCATGCCGCGCTTTGCTCGAGCGCAGGCCAGGAGAGCGCCCACGACTTCCACTCGAATCCGTATTTCTTGGCGAGCTCGTCGAACATCGGGAACGGCTGGCGGCCGTAGTCATTGTCGAGGTGGATGTAGGCGATTTTCTTGCCCTTGAGCTTGTCCATGCCGCCCTCGAGCTGACCGATGTAGGCGATGGTGGAAGTAGCCTGCGCCCAGAAGTTGGCGATCACGGGCGCGAGATACGGGAAGGTCTCGCCATCGCTGGAGTCCGACCTGCCGCCGGCCAGGTTGATCGCCAGCACTTCGTCCTTGGTCACGCGTTCGGCCAGCGCGAAGATGGCGGGCGTGCTGTTGGGATAGACCATCTTCCACTTGCCCTTGTAGCGCTCGTAGCACTCCAGCGCGCGCGGCACCTTGTATTCGAACTCGCATTCCTCCCACACGATCTTGTAGCCGTCGATCCCGCCGGCCATGTTCACCAGCGTGTAGTAGTCCTGTTGTCCCGCGGTGACTCCCGTCGACGCCGTTGCGAACGGCCCCGTGCGCGTGACCATCATGGGATGGAGGATCTCTCCCTTGTATTGCTGCGCCTGCGCTGCGAAGGGCACCGCGACGGCAACCGCCGCGACTCCCGCCAATACCGCCTTGCACCACATGCCTGCCTTCTTCATTTGCGACCTCCCTTGGTTGCATTGAACGTGCCTGTCCGCCTGTCCACCCAGCCGGCCAAGCCGAACCACAGCTTGGCCAGTCCCTGCGGTTCCCGAATGAGAAAGAAAAGTATCAACGCGCCGAATACCACGTGTTCCGCGTTGGCGAGGACGTCGACCGACACCGTGCCCCCGCCGGTCAGCGCCGCGACGCGTTGCATCGCTACCGCGATGAGGATGGGCAACAGCAGGATGAAGGCCGCGCCGAGGAAGGAGCCGAGCACGCTGCCCAGGCCGCCGATGATGATCATGCCGAGGATCTTGATGGAGACGTCGAGCTCGTACTCCTGCACGCTCGCCGCACCCGTCCATCCGAACACCACCAGCGATCCCGCCACGCCCGCATAGAACGAGGAGACGAGGAACGCCAGCAGCTTGTAGCGCAACATCGAGACGCCCATGATGCTGGCCGCGATGTCGTGCTCGCGAAGCGCCATCCACGCGCGGCCGATTCGGCTGCGCACGAGGTTCCAGCCGAAGAGCGTCATAACCGCCACCACCACCAGCACCAGGTAGTACTTCGCGGTCGGCGTGCTGAAGTCGAAGCCGGCGATTCGCACGGGCGGCGTATTCAGCGTGGCGAACGAGCCGGAGCCCGTCCATGGAACGCGCTGCAGCGCCCAGATGATGATGAATTGGGATGCCAGCGTGGCAACCATCAGGTAGAGGCCCTTGATGCGCAGGGACGGCGTGCCAACAACCACCCCCACCAGCGCTGCCACGGTACCGCCCAGCAATATGGCGAGCGGTACCGGCACACCGAAGCGGCCGTACGCAATGACGGCGCTGAAGGCGCCCAGCGCCATGAAGGCGGCCTGCCCCATGGAGATGAGACCGGCGTATCCGCTGACGATGTTCAGGCCCAGGGCCGAGAGCCCGAAGATGATCGTCGGAATGAGGATCGCCTTGATCCAGTATTCGGACAGCAGGAAGGGCGCGGCGACGGCCATCGCCAGCATCAGCCCGAGTGCGATTCGGTTCACGCGCTAGAGCCGCTGGATCGCGGTCTGGCCGAAGAGGCCCGACGGCCGGAACATGAGGAAAAGCAGCGCCACGACGTACGCCATTACGTCCTGCACGCCGCCGCCGATGTAGGTGCCGATGTAGCCTTCACCCAGCGCCTCGGCGGCACCGATGATCAGGCCCGCAACGATCACGCCGGCCACGCTGTCGATCCCGCCGATGATCAGCACCGGCAACGCCTTCAGGGCGATGAGCGACATTCCGAAGTGGACGCCGATGCGGCTGCCCCACAACACGCCGGATGCAATCGCGATCAGGCCCGCCAGCGACCACGCCACCGCCCACACGCGGCGCAGCGGAATGCCCACCACGGCCGCCGCCGCAGGGTCGTCCGCGATGGCGCGCAGGCCCAGGCCGATCCGGGTGCGCTTGAAGAACAGCACGATGGCGATGACAAGCAGCCCGGCGATGGCGGCGGAGATCAGGTCCGGCTTCGAGACGAAGACCTCGCCCAGCTTGAGCGGCTCCGAGGGAATGCCCAGCTGGAGCCCGCGCGGCTTGGTGCCCCACATGATCTGCGAGGCCCCTTCGAGGATGGAAGCAAAGCCCACGGTGCCCATGAAGATGGTGAGCTGACTGCTGCCCATCAGCGGGCGGAAGACGATGCGCTCGGCACCGACAGCCACCACACACATCACCACGGCCGCGATCAGCAGGGCCCACAGCAGGCCCACGTGGGGGATGAGCCCCACCACGGTGAGCGCCGCGAAGAGCGTCATCGCACCCTGGGCGAAGTTGAACACGGACGAGGCCTTGTAGATGAGCACGAAGCCCAGGGCCACCATCGAATACATGAGGCCGATGAGCATCCCGGTGATCAGGAGCTCGATTCCGAATATCAGCTCGCCCATGCGCGCCTTCCCATCGTTGTTTTCATTCGTCTCCGCTGCCCAGGTAGGCACGGATCACGGCTTCATCGGCGCTTACCTGCCCGGGAGTTCCCTCGGCGATCTTCACGCCGTGGTCGAGCACCGCCACGCGGTGCGACATGCTCATCACCACGCCCATATCGTGCTCGATGAGGATCACCGTGATCCCCTGTGCGGCGTTTATCTCGGTCACCAGTTTCATCAACGCGTCCTTCTCGGCGTGGTTCATGCCCGCCATGGGCTCGTCGAGCAGCAGCAGCTTGGGCTCCACCGCCAGCGCGCGGCCCAGCTCTACGCGCTTGCGCAAGCCGTAGGGCAGCTTGTCGGCGGGCTCGCGCGCCACCCGCGTGAGCCCGAGGAACTCCAGGATCGAGGCCACGCGCTCGCGGTGCCGCTTCTCCTCGGCACGCGCGCGGCCGAAATGGATGCCACACTCGATTACGCCGCAGCGCATCAGCGCATGCCGTCCCACCAGCACGTTCTCCTCCACCGTCATGCCGCGAAAAAGGGCCAGGTTCTGGAACGTGCGTGCGATGCCCAGTGCGGCCAGTTGCTGCGTGCGCTTGCGGCTGCAGTCGTGCCCGTCGAACGTGATGCGCCCCTGCGTCGGCCGGAAAACCCCGCTGATGGCGTTGAGCATCGTGGTCTTGCCTGCCCCGTTAGGCCCGATGATCGAGTAGATCTCGCCCCGTCTTACCTCCAGGTCGACACCCGCCAGCGCGACCACGCCGCCGAAAGCGACATGAACATTCGAGATCTCCAGGAGCGCGCGCTCCGCCAGCACTGCAGCCATGTCGTGCTACGCCACCAGTTTGCCGGCGGGCGCCATCAGTGCGCGCGACGCTTCGGCGCGCTTCAACACTTCCTTGCCGATGAGGTTGCGCTGCACCTGCGCCGTGCCGCCGCCGATGGTGAACATGCGTGCATCGCGCACCATGCGCTCGATGGGCAGGTCGCACGAATAACCGACCGCGCCGAAGATCTGCAGCGCCTGGTTGGTGACTGTGATTGCCGCCTCTGCCGCATACACCTTGGCCGCCGCAGCTTCGAGTTTGTCGGGGTAGCCGTTGGCGCCTCCGCAGGCCGCGCGATAGACCAGCAAACGCGAGCACTCCATCTGCATGTGCATGTCGGCCAGCATCCACTGCATGCCCTGGAAGTCTCCGATGGGGCGGCCGAACTGCTTGCGGTCGAGCGCGTATTGCGCTGCGAGGTCCAGCGCGCCCTGCGCGATTCCCAAAGCCACTGAAGCCGCGCCGATGCGCTGCAGGTTGTAGCAGCGCATGAGTTTCTTGAACCCTTCGCCCGGGCCCACGAGCACGTTGGCGGCGGGCACGCGGCAATCGATGAGCGAGACCTCGCCCTCGGGCATGCCGCGCAGGCCCATCATCATCGGGATACGCGGCACTGTGAGGCCCGGCGTATCCGCCTCCACCAGCAACGCGCCAATCCCCTCCGCACCCTCACGCCCGTCGAAGCGGGCGAAGATGAGGTAGCGCTTGGAGACGCCCGCGCCGGTGATCCAGCATTTTCGGCCATTGACGACGTAATGCTCGCCATCGCGCTTGGCCGCTGTGGTCATCCAGGTGGCGGCGGAACCTGCCTCAGGCTCCGTGATGGCGATGACGGGCTTATCGCCCTCGACGATGGGCGGCAGGAACTGGCGTTTCTGCTGGTCGCTGCCTAACTCCACGATGGCTTTCTGCACCGCGGTGTTCGCGTCGACGACGATACGCGCGATAACGCCGCCCACCTTGGCGATCTCCTCCGAAACCAGGATGGCGTCGATGAGCGGACGCCCGCCGCCACCGTATTCCTTGGGAATTGTGAGTCCCATGAAGCCTTCCTCGGCCAGGGCGCGCACCACGTCCCACGGGTACTGGTTGGTGCGGTCCATGTCGGCCAGCCGGGGCTGGACCACGTCGCGCGCGAAGATCCGCGCCCGTTCCTTCAGGCGCAGCTGGTCATCGGTGAGGGAGAACGAGAGCATTCGAGGTCCTTGTGATCTTTCTAGGTTGCAGCGCCGGCCATCTGTTTCTGGTCGGTGCGCAGGCCCGCTTCGATGTAGCCGATGGCGGCCTGGGTCGTGATTACGGGGGCATAGCAGTTGTTCAGTTGCTCCAGCGTCTGGCCATGCAGCGGCTGGGTGGAGCCGCACGCGTCGCCGATGACGACCGGCATGTAGCCCAGCTCGCGCGCGTGGCGGGTGCACATCTCGATGCACCAATCGGTGTGGTAACCGGAGATCAGCAGCGTCTCCACTCCCCACTGCTTGAGCCAGCGGTCCAGGCCGGTGCCGGTGAAAACGCTCCACCCGGGGTAGATCAGGTTGCGGTCTTCCTCGCGCAGGATGGCCTTGACCTCGGGCACAAGGTCGCACTCCCAGTCCTTGCGCGCGCGGTCGCCCCGGTATTCCTTGTTCCAATAGTGGTACTGGACGCGGTCCATCTCGTTGGTGGGCTCCTTCTCGCCGATGAAACGGTCGTAGCGCAGCCATGCGAAGTGCATGCCGGCGCGCCTGGCCGTGTGCGCCAGCTTGAGCATGTTGGAGAAGCTGCCACCTTCGTCGCGCGCGCCGCGCCAGATGCCTTCATGGGTGAGGCAGCCCTCCGGGCTCAGGATGCTGTTCTGTGCGTCCATATTGAGGAACGCCGCGCGGCCAGCGAAGAGCCGCTTGAAATCCAGTGCCTGCCACTGCTCGTGTGTCTTGGGAACCATCGTTGTTCTCCCTGAATGGCGTTCGACGGACAGGCCAGTATCAGTTCAAGCGGATCCATCTGTCCAATGCATTTATTACGTTTAACCATCTGTTTTTGTAATATGACAAAAGGCCAGTTCTGGGCGAGGATGCGGCATGGAGATGCGGACCGTCCACTATTTCATCGAGGTCGCCGAGGCGCTGAATTTCTCGACGGCGGCGGCCAAGCTGGGGCTGTCCCAGTCGGCCATCTCGCGCCAGGTGCAGCTGCTGGAAGACGAGCTGGGCGTGCGCGTCTTCGATCGGGTCGGGCGCAAGGTCTTTCTCACTCCCGCCGGAAGCGACCTGTTGCAGCGCTGCTACGAGGTGCGCAAGGGCATGGACTCCCTCACCGCGCGAGGCCACCAGCTCGCCTCCGGCACTCAGGGCGTGATCCGAATCGGCGCGACCCCGCAGACGCTCGAAAGCGTAATCGCGCGCGTGCTGCCGGGTTTCATGCGTGCGCATCCCGACCTCGCCATCTCGCTGGTGGAGAACGGCTCGGCGAAGCTCGCCGAGGCGGTGGAGCGAGGCGAGATAGACCTTGGCGTAGGCGCGCTCGGTTCCGATCGAGGGCTCAAGTCGCGCACCCTCTTCCCGCTGGTGGCATTGGTCGCGCTGCCCGGCGACCATCGGCTCGCGAGGCGCAAGCACGTGGATGTCTCCGACCTTGCCGACGAACGCGTCCTGCTGCTTCGCAAGGACTTCATGACGCGCCAGCTCTTCGACGGCGCCTGCCAGGTCGCGCACGTCTCGCCGCCGGTGATGATCGAAAGCGGCAGCCCCCACTGCCTCCTGGCGCTGGTGCGCAGCGGCCTGGGCCTGGCCATCATTCCCTCGACAGTGCGCTTCGAAAAGGGCCACCCGCGTGTGCTGCCGCTCACACAGAAGGGACGCCAGCTGGGCCTGTGGATGCATGCGATCTGGGATGCGAGGCGCTACACTCCCCCGCCCGTCGCCAAATTCATCGAGGCGTTGGTGCTGCACACCGAGACCGACTACCCGGGCAAGTCCTTCCGGGTGGGCAGTCTGCTTTCCAACCCCGCCGCGCGCCGCACGCCGCGCTGAAAGACGACGTCGATGCAACTGATGGATCGATCGCTGCGCGAGCTGGCCTCCGGGTTGCGCTCGCGCGAGTTCACCTCCCTGGATCTGCTGACGGAATCCCTCGAAGCGTTGGACACGAGCGAGCCCCGGCTCAACGCATACAAGCTGCGCACCGAAGACTTCGCGCGCCGCGCTGCCGAACGTGCCGACGCGGCTTTCGGGGCCGGATCGGACGCGGGCATGTTGCAGGGAATCCCGGTTTCCGTGAAGGACCTGTACGGCGTCCCGGGACTGCCGACGTTTGCGGGCTCGGCGCGCCAGCTTCCGGCGAAATGGGAAGCGGCCGGACCCTTGGTCGCCCGCTTGTTGCACGAATCCGCAGTCATTGTCGGCAAGACGCATACAGTGGAGTTCGCCTTCGGCGCGCTGGGCGTGAACCACCATTGGGGCACGCCGCGCAATCCGTGGGACAAGGCGCGCCACCGCGTTCCCGGCGGATCAAGCTCCGGGGCGGCCGTATCTCTATGCCAGGGCTCCGCGATCATCGCGCTGGGCTCCGATACCGCGGGTTCCGTGCGCTTGCCCGCATCGCTCACCGGCAATGTCGGCTACAAGCCCACGATCGATCGCTGGTCCACCGCGGGAATCTCCCCTCTGAGCCGCATCTTCGATTCGCCGGGCTTGCTCACGCGTTCGGTCGATGATGTCCGCGCTGCGGCTTGCCACCTGGACAGCTACGCTTTTGGCCATCCGCCGGGTGAGCTCGCGAGCTTCGAACCCCATGCACTGCGCATCGGTGTGCCGGAGCACTTCTTCTGGGACGATTGTGATGCGGGCATCGTCGAGGGCGTTCGCGGCGCCCTGCGAGAGCTGGAGAAGGCAGGGCACAAGCTGGTGCCGGTGGACTTCCCGCAAGCCACGCGCGCCTTCGAGGTATTGCGGGAGGGCGGCACCTCGGGTGCCGAACTGCTGGCCTTCCTGCAACACGAGCTGCCGGAATGGCTCAGGCAGCTGGACCCGTACATCGGCATCCGCATGGAAGGTTTGGCACACATCACTGCCGTTGAATTTTTGAGGCGCAAGGCGGCACTGGAGGACCTTGCGAGCGAGGCGATCGCCGTCTTTGATTCAGTCGACGTGATCGCGTCTCCGACCACCCCCATTTCGCCGCCGCTATTGGAAGAGCTCGCAACGTGGGATCAATATCGGGTGCTGAACCAGAAGATGGTGCGCAATAGCAGCATCGCCAACCTGCTGCGCCAATGTGCGCTCACCATGCCCGTGGCGCTCGATGCGCTGGGGATGCCAGTGGGAATGCAGCTTATGGCCGCAGGGGGTCGGGATGCGACGCTGCTGGGAGCGGGTATGGCGTTCGAAGCGGCCCTCGGGAACGGACGCCAGCGCCTGGGGATCTGTCCGGGCCGCTGAAACCATCCCCGCAGGCGGGCGAACTCAGTGCTTGAGCGTCATCACCGTATCGATGCCATGGATCACGCCGTTGCAGGCTTCGATCTCCTGGCGGGTGACCTTGGCGCCGTTCACCGTGAACGCTCCGTCGTCCTTGGCGAATGACAACATCTCACCCTGCACGCTCTGCGAATCGCTCACGCGGATGTCCTGGGCCAGCAACGCGCCGCGGATGATGTGCAGGTTGATGGTGGCGGCCAGCTTGGCCTTGTCCTTCAGCAGGTCCTGCAGGTGCAGTCGCGGAATCTTCGCGAAGGCCGCGTCGGTGGGCATCATCACCGTGTACGGGCCGATGCCCTTGAGGGTTGTCACCATGTCGGCGGCCTTGAGGGCGTTCACGAACGTGTTGAAATTACCGGCGTTCGTGGCGTTGACGACGATGTCCTTGTCCTGCGTGCTTTTGTCTTCGTGGCTCATGCTCGACTTTCACTGAGTGTGTCGTCCAGCATGGGGCTTGGGAGGGCCATTACCTAGGCATATATATAACTAAATGCCTTGCTATTGCCAGCCTCCGCCGAGCGCTTTCACCAGGAAAACCGCGGTCAGCAGGCGTTGGCCTTCGAGCTGCGCGGAGAGGCGCTCCGCGGTCAGCAAGGCCTGCTGCGCGGTGATCACCTCGAGGTACGCCGCCGCGCCGCCTTCGTAGCGCGCGCTGGCCATCTCGAGCACTCGTGATGCGGATGCCACGGCCGCGGCGGCTTGATTGGAAGCACGCTCCAACGCGGCGAGCCCGGTGATGCCGTCTTCCACTTCCTGCATGGCGATGAGCAACACGCGGCGATACGTTGCCAGTTCCGCCTGGTATCCGGCTTCCGCGAAGGCGACGTTGGCCTGCAGGCGGCCGCCATCGAAGATCGGCTGCACCAGCGAAGCGCCGATCGACCAGATGAGGCTCGATGCGTTGAAAAGCTGCGCGAGATCGCGGCTTTCACTGCCGAGCGAGGCGCCGAGATTGATGCTGGGATATAACGCTGCGCGCGTGACGCCGATCTGCGCGTTGGCGGCGGCCATCGCGCGTTCCGCAGCGGCCACATCCGGGCGGCGCTCGAGAATGTCGGAGGGCACGCCAAGCGGAATGGTGGGAGGCGCCATGCGCAGCGCCGCGGGCGTGAGCGCAAACAGCGGCGCAGGTGTTCCGGTGAGTGTCGCCAGCGCGTGTTCGTATTGCCCACGCAAGCGATTCAACACATCCACTTGCGTCAACGTGCTGTCGAGCAGCGCCTGCTGCTGCGCAACCTCGAGGCCTGAAGACGCTCCGAGATCGTGACGGGAGTTGGCAAGTTCGAGCGAGCGGCGCTGCAACCCGAGGGCGCGCGCCAACACGTCGAGTTCGATGTCGACCTGGCGGGCGTTGAAGTACGCGGTGGCGACATCGGCCGTCAGCAGCAGCTTGGTGTTTTCGAAATCGGCCGCCGATCGTTCGGCGCTGGCGCGCGCGCCTTCGATGGAGTTACGCACGCGCCCGACGAGGTCCACTTCATAAGCCGCGTTGAGCGTGCCGACGAAATCGCTCTGTGCCGTGGCGAACTGCGCCGAGCTGTAGTTGCTGAGCGGCCGGTTCTCGCTGATGCGCAGTCGGTTGTCGCGCAGGCCCAGCGAAAGCTGCGGATAGCGGCCGGCGGAAGCGGCGGAGAGCGTGGCACGCGCCTGC
>JBDSMR010000154.1:0-3106 GCA_039915735.1 Usitatibacter sp. | reverse complement strand
GCCTTCGCCGCGCCGCTGCGCAGCGCCAGCACCATCGCCAAGCGGGGTCCGTCCGCCGCGATGGTGGCCAACCTCGACCCGCGCGGCCTCAACCAGCGCGAGCTGGAGACGCTGCTGCACGAATTCGGCCACGAGCTGAACATGGTTCTTTCCAGGGTCAACTACGCGCCGCAGGCGCTCTCGACCGTGAAGTGGGACTTTGTCGAGGCGCCTTCGCAGATGTTCGAGGAGTGGGCGCGCAGGCCGGAGGCGCTGGC
The DNA here is from genome assembly GCA_039915735.1 of Usitatibacter sp. GTDB lineage: Bacteria > Pseudomonadota > Gammaproteobacteria > Burkholderiales > Usitatibacteraceae > Usitatibacter. The sequence continues at coordinate 2,849 of JBDSMR010000154.1, read as the reverse complement.
GCTCTTCAAGCAGGTCTGCCCGCAGTGCCCGGCGCTCTCGGCGGACGAGGTCCGCAAGCTCGAGGAAGCACGCCGCTATGGGCAGGCGTCTGGGGTTGCGCGGCAGTGGTTGCTGGGCGCCTTCGACATGAGTCTCTCGATGAACCCGCGCCCGCCGCTCGAGGCGTGGAAGGAGCTTGAATCCGCCACGCCGCTGGGCTACGTCGAAGGTACAACATTCCCCACGGCCTTCCGCCACATCGCCGCCAACTATGCCGCCGGCTACTACAGCTACATGTGGGCACGCGTGATCGCGAGCGACCTGCTCACGCCCTTTGGCGGCAATCTCATGGACCCGAAGGTCGGAGCGCGTTATCGCGCCACCATCCTCGGTGTCGGCACCCAGGACGAGGAAAGCCTGATGGTCCGCCGCTTCCTCGGCCGCGACCCCTCCAGCAAACCCTTCTTCGCCGACATCACCGGCAAAGGCTAGATCATGCGCACCTGTATCGCCCTCGCGGTTCTGGCCGTGGCACTTCCCGCCGCGGCCGCGAAATTCGTTCAACCGAAGCGCCCCTTGATGCCGGTCTACACCACGCCGGCCGCCCTCACCAAGGCGTGCGAGAAGGCGATGGCGAACACGCGCCGCCATGTCGCGTTGATGGAAAGGAAGGTCGGTGGAGCCGGGCTCTTCAACGAATGGAACCAGCTGCAGATCATCATCGACGACGTGCTCGGCCCGATCTACCTGCTGGGCGAGGCCTCGCCCGACAAGACCGTGCGCGATGCCGCGGAGCCGTGTCTCACAAAATTCACTGCGCTCACCACCGAGATTTTCCAGAACGAGAAACTGTACAAACGCGTGCAGGCCGCCAAACCGGCGAACCCGCACCAGGCCAAGCTGCGCAAGGATGTGATCGAGGGATTCGAGGACAGCGGCGTGGCCCTGCCGAAGGAAAAGCGGGCACGCGCCAAGCAGATCTTCGACCTGCTCGAGGCGCTGCGCCAGGGCTTCGACCGCAACGTGCGCGACGACCCGACGCGTGTGACCTTCACGGCCGCGGAGATGGAGGGCCTGCCTGAGGCCTACCTGCGGGCGCAGGAGAAAAACGTCGACAAGGACGGCAACTATGTCCTGCGGCTTTCCTCACCCTCGTATGTCCCGTTCATGGAGAACGCGAAGTCGGGAGAGGCGCGCAAGAAATACTTCATCGCCAAGTTCAACGAGGGCGGCAAGCAGAACCTGGATCAGCTCGAGGAGATCTTCCGGTTGCGCAAGGAACTCGCCGCGCTCTACGACCTGCCGACCTTCGCGCACTTCTCGCTGCGCCGCAAGATGACGGGCAAACCCGAGGTGGTGGAGAAATTCCTGGCCGATGTGAAGGGCGCCGTCACCGAGCTGGAGAAGAAGGAGCTCGAGGAGTTGCGCCTGGAGAAGGCCAAGGAGCTCGGCGAGCCGCAGGTGAAGCTCGAGCGCTGGGACAGCGCGTATTACCAGGAGAAGGTACGTCGCACCCGCTTTGCCGTGGACCAGGAGAAGCTGCGCAGGTATTTCCCCACGGAGAAGGCGATCGAATACACGCTGCTGGTTTCCCAGCGCCTGTATGGCGTCAAGTTCCAGCGCGTGAAGGTGCCGGTGTGGAATCCGGATGTGCGTTACTACGATGTCGTCGACGCGAAGACCGGCGCCTTCATCTCCGGCTTCTACCTCGATCTTTTCCCGCGCGAGGGCAAATACGCACATGCCGCGGCTTTCCCGCTGCGCGGAGTGAGCGTCATCGCCAAGCGCACGCCGCTGACTGCGCTGGAAGCCAACCTCAATGCCGAAGGCCTCGATCTCGAGGAGATGGAGACGCTGCTGCACGAGTTCGGCCACGTGCTGCACGGCGTGCTCTCGAAGACCGACTACATTTCACATGCCGGGACCAGCGTGAAAAACGACTTCGCCGAGGCGCCGTCGATGATGTACCAGGAGTGGGCCAAGCGTGAGCAGCCGCTGGCCCTCTTCAAGGAGGTCTGTGCCGAATGCCCGCAGCTCACGCGCGAGGAGCTCGCGCAGCTGCAGGCGGCGCGCCGCTTCGGGCAGGGCATCCGCTACGGCCGCCAGTGGCTCTACGCAGCATTCGACATGGCGCTTTCCACCAATCCGCGACCGCCGCTCGCCGTCTGGAAGGAGATGGAATCGGCCACGCCACTGGGTTATGTCGAGGGCACGATATTCCCCGCTTCCTTCGCGCACATCGCCTCGAACTATGCAGCCGGCTACTACGGCTACATGTGGGCCGAGGTCCTGGCCCTCGACATGTTGTCGGTATTCAAGGGTGATCTCATGAATCCTGCAATCGGCATGAAGTATCGCGAGACCATCCTTTCGCAGGGCGGCCAGGAAGAGGAGATGGACCTGGTGCGGCGCTTCCTCGGACGCGAGCCTTCCAGCGATGCTTTCTTTGCGGAGATCACCGGCAAACGCTAGATGACAGGATTTGGGGCGGGAAGTTTTCGTGCCCGAGTCCGCGGCGGGGCGAATTCACCGCCGGGTTTTCAACACAGAGGACACAGAGGATTCACAGAGGACACAGAGGAAAACAAAATCGATATTGGTTCGTGGAATTGCATGCAATATCTCGAACACCCATCAGGCTTTTTTCTTTCCTCTGTGTCCTCGGTGTTTGAAACCAGCGAGCCAACCTTGTGAATCGAGCGATCAGGAGTCCGTGGGCTTGAGCGCGGCGCTCAGGGCACTCGCACCTTCATGCCCGGCTGCAGCACGGTCTTCGCGCTGAACCGGTTGAGTTTCATCAGCGTCTCATAGCCCGTGTTGTAGCGGCGCGCGATGCTGTAGAGCGTGTCGCCGGAACGCACGACGTAGG
>JBDSMR010000152.1:0-45694 GCA_039915735.1 Usitatibacter sp. | reverse complement strand
GGCAGGCGCGTGCGCAGGATGATGTACGCGATCGCGGTCCCCACGACCACGTCGATGGATGCCGCGAGCCCGCAGTAGAGCAGGGTGTTGCCGATCATCCGCGGCGATTGCTCGAGCAGCGTCTGGTAGTGCGCGATGGTGAAGCCCTCGGGCAGTACGCTGAAGCTCCAGACCTTGGAGAACGACATCAGCAGGATGCCGATGTGCGGCGAGAGGACCAGCAGCAGCACGAAGGAGATCCAGGCATAGGCCGCGATCGATTGCCCAGGCGTGAGCGTGCGCCTGGCGAGCGACGTACCGCCGCGCTGCAGCGTGGAATAGTCGCGTCCCTTGAGGATCCGCGCCGACATCCACAATGCCGCCACCGAGAACACGATCATGATCACGCTGATCACGTAGCCGATGGGGTCCTCGATGCCCACGGAGGTGATCCGCAGGTAGGCCTGCGGTGCCAGCATGTTGGTGGTGCCGAGCACCAGCGGCGTGCCGAGGTCGTCGAACACCTTCACGAACACGAGCGAAGCCCCGGCGACATAGCCCGGCATCGCGAGCGGGAAGACGATGCGGCGGAAGAGGCGCAAACCCGAGGCGCCGAGGTTCTGCGCCGACTCCTCCATGGCGCCGTCGATGTTCTGCAGCGCGACCACCAGGTTGAGCAGGATGAAGGGAAAGTAGTGCAGGCTCTCGACGAAGATCACGCCGTTGAGCCCTTCCATGAACGGGATGGAAAAGCCGAAGTGCTGGTTCAGCAGCAGGTTGACCGAGCCCGAGCGCCCGAAGATGAGCTGCATCGCCACCGCGCCCACGAAGGGCGGCATCACCAGCGGCAGCACGCCGAGGGTCTGGATCGCCGCCGCGCCGCGGAAGCGGAAGCGCACCGTGAGGTAGGCGAGCGGCACCGCGATGAGTGAAGCGAAGGCAACCGACATGCCCGCCACGTAGAGGCTGTTCCAGAACGACTCGCGCATCAGCGAGATGCCTAAGAACGTGCCCACGTGGGCAAAGGTAAAGCCGCCGTCGCCGGTGGCGAACGCCGTGTACACGACGCTCGCCACGGGGACAACGAGAAACGCGACGAGGAAGGCCGCGATCGCAAGCGCGATCGCGACGATCATTTGACGGCGTTCGCGAGCTGGGTGGCGCGCTCGTAGTTGGCCTTCGCCTTGCTGCTCCACTCCTCCTCGACCTGCGTCTTCTTCGCCACCGCCGAGGTATCACCCTTCTTCGCCTTGAAGGTCGCGAGCAGCTCCTTGTCCTTCGACTGCGCCTCGCTTACGGGCGGCGTCCACGCGAGCTTCTTCGCCTCATCGAGCTGCGCATTCGGCTTGCCGCCCACGCGCTTCTCGGCCTCCTGGATTGCCTTGGTCGCGGCCACCAGCTCCTTGTGGCGGAAGGTGATGATCTGGTCGAACATCGAGGACACCACGTAATAGCGCGATTCGGAGAGCGTGGAATTGAAGTTCACCTTCGCCTGGATCTTGCCGCTGAACGGGTTCGGATAACCCGCGGGCGCCTTGGCGTAGATCGACGGCAGCACCGGCAGGCGCGAGATCTTCGGCTCGAGCAGCAGCATCTGCCCTTCCTCGGAGAGCGCGAACTGGACGAAACGCTTGCCGGCTTCGGGGCTCTTCGAACCCGCCACCAGCGCGATGTTCGCGGGCACGATCGCCGTCTGGCTCGGATAGACGAACTCCACCGGGAAGCCCGAGTTCTTCGCGGCGAGGCCGAAGAAGTCGATCACCAGGCCGATGCCGAACTGGCCGTTCTGCACGCCATCAGGCACGCCGAAGCTGCGCTCGGTGACCGCGGCGCAGTTTCCCGCGATCTGCAGGATGTCGTTCCAGCCCTTGTCCCAGCCCTCGCCCTGCAGGATGGTTTCGAAGGTGAGGTGCGTGGTGCCGGAACGCGAAGGCGCCGAGGTCGCGAGGTGCCCGTGATAGACCGGATTCACGAGGTCGGACCATTCCTTGGGCGCGGGCAGCTTGTGAGCCTGCATGTAACGCGTGTTCCACATCAGGCCGTAGCCGGCGAGGGCCTGGCCGCGATAGAAGCCCTCGGGGTCGTTGACGGGGTAGCTGCCGACCTTGTCGGGGATGCCCGAGGCGGCGATGTCGACCTTCGCCAGCAGCTTCTCGCCAGCGAGCACCTCGAAGGCGTCGGGCGCCGAGGCCCAGAAGATCTCGGGGCGGTTCCCGGCGGCCTGCTCGCGCACGTAGGCGATTCCCTGCGAGGTCCCCTTGTTGAGGATCTCGACCTTGTCGGCGGGATATTTCTTTTCGTAGGCCTTCTTGTAGGCCTCGGTCAGCTCCTTGGGGAAGGAGGTGACGACGGTCACGGTGTCCGCGCACGCGATGCCTGCTAGCATCGTCATTGCCGCGATTTTCAATGTCATTCCCGCGCAGGCGGGAACCCAGGCCAAATGTTTCATGCGTCTCTCCTCGCTATTGTTAGTCGCTGACTTGCTCCCATGAATCTTACCAATTCCATCCGTGCCGTCATTTTCGACCTCGACGGCACGCTGGTGGAGAGCGCCTCGGAGATATCCATTGCGCTGGAGCGAACATTCAGGGACTTCGGGCTCGCACCTCCCGGCCAGAAGCAGGTCGAGGCGATGATCGGCAAAGGCGTTCGAGTGCTCGTCGAGAGGGCGCTGGCCCGGGCTGGCGCGGACGGCGTCGACCTGGACGCGGTAGTCGAGAAGTTCGAGGCCCACTACGCGCAGACCGTGGGCACAGCGGCCGCGCTTTATCCGGGAGTGATGGACGGGCTGAACCGCTTGCGCGCGGCGGGCGTGCCGATGGCGGTCGTCACCAACAAGCCGCGATTCTTCACGTTGCAACTGCTCGACCGCGTTGGGGTTTCGGGCCTGTTCGCAGCAGTGGTCGCGGGCGACGACGGCCTCACCCGCAAGCCGGCGGGGGACATGCTGGTGGCCGCGTGCCGGCAGATGGGGCATGAGCCTGGCGACACGCTGATGATCGGCGATTCGGACAACGACATCACCGCGGCGCGCAATGCAGGCTGCCCGGTGTGGTGCGTGCCCTACGGCTACAACGAAGGAAAGAGGCCGGAGGCCCTGGCGTGCGATCGCCTGGTGGCGACGATCGACACGGCGGCGCGGCTCATCTAGCCCCGCCCGGCTTCAGGCGAAGTGTTTGCGCCCGTGCGCGAGCAGCTGGTTCTCGGTCAGCTTGTCGACGATGTCGTAGGCTGCGATGCGAGTCGAGATCTGCGGGCGATGCTTCTCGACGTAATGCCTGAAATCACCCACCGCTGTGTGCGATCCGGTCACCAGGATCACGGGAATGCCTTCCAGCGCGGTGCAGACTTCGCCGAAGAACTCGTGCTCGGAGCGCACTTCGCTGCCGTGCTGTGCCGTATCGTACACAGGGGCATGCAGCTTGCGCGCGGTCATCTCGTCCTCGTTGAATTGCACGACCTGCGCATCGTGGTGATCGGTCCAGACGACGGCGTGGGGAAGTTTCATGGAATTGGCCTGCGGTATGCCCGGGATCGGGATGGGTAAAGGATGCGCCCGCCAGCGCGCGGCGTCGGTGCGGAGGCGAACATAGCGGTGACGCGATGCGCTAGACGCGCTCGATCACCAGCGCGATGCCCTGGCCCACGCCAATACACATCGTGCACAACGCGTAACGTCCACCGGTGCGCTGCAACTGGTACATCGCGGCGGTGACAAGCCGCGCACCCGAGGCGCCAAGCGGATGGCCAAGTGCAATCGCGCCGCCATTCGGATTCACATGCGCTGCATCTTCCGCCAGGCCCAGCTCGCGAAGCACCGCGATGGCCTGGGCAGCAAACGCCTCGTTCAACTCAACCACGTCCATCATCGAAACCGCGAGCCCGAGGCGATCCAGCAGTTTCTTCGAGGCGGGCGCGGGCCCCATGCCCATGATGCGGGGCGCGACACCGGCTGATGCCATCCCCAGAATCCGGGCGCGTGGCGTCAAGCCGTGTTTCTTCGCGGCCGCTTCGGATGCGATCAGCACGGCGCACGCACCATCATTCACGCCCGAGGCGTTGCCGGCGGTGACGGTGCCGTCCTCGCGCACGATTGGCTTGAGCTTGCCGAGCTGTTCGAGGGACGTCTCGCGCGGGTGCTCGTCCTTCCAGACCACGACCGGGTCGCCCTTCTTCGCGGCGATCGTGACCGGCACGATCTCCTGCGAAAGCGTACCGGAGGCCTGTGCCGCCAGCGCGCGCATCTGCGAGCGCAACGCAAAAGCATCCTGCGCGGCGCGCGTCACGCCGAAGTCTGCCGCCACGTTTTCCGCCGTCTCCGGCATCTGGTCGATGCCGTACTTCGCCTTCATCTTCGGGTTCACGAAGCGCCAGCCGATGGTGGTGTCGTGGATCGTGTTGCTGCGGGAAAATGCCGCGTCGGCCTTCGGCATCACGAAAGGCGCACGCGACATGCTCTCCACGCCACCGCCAATGGCGATCTGCGATTCACCGGCGCGAATGGCGCGCGCAACCTGCCCGATGGCTTCCATGCCGGAGCCGCACAGGCGGTTCACCGTCGCGGCAGGCACGTCTACCGGCAGGCCCGCCAGCAGCAGCGCCATGCGTCCCACGTTGCGGTTGTCCTCGCCGGCCTGGTTGGCGCAGCCGTAGATCACGTCGTCAAGCGCGCCCCAATCGACGCCCGGATTGCGGCGCATCAGCTCGGCCAGCGGAATGGCGCCGAGGTCGTCGGTGCGCACCGAAGAAAGCGCGCCGCCATAACGCCCGAAAGGCGTGCGGATGGCGTCGCAGATGAAGGCGTCGGTCATGAAATCTCCAGTCAGGCTATTCAGCGGCGAGGGTGCCGTGGGCCTGAGCAGTTCGCGCGAGCAGCTCGCGCAGGACTTCGAGCTCTTGAGCGGTGGGTGCGGTGGTAACGGGCAGGTTGGGCGCAACCTTCAGCGGCCAGCCGGTCGAATCGATTGCCTGCTGCGCAGTGATGCCGGGATGCAGTGCCACCATCGTGAGCTCGCGCGTGACGGGGTCCGGCTCGAGGATGCCGAGGTCGGTGATCACGGCTGTCGGACCCTTGCCGCGCGCCCCGGACCTGGCGCGCGAGTCGCCGCCCTCGAAGTGGCCGACACTCGTCATGAAATCGAGCTTGTCGACGAAAGCGCGCCTGCTCTGCTTGATGATGATCCAGGTTTCCTTCGCGTTCGAGGCGATCTCGGGCGCGCCGCCCGCACCGGGTAGCCGCACCTTCGGCTTCTCGTAGGTGCCGCCGATCACGGTGGTGTTGATGTTGCCGAAGCGGTCGACCTGCGCTGCGCCGAGGAAGCCGATGTCGACGCGCCCGCCCTGCAGCCAGTAGCGGAAGATTTCCGGAATCGAGACGACGGTGTCGGCGTGGGCCGCGAGTTCTCCATCGCCGATCGACAGCGGCAACACATCCGGCTTCGCGCCGATGGTGCCGGATTCGTAGATCAGGACCACTTCGGGTGCGTGCGTGAGGCGCGCGAGGTTGGCGGCGGCCGAGGGCATGCCGATGCCGACAAAACAGACCATCCCGTCGCAGAGGCGGCGCGCGGCCTCGATGGTCATGATTTCGGTGGCGGTATATTTCATCGATTGGCCCCCGCCTACGCGGTGGTGAAGGCGTTGATTGATTGCAGGAATTCGGCGTGGGTCTTCGTGCCCATCACGTGCTGCTTCATCCACGCAAGGAACACCTCGCGATCGCGCGAAATGGCGTCCCACGCCTTGCAGAACGCGTTGTCGCGCCCGTAGTAGCCGTGGGCATAGCTGGGATGCGCGCCGCGCGGCACCACGCAGACTGCCGAAAGCGCCCAGTGCGGCAGCAGGCACGCGTTCATCGGCGCCTGCAGGTCATCAACCACTTCTTCCACGGTGACGATTGCCGCGCGTGCGGCCAGCACCGCCTCTTTCTGGATGCCGACGATGCCGTGGATCAGCACGTTGCCTTTCGTGTCTGCTTTCTGCGCGTGGATCACGGAGACGTCGGGATTGATGGCCGGCGTCGCCGCGAGTTTCTCGCCGGTGAAGGGGCAGGTGATGGTGCGGATATTGGCATTGTGCTTCGGCAGGTCCGAGCCCACATAGCCGCGTAACACGGAAAAGGGCAGCCCCGATGCGCCCGCCTGGTAACGCCCGGCCATGTCCGCATGGCTGTGTTCCTGCACCGCCAGCGCATGGGGCCAGCCGTTTTCGATGGCGTCGCGGAAGCGGTGGATCGAGCCCACGCCCGGATTGCCGCCCCAGGAGAACTGCAGGCCGGTGGCGCAGCCCATGCCGATCAACTGGTCGTAGATGATGTCGGGCGTCATCCGCACCAGGGTGAGGCCGCGGCGTTGCTGGCGGATCACCTCGTGGCCGGCGGCGAACGGGATGAGGTGCGTGAAGCCTTCCATCGCGACGGTTTGCCCGTCCTTCACGAACCGTGTGATGGCCTCGGCAAGGGGCATGATCCTGGTGCTCATGGCGGCAATTTTAGTGGAATCGAGCGGCTGCGGGGTTGAATCCGCGGGGGCGTCGTTATACTGGGGTCGATGAGCGCCACGGCAGCACCGCAACCGCGCCTTTCCTTCAACAAGCTCGCCATGCTGCTCGCGCTGGTGTTCGCCGTGCTGGCGGGCAGCGCGATGCTGCGCACCTCGGTCACTTTCGATGAGGTCATTTTCTCCGCGGTAGGCGCGCGCGGGTTCGCAACCGGCGACTTCACGATGGTCAACGACCATCCCCGGCTGGCGCAATACATGTACGGCATCCCCGCGTACCTCACGGCCGACAGGTTTCCCTCGGAAGAAACCAGCAACTGGAACTGGTATTCGCGCTACCACTACGCGCGCGCGCTGCTTTGGGGCGTGGGCAATTTCCCCGAGCGCATCATCATGTCGACGCGCCTCGTGGCCCTCATCTTCGGCACGCTCACGGTGCTCGGCACGTATTGGCTCACGCGTCGCTCGCTTGGGGCGGGCACGGCGCTGCTGGCCGCGGCGCTCCTCGCATTCCTTCCGGACCTGCTGGCGCAATCCGGCGTGGCCTACAACGACGTGCCGCTGGCGTTTGGATTGCTGGTGAGCGTCTTCGCGCTTGATGCCGCCGTTCGAGACCTGCGGCCAGGGCGGGTTGCAGTGGCCGCCTTCGCCTGCGCGCTCACGCTTTGCGTGAAGTACAGCGCCGTGGTCCTGGGGCCGATACTGGTCGCGATGCTGCTGTGCGAGGCGCTATCCGGGCGCGCTCGCGACGCGGCATGGCGGCGCGCGCTGACGTTGGCGGTGCCGCTTTTCGCGGTTATTGTCTACCTCACGATCGCGCTCCTCTACCTCGGCGACTGGCGCCTGGCGGACTTCTTCAGTGGCCTGCGCGAGATCACGCGCTCGTCGCTCGCGGGGCGCCCGGCCTTCCTGCTGGGTGAACGCAACATCGGCGGCTGGTGGTATTTCTTCCCGGTGGCCTTCGCGCTCAAGACCCCGGTTGCGTTGCATGTGTTCATGCTCGTCGCCCTGGTGGCCGGCTGGCGCGTGGTGCGCGGCGGGCGGTGGCGCGAGTGGCTGATACATGCCGCGCGCCCCGCCGTCCTTGGCGCGGGCCTTTTCCTCGGCGCGCTGCTGGCCTCGCGCGTGAATATCGGGGTGCGCCATGCGCTGCCGATGATGCCGTTCCTCTGCATCCTGCTCGCGCTGGGCGTGGCGCAGGTTGCAAGCGCCGGGCAAAAGGCCACTCGACTTGCCCTGGGCGCCGTGTTCGCGACCTACGTGTTGTCCACGGTGACTCACTATCCATTCTTCCTCTCGTACCTGAGCGACTATTCGCGCGGGCGCGCGCTGCACGAGACTCTCGTCGACTCGAGCACCGATTGGGGCCAGGGCCTGGTCGCGTTGCGCTCGTTCATGCGCGAGCGCGGGATCGAGGAGGTGGCCCTTGCGTACTTCGGCTCCGCGCTTCCCGAGGGCTATGGCATCCGCTACGTGCCGCTGCCGAGTTTCCTCGAGCTTCCGCCGGCGCAATCCGCAAGCTCTCCGCGCTACCTCGTGATCTCGGCGACGCTGCTCACCGGCAACTACGCCAAGGGCGATCCGTACGCGCAGCTGCGCACCGTGAAACCCATGGCGGTAGTCGCCGAAACGATGTACGTATTCGACCGCATGAACCTGGTGCCGCGATGATCAACCGCGACATCTTCGCGGCCTTCGCCGCTGCCGAGCAGACGCACTGGTGGTTCGTGGCGCGCCGCACCATCGTGCGCGGCATCGTCGACGCCATCGCGCCGCCGAAGCCGGGGCAATCGGTGATCGATATCGGATGCGGCGTGGCATCCACGCTCACCGCCTTTCATCCGCAGTACGCGTGCATCGGTTACGACCCTTCACCGGATGCGATCGAGTTCGCCCGTGCCGCGCATCCGCAGTTCGACCTTCATGTGGGCACCTCCGTCGAGGCGCAGGCGGCCATCGGCAAGGTTGACGTGGTGCTGCTCAATGACGTGATCGAGCACGTCGAGGACGATCGAGCGCTCCTGAAGGGCGTCGTCGACCACATGAAGCCGGGCGCCATGCTGGTGATCACGGTTCCCGCCGACATGAAGCTCTGGAGCCCGCATGACGTGAGCATGGGCCACTTCCGGCGCTACGATGTCGCCATGCTGGAACGCTCGGTCGCGGGATTGCCGCTGCAGCCCGTCTTCATTTCTCACTTCATGTCGCGCCTGTATCCGATCGTGCGGGCGGTGCGCGCGGTGTCCCGCCTGCGCGGACGCGCGGCCGGCGTGAGCGGCATCGACCTGTCCTATCCGCCGCGGCCCGCCAACGCCGTGTTGCGCAGCACCTTCGCGGGCGAGTTGGCGCGCCTGCTCGGCGTCGTCCGCGGCACCGCGACGCCTTACCGCCGCGGCGTGAGCCTCATCGGCGCCTTCCGACGCGCATGAAAGCCGAGGCGATGCTCTCCATCACCATCCCGATCTACAACGAGGCCGACAACCTCCAGCTTCTCCACGATCGCCTGCTGGCGGCGCTCGAGCCGCTCGGCCGTCCGTTCGAGATCATCCTCGTCAACGACGGCAGCAACGACGGCAGCGAAGCGAAGCTCGACGAGCTGGCGAAGCGCGATGCGCGCGTAAAGGTGGTGCACTTCCGCCGCAACTTCGGGCAGACGGCGGCGATGATGGCGGGCATCCACTACGCTTCGGGCGAGATCATCATCCCGATGGATGGCGATTTGCAGAACGACCCGGCGGATATCGGCAAGCTGCTGGCCAAGCTGGAGGAGGGCTACGACGTCGTTTCCGGCTGGCGGCAGGACCGCAAGGACCATGCGCTGCGCCGCAACCTGCCGAGCCGCGTGGCCAACTGGCTCATCTCGCGCATCTCCGGGGTCCACCTCCACGACTACGGTTGTTCGCTCAAGGCCTATCGCAAGGACGTGCTCAAGGGCGTGAAGCTCTATGGCGAGATGCACCGCTTCATCCCGATCTACGCGTCCTGGGAAGGCGGGCGCGTGGCCGAAGTGCCCGTCACCCACCATCCGCGCATCCATGGCGAGTCGAAGTACGGCGTGGACCGCGTGCTCAAGGTGGTGCTCGATCTCATGGTGGTGCAGTTCCTGGCGAAATACGCCAACCGCCCGATCTACGTCTTTGGCGGCTTCGGCCTCGCCGCGATCACGGTCTCGATTATGGCCGGCGTGTGGGCCGTGTACCTCAAGTATTTCGAGAACACCTCGTTCATTCAGACCCCGCTGCCGCTGCTGGTGGTGATGTTGTTCGTCACCGGCGGCATGAGCATCCTCATGGGGCTGCTTGCCGAGATCATCATGCGCACCTACTACGAATCCCAGGGAAAGGCCGTGTACCTGGTGAAGAGCACCAGCAACCTCAGCCGCGATCCTTCCTAGATGTGTGGCCTGGCCGGATTCGTCGGCGCCGGCACCCTTGAGGACCTGCGCGCCATGGGAGCAGCGATTGTGCATCGCGGCCCGGACGGCGAGGGCATCGAGGTCGATCCTTCCACGGGCGTGCACCTGCTGCACCGGCGCCTGGCGATCGTCGACCTGGCCGGGGGCGCGCAGCCGATGTGGGATGCGCAGCACACGGTAGGAGTGATCTTCAATGGCGAGATCTACAACCACCTCGAGCTGCGCGCCGAACTGGTCTCCAGGGGATACGTGTTCCGTACCGACCACTCGGATACGGAGGTGCTGGTGCACGGCTACAAGGAGTGGGGCGAGGAGCTGCCGTCGCGCCTGAACGGCATGTTCGCCTTTGTCATCCATGATCGAATGCGCGCGCGGCTTTTCCTGGCGCGCGACCGTTTCGGCAAGAAGCCGCTCTATTACCACTGCGCGCCGGGGTTCTTCGCCTTCGCCTCCGAGCTGACCGCGCTGTTGCGCCATCCGCGCGTGCCGCGCCGCGTCTCGCGCACCTCGCTGAAGAAACTCTTCGCCTACGGCTTCATTCCTTCGCCGCGCTCGCTCTACGAAGACGTCTCCCGCCTGCCAGGCGGGCACCAGATGACGTTTTCGCTCGCCGAGCCGGGCGTGGTCCGTATCCGCAAGTACTGGGAGTTCTCGATCGAGCCGCCGTCGTCGATCCCGGCCAAGCCCGAGGAGGTGTGGGGCGAGGAGCTGCGGCACCTGCTTTCCCAGGCCGTGAAGCGCCGCCTGATGAGTGATGTGCCGCTCGGCGTTTTCCTCTCCGGCGGCGTCGACTCCAGCGCCGTACTGGCCTATGCGGCAGCGCAGTTGCCCAAGGGCCAGGTGCAGACTTTCTCCATCGGCTTTCGCGAGCCGAGCTTTGACGAGTCCGGATACGCGCGAAAGGTGGCGGCGCATTTCGGCAGCACGCATCACGAGGAGATCCTGTCGATCGAGCGCGCGCGCGAGCTGGTTCCGCGGGTGCTCGGGCGCCTCGACGAGCCGTTCGGCGATCCTTCGATCGTGCCAACCTTCCAGCTTTGCGAGTTCGCGCGCCAGCGCATCACGGTGGCCCTTGGTGGTGACGGCGGTGACGAGCTGTTCGCGGGCTACGATCCTTTCAAGGCGCTGGGTGTGGCGCGCTGGTACGACTCGTTGGTGCCCACAGCGGTGCGCGGTGGCATCCGCCGGCTTGCGGAGCTGTTGCCGGTCTCGCCCGAGAACATGAGCCTCGAGTTCCGCATCAAGCGCGGCCTGCGCGGCGCGTGCCATGCGCCGCCGTACTGGAATCCCACGTGGCTGGGCCCACTCGATGCGGGGGAGATCCGCGAGCTCTTCGAGGAGCCGGTTTCCATGGAAGACCTCTACGAGGAAGCGATCCAGGTCTGGGATTCCTCGCCCTCGATGCACATGGTCGACAAGACACTCGAGTTCTACACGCGGCTCTACCTGCCGGACGACATCCTGGCGAAGGCCGATCGCGCCTCGATGATGTGCTCACTCGAGGTGCGCTCGCCGTTCCTGGACCAGGATGTCGCGGAGTTCGCGCGTCGCATCCCGCACCAGTACAAGTACCGCAACGGCCAGACCAAGTACCTGCTCAAGCAGGCTCTTCGTGGCGTGGTGCCCGACGAAGTGCTGCAACGGAGCAAGAAGGGCTTCGGCATTCCGATCACCCAATGGTTGCGCGCCTGGAATGACGACGGCTTTTCCCGCGGTGGCGCGGCTGTCGGAAATCCCGCCTGGGCCGCGAAGCAGCTGGCCGAGCACAAGGCCGGCAAGCGCGACCATCGCCTGGCGCTCTGGTGCCTGCTGGCCCTTGAATACCATGGGAAGGCGCTGGCATGAGCGGCATCGACCAGCAGACTGCCGACGCCTTCGCCAACTCCTGGAACAACCTTCCCCAGGGCTCCGTCTACACGCCGGAGCAGGTATCCGACTGGTTCGATCCGCTGGAGCCGGCCGACATCGAAGGCAAGCGGGTGCTCGAGATGGGATGTGGCAACGGCAGCCTGATGGTGCATGTGGTGCGCTGGAACCCGGCCCAGCTCGATGGCATCGACCTCGGTGCCGCCGTGGATTCCGCACGCGCCAACCTCGAGGCGAGCGGCGCCACAAACTGGAGCGTCCGCCAGGACGACCTGGTGGCGTTCACGAGCCCTGGCTACGACGTCGCGTACAGCATCGGGGTGCTGCACCACCTCAAGCAGCCCGACGCCGGCTTCCGTTCCGTGGTCCGCAACACGCGCCCCGGCGGCCGCTTTCACTGCTGGGTCTATGCGCGCGAGGGCAACGGGATCGTGATCGCGGTGGTCGAGCCGCTGCGGCGTGTTGCCTCGCGCCTGCCGTGGTGGCTCACCAAGTACGCGCTGGCGACGCCGCTCGTGTTTCCCTACTACCTCTACGCGAAGATGCTGCGCGCGCTGCCGAGCTGGCACGGGCTGCGGCTGCTGCCGCTCTACGATTACAGCCGGTGGATCGCAAAGCGCGAGTTCGCGTTCTTCCGCCACGTGGCGTTCGACCAGCTGGTCACCCCGCAGACCGTTTACCTCGACCGCAAGACACTCGAGGGCTGGCTCGCGGACAATGCGGACATCGAGCCCGGGAGCACCTACATGACGATGAGGAACGGCAATTCGTGGAAGTTCGGCGGCCGCGTGCGCGAGGCCAGGCCATGAGGATCGCGCTGATGGTGGCGGCGATGATCACCTGCACCGTGGTGGCCAACTTGCTGCTGAAGACGGGCGCGGTGATGGGTCGCGAGGCGGGCGGCGCGCTCTACGCGCAATTGCTCAACTGGCGCATCATCGCGGGCCTCGCCAGCTTCGGCACCGCCGGCCTCATCTACACCGTGGTGCTGCGCACCCTGCCGCTTAACGTGGCGCAGTCGTTCACCGTGGCGCAATTCATCGCGACGATCCTCGCCTCCGCCCTGATCCTGGCCGAACCGATCTCCGCGCTGCGCTGGGTGGGAATCGCGATGATCGCCGGTGGCATCTTCGTTGTTGGATATTCCAATGGGGGCTGACGGGTTGCGGCAGGGCCGGAGAAAGCTTTGCCAACAGGCAGGGATAATCCCGGATTGACCGGCTGTTTCATTCCATGGTCAACTTTCCCCACGGACAATTCGCCCATGAAGTTCTGCATGACGCAAGCCTCGTAGTGGAATCCCTGCCGAGCCATTGGCTGTCGCTCATCGCAGTGGTTTTCCTGCTGGGCCTCAAGCACGGGCTGGATGCCGACCACCTCGCGGCCATCGACGGCCTCACGCGTTTCAATGCCGGCAGCCGCCCGCTGGTGGCGCGCTGGTCCGGCCTGCTGTTTTCGCTTGGCCACGGCGCCGTGGTGACGGCGGTAGCAATCATCGTCGCCACGGTTGCCACCGGCTGGAAATCGCCGGCCTGGCTCGAGAACACCGGCGCCTGGATCTCGATTGCATTTCTCACGCTGCTCGGCGTGGCAAACCTTGCCGCCGCCTGGCGCACGCCGCGCGGGCAGCTCGTGAGGGCGGTTGGACTGCGCAGCCGGGTGTTCGCGCGCCTTACTCAGGCCGAACATCCGGTGCTGATCGCCGCCGTCGGCGCAGCTTTCGCGCTCTCGTTCGACACCATCAGCCAGGCAGTGCTGTTCTCCGTAACCGGCTCGCATGTAGCAGGTGGATGGTTCGCCGCGATGCTGGGACTGGTCTTCACCGCGGGCATGGCTTCCACCGATGCGCTCAACGGCCTCTGGGTGAGCCGCCTGGTGCACTCCGCGGACCAGCGTGCGGCCGCGGCCTCGCGCGTGATGAGCATTGCCATCGGATGCATCTCGCTGGCGATTGCCGCCATGGCGGCGGCGCGCAACCTGTTGCCCGCGGTCGACGAGCGCATGGAGACCTGGGGCTTCGCGCCCGGCGCCGCGGTAGTGGCGGCGGTGGTTGTCGCCTACTTCGTGGCGATGCGAGCGGCGTTGCGCACGCCTGAAGGTACGGCGTCCTGAGCGGGCGCGGCCAGCCCATGTTTTCCATCAAGCTGCCCGACGGCACGGCGTACGAATGCGCCGATGACGACACCCTGCTGCGCGCCGGACTTCGCGCCGGCCTGGGCTTTCCATACGAGTGCAACGCCGGCGCCTGCGGTACCTGCAAGGTCGAGCTGGTTGAAGGAAAGGTGACCTCGTTGCGCTCCGATGCTCCGGGACTGCAGGAGCGCGACATCGTGAAGAACCGGGTGCTCGCCTGCCAGTCGCGCCCCGATAGCGATTGCTCCATCAAGCTGCGGCTGCGCCCCGAGAACGTGCCCGCGCATCGGCCGGCGCGATTCGGCGCGAAACTTCTGGGCTGCCGCGATCTGACGGCCGACATGCGCGAATTCCGCTTCCAGGCGCAAGCGGGCGCTCCGGGATTCCTGCCGGGGCAGTACGCGCTCTTCTACCTTCCCGGCCTCGCTGACCCGCGCACCTATTCGATGTCGAACGTCGACGAGGGTAATGGCATCTGGGAATTCATCGTGCGCCGCGTGCCCGGAGGAACGGGAACGGTGACACTTTTCGACAAGGTGCCGGTGGGCAGCTCGATCGGGCTCGACGGCCCCTACGGCCTCGCCTACCTGCGCACCGAGAGCCCGCGCGACATCGTCTGCATCGGCGGAGGCTCCGGTCTTGCGCCGATCCTCTCGATCGCCCGCGGCGCAATGCGCACGCCGTCGCTCGCCGGCCGCGAAGTGCATGTGTTCTATGGCGCACGCACGGTGCCCGACCTTTGCGGGGAAACCGAAATGTGCGCGCTGCCGGGTTTCGGCGAACGGTTGCATTTCCACGTCGCGGTCTCGACCTCCGAGGATTCGCCCGAGTGGAGCGGCAAGCGCGGCTTCATCCACGAACACGCGCGCGAATTCATCGGCGATCGCTGGGCGGATTTCGAGTATTACTTCGCCGGCCCGCCGCCGATGGCGGAAGCGATCCAGCGGATGCTGATCGACAAGCGCGTGCCTTTTCCACAAGTCCACTTCGACCGCTTCTACTAGTGGCCGGGAACGCCGCCGGCGAGCACTCGCTGCAGGACCACCTGTCGGGGGCCGATTCCTCGCATCAGCACCCGGGTGGCGAGTTCGACCATGACCACGATGACCTCGCGGCGGATGGATCCGATGGCGACGCGCTGCGCGCCCGGGACCATGTCGAACTGGTCTCGGTGGGCATCGACATCGGCTCCTCGGGCACGCAACTGATCTTCTCGCGCATCGGCATGCAACGCATGTCCGAGGAACTCTCCAGCCGCTATTTCGCCGTCACGCGCGAGACGATCTACCAGTCCCCGGTGTCGCTCACGCCCTACCAGGACGAGCAGCGCATCGACGAGGCCGCGATCGGCGAGATCATCGATCGCGCCTACGCCGCGGCGGGCATCCATCCGGACAGGATCGATACCGGCGCCGTGATCCTTACCGGCGAGGCGGTGCGGCGTGGCAACGCACGCGCCATCGCCGACGTGATCGCGGAGATGGGTGGGGAATTCGTCTGCGCCGCCGCGGGACACCACATGGAGTCGCTGCTCGCGGCTTACGGCTCGGGTGCGGCGCGCGCATCGCACGACCTGAAGGCGCCGGTGCTGAACGTGGATATCGGCGGCGGCACCACCAAGCTCGCGCTGGTGGAGAACGGGACGGTTGTCCATACCGCTGCGATTCACCTCGGTGGACGGCTTGCGGTGCTCGAGGGTGAGCGCGTGGCGCGCCTCGATCCCGCCGGAAAGCGGCTGGCTGCCCACGCCGGAATCGAATGGTCGCTCGGTGTTCACGCCACCGCTGCGCAGGCGCAAACCGTGGCCGAGTGGATGGCCGATGCACTCGTCTGCGCGCTGACCCAGGAATCGCCGCACGCCGATGTCTCGTCGCTCTGGCTCACGGACCCTCTGGAACCGGTGGAAGGCATCGCCGGCGTGATGTTCTCCGGCGGCGTGGCCGAATATGTCTACGGGCGCGAGGAGCGCGACTTCGGCGACCTCGGAAAATTGCTGGGCCATGCGCTGCGCCGGCGCATGGAGGCGGGCGCCTTGCCATACCCGCTGCTTCCCGCGGGCGAGTGCATACGCGCGACTGCCATTGGTGCCTCCGAATACAGCGTGCAGCTCTCGGGCAACACGGTCTACATCTCGGATCCTGGCGTGTTGCTGCCGCGCAAGAACCTGCAGGTGCTGCGCCCGGATGCCTGCCTGGCGGGCGATATCGATGCGGCACGCGTCACCCAGGCGATCCAGCGCCACTTCAAGGCGTTCGACCTTGTCGAAGGGGGCGTCGAGGTTGCGCTCGCGTTCCGCTGGGAAGGTGCTCCCTCATACGCACGGCTGGCCGCGCTCGCCCGCGGAATCGTCGAGGGCCTGCCGATGACGTTGCTCGAGGCACGCCCCGTGTTCCTGGTGATCGACGGCGACATCGCGCATTCACTGGGCGCGCTGCTGCGCGAGGAATGGAAGGTCGCCTCCGAGGTGCTGGTGATCGACGGGGTCTCGCTACGCGACTTCGACTACATCGACCTCGGGCGCGTGCGCATGCCTTCGCACACGGTGCCGGTCACGATCAAGTCATTGGTGTTCACGCAGGACCCGCGCGCGCCACGCTCGCGCCACCATGGGCACGTCCATGGGCCGGGCACCCACTCGCACCGATGACGCCAAGCCCGCGGCGCTTCGACCGGGGATGGGCGCTGATCGCACTCTGCGTCGGCATCGTGGCGTACCTCGCGCTGGTCCCGCTCGGTGTATTGCTGTGGCAAAGTTTCTTCACGCCGCAGTCTGCGGGGAGTGCGGCGCAATTCACTCTGGGCAACTACGCCACCGCCTACGCCTCGCGCGAGACGGCATTGCTGTTGCGGAACTCCTTGTGTTTCGCAGCCGGCACGGCTGTGTTCTCGCTCGCCGTCGGAACCGGCCTAGCGTGGATGAACGAGCGCACCAACGCACCTTTCAAGTCGCTGTTCTTCGCCCTCGCCATTGTCCCGCTGGTGATCCCGGGAATACTCTTCACCGTCGCGTGGATCCTGCTCGCGAGCCCGCGCATCGGCCTGGTGAACCTGGCGGCAAAAGCGTGGCTCGGCATCGACGCGCCGTTCGACATCTATTCGATGGCGGGGATGATCTGGGTCGATGGACTGCACTACTCGCCCATGGCCTTCCTGCTGATGTCGGCCACCTTCCGCTCCATGGACCCGTCGCTCGAGGAGAGCGCGACGATGAGTGGCGCGAGCACCTGGCAGGTGGCGCGGCGCATCACGCTGCGGCTTGCGTGGCCGGCGATCTTCGCGGCGCTGCTGATCCTCTTCGTGCGCTCGATCGAATCGTTCGAGGTGCCGGCGCTGCTGGGAACGCCGGCCGGTATTCCGGTGTTTACCTCCGCGATCTACCAGGCGGTGCATCGTTATCCGAGCGAGCTGGGGCTGGCTTCGGCGTATTCCGTGGCGCTGCTGGTGCTTGCAGCGGCCGGGCTCTTCTACCAGTCGCGCCTCGCCGGCAACGGCGAGCGCCATGCGACGGTGACCGGGAAGGGCTTTCGCCCGCGGCTGATCGACCTGGGGCCGTGGCGCTGGCTAGCCGCCGCTCTCTTCATCACCTATTTCCTGCTGGTGGTGGCATTGCCATTTGCGATCCTGCTGTGGTCGTCGCTGCAGAAGTTCTACTCGGTGCCATCGCTGCAGGCAGCGCAGAACCTCACGCTCGATCCCTATCGCTTCATCCTCGCGCATCCGAACTTCCTGCGCTCGGTGGGCAACAGCGTGCTGCTGGCCTTCGGCAGCGCCACGCTGGTGATGCTGCTGACCGCGGTGATCTCCTGGGCGGTGTTGAAGTCGCGGCTGCCAGGACGCAGGTTGCTCGACAACGTCGCCTCGCTGCCGATGGTGTTCCCCGGCGTGGTGCTGGGGCTCGCACTGATGGTGTTCCACCTGCACGTCGACATGGGCCTCTATGGCACGCTCTGGATCCTGATGATCGCCTATGTCACGCGCTTCATGCCTTACGGCCTGCGCTACAACAGCGCCTCGATGCTGCAGCTGCATCGCGAGCTGGAGGAGTCGGCGCAGGTGAGCGGCGCCTCCTGGGCCACGATCTTCCGCCGTGTCGTGCTGCCGCTGATCCGCCCGGGCCTGGTGGCCGGCTGGATCTACGTCTTCATCGTTTCGGTCCGCGAGCTCTCCAGCTCGATCCTGCTCTACAGTCCGGGCAGCGAGGTGGTCTCGGTGGTGATCTGGGAGCTGTGGGAGAATGGCCAGTACGTGGAGCTCTCCGCGCTCGGCGTGATGTTCATGACGGCGCTATTCGTGCTGGTGATGGTGGCGCGCTGGGCGGGGACGAAGTTCGCGGTGGCCGCCTGATGCTCAAGGTCGAGGGACTCTTCGTCGAATATGCCGATGGCCGGGGCGCGACCGTGGCCGCGGTGAGTGATGTTTCCTTCAGCGTGCCCGAGGGGCAGCTGTTCACCTTGCTCGGGCCCAGTGGCTGCGGCAAGACGACAACACTGCGCTCGATCGCCGGTCTCGAGCGTCCGCGCGCCGGCGAGATTTCCGTGAACAATCTCGTGGTCCATTCGTCCTCGAAGGGTGTATTCGTTGCGCCCAATCGCCGCGGCTTTGGCATGGTGTTCCAGTCCCATGCCATCTGGCCGCATATGGACGTGTTCCAGAACGCGGCGTTTCCGCTGGAGGTGGGCGAGAAGCGCCTTTCACGCACGGAGATTCGCGACAAGGTAATGCGTGTCCTCGCCGCCGTGCAGCTCGATGACCTTGCCGATCGCAACGCCACGAAACTTTCCGGCGGCCAGCAGCAACGATTGGCACTGGCCCGCGCGCTGGTGATGGAGCCGGCGCTGCTGCTGCTCGACGAGCCGTTGTCGAGCCTGGATGCCAAGCTGCGCCGGCAGCTGCGCGCGGAGTTGAAGCGCCTGCAGCGCAGCCTCAAGGTCACCACCATCTACGTGACGCACGACCAGGCCGAAGCACTTGCGCTCTCGGACGGCATCGCGGTGATGAATGGCGGGCGTATCGAGCAGGTCGGCACGCCCCGGGAGATCTACGAGCGGCCGGCCAACGCGTTTGTGGCGGATTTCGTCGGCAGCGCCAACTTTCTCGAGGGCACGGCGCTGGGCGCGGTGGGCGCGGACCATACCCGCGTTCGCACCGAGATCGGGGATGTCACGGTGGCCGCGGAGGGTGTCAGGCCCGAGGCAAGGGTGCTGGTCTCGATACACCCCGAGGACGTGGAGATCTTTCCTTCGCGCCCGGATGGATCGAATGTCTTCCCGGCACGCGTCGAGCAGCGAGTTTTCCTGGGTGACGCGCTGGAGCTGCAGGTGCGGGTGGGCACGCGAGTGCTGCTCTCCCGCCAGCATCCTTCGAAGGGGCTGGGTGAAGGGGCGGCGGTTTTCGCGCGCCTCGATCCCGACAAGTGCGTGGTACTGCAGGCCGGGCCGGTCGCGATGTCATCATAGAGCCCGCATGGACAAGTCCGAAGACAGGAAGCCCGGCATTTCGACGCCCGGGACCGCCGCTCCCAACGAATCCCACTACAGCGGGAAGAAGGCGCGCGTCTTCGTTCGCGGCATCGAGGGCCAGTACAGCCTGAAGCATGAGTTGGCGCGCCTGCGCGCCATGCCTCGCGTGCGCAAGGCGAGCGAAATCAGTTTCCGCGACGGCCCGCAGACCTACAGTCGTCACTACGTCGAGCCGAAGGACGGCCTGACGCAATCGCTGCACCTGCACCTCGAGGAGTACGCGCCCGGCGGACGGTCGCAGAAACATGGCCATGTGAACGAGGCCGCGTTTTATATCCTCGACGGCGAGGGTCATGAAGTCCACGACGGCGTGCGCTACGACTGGAAAGCCGGCGATGTGGCCATCGTGCACAACAACTGCGTGCACCAGCACTTCAACACCAGCGCCACCCGGCCAGCGCGCGCGCTGGTGATGAAAACAAAGCCGATGTTCATGTTCATGAACATGTTGTTCCAGCATCTGGTGGAGCCACGACCCTCGCAGCCCGCCTCCGGGCCCGAAGCCGCCGCTTTCCGCGTGCGCGAGGAAGAGTCCGATTTCAACCATGGGAAGGACTGAGTCCATGGCCTGGGGCGAATCGGAGGCGTGGCTGCGCGGTGAAGCCAACCAGGCGCTCTACCAGGCGTTGCTGGACGACGCGTCGGAGGCGCCTGCACGCAATGCCCGCCGCAGGAAGATCTTGCATCCCGAAGACATGCCGTGGGAGCTATCGCGCCACGGCCTGCTCAAACATCTCGTGAACGCCGGCATGAACACGCGCATGGAAACGGTTGATGCCTACATGCTTGTCATTCCGCCGGGCAGCCGCTCAGGACGCCATCGCCAGCTGGCCGAGGAGTGTTTGTACGTCCTCGAAGGCAAGGGCTACGACCTGCACGTCGACTACGACGTGGAGATCACCGACCAGTACCGCTGGACTCCCGGGGATGAAGTGAAGCGTTTCGAGTGGGAGGCCGGTGACGTGATCTACGTGCCGCCCAACACCGCCACGCAGCACTTCAATGCGGATACCGCGCGGCCGGTGCGTCTCATCTCGGTGGTCAACCGCATCTTCAAGGCTTCGGGCCTGAACGACCTGGAGCAGCTCGAGGACGCGCCCGAGTACCGTCCAGGGGTGACCGTCACGCCGGAGCTGGTGCGCGAGTTCCTCGCGGGCCGCGCGCAGGCGCGGAAATAGCGGGTGGCCACGACCTTCGACCAGGTGGCGGTCACCGCCGAGATGGCGAAGAAATTCGCCGCCGAGAAAGACACGCCCTACACGCGCTGGGTGGCTGCCGAAGGCCTCGCGATCGAAAGCGCGATGTACCAGCCGGACCTGCACACGATCGAGCTCAAGGCCTGGGCCAGTCGCGGCGGGCGCGGCGTGTTCCTCAACCACGATGCCTCACGCACTTCCAACGACGCCTACGTCTGCGAGATCGCTGCCGCCGGCCAGCTCGCACCGCGTCGCCAGCTTTTCGAGGAGATGGTCTACGTCCTCGATGGCCGCGGCTCCACGACCGTGTGGAATGACGCCGGCGTGAAGGCCTCGTTCGAATGGAAGGCGGGCGCAATTTTCGCGATCCCGCTCAACACCACGCACCAGCACTTCAACACCTCTGGCAAGGAGCCGGCGCGTTTCATCTCGGTCACCAATGCACCGGCAATCATCAACGCCTTTGGCGACCTCGATTTCGTCTTCAATACGCGCCACGATTTCAGGGACCGCTTCGGCGGCGAGCCCGGCTACTTCGCCAACAAGGGCGAGCAGAAGGGCTTGTTGCTCGATACCAACTTCGTGGCCGATGCGATCAACCTGCCGCTGGTTGCCGCGGACGAACGTGGCGCGGGTGGCGGGCACATCCGTTTCAACATGGCGCGCGGCTCGATGAACAGCCACATCTCGCAGTTTCCCGTCGGTACCTACAAGAAGGCCCATGCGCATGGGCCCGGTGCCTACGTGATCGTGATGAGTGGCGAGGGCTATACGCTGATGTGGCCGCAGGCAGGCGAGCCGAGGCGCCATGAATGGAAGAAGGGCACGCTGGTGACGCCGCCGAACATGTGGTTCCACCAGCACTTCAACACCGGCACCGCACCGGCGCGATACCTGGCGTTCAAGCAGGAAGGCGTGGCGATTCGCAACGCGCAGGGCGTGCCCAAGTCGTGGATCAGCCGCAGGGTGGGGGGCGACCAGATCGACTATGCGGACGAACCGCATCAGGTGCGGCAGTGGTTTGCCGAAGCGCTCGCCCGGCACGGCCTCAAATCGCGGATGGAAGAGGCGTACCAGGCGGAAGCATCCGGGTTGCCGAAGGTCTCGTAGGGGGAGCGGTATGCGAAGGGTCCCGAAGGCGTTGGCGCTGGGCGCGATGTGGCTGCTGGCCACGAGCACCTGGGCGCAGGGGAAAGGCGGCGGGGCGGCCGATTCCGTCATCGAGGTCTATGGCAAGGTCTATCCCGAAGTCGTTTTTCCCAGTGGAACGGGTGCGACGCCCGTGGGGACGGCAACCTGCACGATCTGCGGCCCGGCCGAGGGCGTGATCAACATCGTCAGGCGCACCGAGATGGAGTCGTCCAACTCGCGCTTCGGTTTTCGTGGCCACGAGCGCCTGGGCGGCAGCCTCAGGGCAATCTTCCAGCTCGAGACCGGTTTCCTGCTCGACAGCAACCCGACGCCCTTCGCGCAACGCGATTCCTTCGTGGGCCTGGCGCATGAAACCTGGGGCAAGGTGAAGCTCGGCCGCATGGACACGCCTTTCAAGGAGTACGGCGACGACTTGGGATTCCTCAACGTCTCCAGCGGCAACTTCGTTTCCACAAGTGGCATCTACCGGCACATCGGGTTCGGCGGCCAGAACAACGCGGCACGCTTCCACGAGCGGCGCGCGAATGTCGTCCAATACGAATCGGCACAACTCGGTCCCGTCGACTTCAAGGTGCAGTGGTCCACCAGCGAGGGCAGGACCGCGACGCGCGATCCGCGCGTCTTGTCGATGGGCCTCAAGTACGAGATGGGGCCGGTCGAATTCCTGGTGGCGCACGAAGTCCACTACGACCTCTTCGGCCTCTCGCTCAACGCGCCCACGGCGATGCGCAACAACGCCGACCAGGGCGTCAACGCGAAAGACCAGGCAACGGCGATCGCGGCCAAGCTGGCCTGGGGCATCCATCGCTTCGAGATCGACGCCAACCGCAAGCGCTACGAGGAGAACACCAGTACGCCCGGGCGAGTGCGTTCCTATCGCAACAATGCGTACCAGTTCGTGTGGGAAGCGCGCTGGAGCGGGCAGTGGCGCACGGTGGCGGAGTACGTCAAGGCGACGGCGGGCACGTGTGAAGTGGTGGCGCAGCCCTGCGATACGCGGGGACTGGACGGTACGCAGATCCAGGCGGGCGTGGCTTATCACTTCTCCCGCCGCACGTTCCTTTTCCTGATGGTGAGCCAGGTCCGCAACGGCTACTCCGCCGTCTACAACAACAGCAACCTGCAGGAGCCCAATCCGGGCGAGGATATCCGCCAGGTGGGTCTCGGCATCCACACCACCTTCTGAGATGAAGCGGCGCGTATTCCTCGGCGTTGCCTGCCTCGCCCTGGGGCTGCCCGCGCGCGCCGACCGTGAGCAGAAGCTGCTGGAAGGCGCGCGGCGTGAAGGCACGCTCACGATCTACACCTCCGCGCCTACCGACGACATCGGGCCACTGGTGGCCGCCTTCGAGAAGAAATACGGCCTCAAGGTGAGCGTGTGGCGCGCCTCGAGCGAGAAGGTGCTCCAGCGAGCGTTGCAGGAGGCGCGTGCCAATCGCTTCACGCTCGACCTGGTCGAGACCAACGGCCCCGAGCTGGAAGCGATGCATCGCGAGGGGCTGCTGCAAGCGGTGGGGAGTCCACATGAGGCGGACCTCATCGCGCCGGCCCTGCGTCCCCACGGCGAATGGATCGGAACTCGGCTCAACGTCTTCGTGCAGGCGTACAACACCCGCCTGGTGAAGAAGGAGGAGTTGCCGAAGACTTGGGAAGACCTGGCGCATCCACGCTGGAAGGGACGCCTCGGGATCGAGCAGGAGGATGCCGACTGGCTGGCGGGACAACTCGCGGAGCTGGGAGAGGCGCGCGGCGAGAAACTCTTCCGCGACATCGTCGCGGCCAATGGCATCTCGGTGCGCAAGGGCCACACGCTGCTCACGCAGCTGGTGGTCGCGGGCGAGATTGCGCTGGCGCTCACGGTCTACAGCTACAAGGCGGAGCAGCTGAAGCAGAAGGGCGCGCCGATCGACTGGTTCCATATCGGTGCGGCGATCGCGCGGCCCAATGGCGTGGCGGTTGCGAAGAAGGCCCCGAATCCGCAGGCCGCCGTCCTCTTCTACGACTTCGAGATCAGCCCCGAAGGACAGAAGATCCTTGCGGGGCGCGACTTCGTGCCCACCAGCCGCAAGGTGGACACGCCACTTAACCGCATCCCGATGAAATTCGTCGACGCCCGCCTCGCCCTCGACGACGCCCGCAAGTGGGAGAAGCTCTACGACGAGATCTTCGTGAAGGGTGGCCTCAGGAGGTGACGGTCACCCGCGCGCGCAGCGTGCCTAGAACGAGCCTCTCACCCCGGCAAGGACAGCGGCTCCGCCGTTCGAATAGTCCGCCGCGATGCGGTAGTCCCGATCGAATACGTTGTTGCCGCGGACGAATGCCGTCCACCGCGTCGACAGCTGCCAGTCGAGGGTCAGGTTCAAGAGCGAATATCCGGCCAGGCCGATGGTGTTCGCGGCGTTGTCGTAGCGAGCCGAGGAGGCGATCCACTCGACGCCGGCTCGAAGCGGACCCCAGGCCTGGATCACCTGGACCACGCCATGGCGCCTGGCGCGTTGCGGGAGCAGGGCACCGGTGGCATCGTTCTTCGGCCGCTGCAGGTCGAGCGAGGCCTTGAGCTGCGTGTTGCCCCACTTCGTGTCCAGGCCCAGCGAGACGCCTTCGAGCGTCGCCTTGTAGACGTTGCCTGGATGGCAATTGAAGTTCTCATCGCAGCCGAAGACGATCAGGTCGTCGACGCGGTTGCGATAGACCGTCGCGCGCAGTTCGGACCCCGGCGCCGGCGCCCATGCCATTCCCAGTTCCGCGTTGCGTGCCTTCTCGGGACGCAGGTTCGGATTCGAGAAACCGGGGAAGTAGAGGTCGTTGAACGACGGCGCCTTGAATGCCGTGGCGTAGCCGGCGGTCCCGCGCCACGCCGGCGAGAACCGGTAGCCCACCAGCACGCCACCGGTGTTGCGCGCGTTGTACTGGCTCGAATCGTCGCGCCTGCCATTGGCCTGCAGCGCCCAGCCGTCTTTCTGGGTTCGATAGACGAGACCCACCGAATCGGTGTCGCGCGAGGTGACCGCGAAGGCGTTGTTGGTCTCGAGGCGCTCCTCGCGCCGCTCCAGCACCAGCGACAACGTGCCGACGGAGATTGCAAGGTCGTTCTGCCACTGGTACTGGCGCTGGCGCGTCTCGAAGAGTGAATCGCCGAACGCGGCCTTCGATACCGAATCGTCCCTGCCGATGCCGGCCAGCAACGTCGACGTCCATGAAGCGCTGATCTGGTTGCGGCTCGAAAGCGACCAGGTCTGCAGCGTGGTGATTGTCCTGTCGTCGAAATCCGGGCCACCATCGCTCTGGCTGTCGAGCCGGTTGCGCATTCCGCGCAGCTCGAGGCTCTGCCCCTGTGCCCAGTCGAAGCCGATGCTGCCGCCGATGTTGCGCGTGCTGTATCCGTCGCGATCGGGGTTGTAGCCGAAGTTGGACGGGTTGACGATGGAGTTGAAGCCGTCGCTTTCGATGGCGCCGACATTCGCCGAAAATCGTAACGCTCCGGTGCTGCCGGCGACGCCCGCATTGAGGTGCGAGGTGGAGCGTGTTCCGTAGCCCGCCGTGAGCGTCGCTGAAGTGGGACCGGCGCCGCGCTTCATGAACACCTGGATGACACCCCCCACGGCGTCCGCGCCGTAGAGGCTGGAAGCCGGGCCGCGAAGGATTTCGATGCGCTCCACCTGGTCGAGCGGGATCGCCTCGAGCGAAGTGGCTCCGCTCGACGAAGAGCTGACACGCAAGCCATCCACGAGGAAAAGCGTGTGGCCGGTGTTCGCGCCGCGAATGAATATGCCCGAGGTCGCGCCGGGACCGCCGTTGGCGGTGATCTCGATGCCGCGTTGGCGTTGCAGCAGCTGCGCAAGGCTCTGCGTGCCACTGCGCGCGATCTCGTCTTCGTTGATGACGGTGACGTCGGCCAGGATTTCGACCAACGGTTGCGGCGCGCGCGCGCCGGTGACGATGACTTTTTCAGTGAGTTGCGCGCTGGCGAATGCGGGCGTGAGCCCGAGAAGGAACGCTGCGAGATAACACCCAGGGGAATGGGACATGCTGCCTCCAGGAAGTCCGCGCGCACCCGCACGGAAGGCAAAGGCAGGCCGGTCTCCGGGCTCGGCCTTGCGGTTGCCCCGCCTTCCCGCCGGTGGAGGCAGTGGCTTGATGGAGCGCCCTGGAGGGCCATACCGTTGCGGGGGCAGCCGTGGCATTGGCGGAGAAGTTTTCCCGCGCCGCACCACATTCCCGTTTCACCCGCCACGACAATCGCGGCGGACACCTACGGGAGGAATTCTATCTCAGGTGGTGGCGAGGAAAGGCCGCACCAGCGCGTTGAACTCGTCGGGCTTCTCGACCGCGGACAGATGCGCGGCTCCTGCAATCACGGCCAGGCGCGAATCGGTGATGCCGTCGACGATCACCTGCGACATCGCAACGGGTGTTCCCGCATCAAGCTCGCCGGCGATCACGAGCGTGCGCGCCTTGATCCCGCCGAGCCGCGAAGTGAAATCGAGCGCGGCGAGCGCGTCGCAGCAGCCGGCGTAACCTTCAACGGAGGTCTCGAGGAAACGCTGCGCCGTGACCGCGACGATTGCGGGATTGGAGGCGCGGAATGCTTCCGAGAAATATCGCGCCATCGCTGCGTCCCTGATCGCTGCCATGCCGCCTTCGCTTGCTGCCTTCGCACGCGCGTGCCACATCGCGCGTCCCTCGGAGCCAAAGCTGGAAGACGTGTTCGCGAGCACCAGCCGCATCAACCGCCCCGGATGGCGCAGCGCGAAGGCCTGCCCGATCATGCCGCCCATGGACAGCCCGACCCAGTGGGCGCGTTCGAGACCGCGCCGGTCGAGCTCTCGTGCGAAGTCATCGGCGAGGCCATCGAGTGAGTAGGGGCGGGGAGTAACCGGGCTTTGGCCGTGGCCGCGTGTGTCGAAGGCGAGCACGCGGAAGCGGTCGCGCAGCACCGCGGCCTGGCGCAGCCACATGCGCGCGTCGCAGCCGATGGCGTGGGACAGGATGACCGGCTCGCCCCCGCCGCCCGAGTCGAACGCGTCGAGTTCGACCGGCGTCACTTCGGTTTCTTTGCTTTCGCCCCGGTTTTCGGTGCCGGGAGTTCCTCGACCTGCGCGCGCGCCAGCTTGAACGCGTGGTTGGCCGCCGGCACGCCGCAGTAGATCGCCGACTGCAGCAGGATCTCCTTGATGTCGTCGGCAGTGAGGTCGCCGGACTGCAGGGCGGCGCGAACGTGTTGCACGAATTCATCCCACGAGTTGAGCGCCAGCAACTGCCCGATCACGAGGATTCGCCGCGACTTGCGCGACAGTCCCGGGCGCGTCCAGATGTCGTCCCAGGCATAACGCGTGATGAGCTCCTGGAAGTCGGCGTTGAAAGGCGTGGTGTTGGCGAGGGCGCGGTCCACCCATTCGTCTCCGAGCACCTTGCGGCGCAGTTTCAGTCCGCGTTCGACGGCCTTGCGATTGCTCATGGATTGTCCTGGGTCGGGTTATGCACGATTCTACGGGGCTCTGTAAGAAGCCTCCTACAGTCGGCAAAAAAGTCGCGCTCTATACTCGACCGACTCCACTGATAGGCCGGGTTTTCCACGCGCGCAAAACAGGATGGGGACGGCTTGGAAAAATGATCAAAACCATCTGGAAAGTCTCGCCGGAATCCCCCGGTGGGAGGGCGGCCGGCCATGCGTTGAGCAGCGCCGGCATCGATATGGTGGAGATGGATTGGGACGAAGCGCAGCGCGCATTGCAAAGTGGGGCGGCCGAGTTGGTGGTCGCGGATTTCGCGGCGTTGTCCGCCCGCAACCGTTCCCTTTCCCACGACCTGCGCACGCCTCTTACGGCGATGGCGGGTTGGCTGCACCTGATTGAAACCGGAAGCCTCGATGAAGCAGCCACCAGGCGTGCATTCGAGAAGCTGCGCCGCAATATCGACGACCAGGTACGAACCATAGAGCGACATCTCGGGGATTCCCCGGAAAGGCAGCGCTGATGAAAGACGCCAAAGTGAAAACGGCACCGGTGCGTGCCGCCAAAAGGCTCAAGCGCATCAGCGGTGGGGAAGGCGGGGTGATTGGCTCGCAGGAAGCGAAGCTGCTGCTGGCGGCGCTCGCGGCGCTGCGCCAGGGCGACAGCTCAGTGCGGTTGCCGGCCGAGTGGGATGGGATGCCGGGCAGGCTCGCGGAGACTTTCAACGACGTGGTGGAGCTCAACGAACGCATGGCCGAGGAGCTTTCACGCCTGCGCCAGAAGGTGGGCAAGGAAGGCAAGCTCAAGCAGCGTGCCGACATGAGCGACGTGCGCGGCTTCTGGCGTGACCAGGTGCATTCGGTGAACGCGCTGATCGACGACCTTGTTCACCCGACTTCGGAAACGGCGCGCGTGATCGGCGCCGTGGCGCAGGGCGACCTTTCGCAGACGATGGCGCTGGAAGTCGACGATCGCCCGCTCGAGGGCGAATTCCTGCGCACGGCAAAAACCATCAACAAGATGGTGGACCAGCTCGGATCGTTTGCTTCCGAGGTGACGCGCGTTGCGCGCGAGGTGGGAACGGAAGGAAAGCTGGGCGGCCAGGCGAAGGTGAAGGGGGTCGCCGGCACGTGGAAGGACCTGACGGACTCGGTGAACTCAATGGCCGGCAACCTGACCGGCCAGGTGAGGAACATCGCGGAGGTGACGACGGCCGTTGCGACGGGTGACCTTTCGAAGAAGATCACCGTGGACGTGAAGGGCGAGGTGCTCGAACTCAAGAACACCATCAATACGATGGTGGACCAGCTGCGGTCGTTCGCATCGGAAGTGACGCGGGTGGCGCGAGAGGTGGGTACGGAAGGAAAGTTGGGCGGCCAGGCGCTGGTGGAGGGCGTGTCGGGAACATGGAAGGACCTGACCGACTCGGTGAACTACATGGCCTCGAACCTCACGGCCCAGGTGCGAAACATCGCCGACGTGACCACCGCCGTGGCGCGGGGCGATCTCTCGCGCAAGATCACGGTGGACGTGAAGGGCGAAATCCTCGAGTTGAAGAACACCATCAACACGATGGTGGACCAGCTCTCGTCGTTCGGCGCGGAAGTGACGCGAGTGGCGCGCGAGGTGGGCACCGAGGGACGCCTTGGCGGGCAGGCGGACGTGCAGGGCGTGGCGGGCCTGTGGAAGGATCTGACCGATTCCGTGAACTCCATGGCCTCCAACCTCACCGGCCAGGTGCGCAACATCGCGCAGGTGACGACGGCGGTGGCGAACGGCGACTTGTCGACCAAGATTACGGTGGACGTGAAAGGTGAAATCCTCGAGCTGAAAAACACCATCAACACGATGGTGGACCAGCTGCGAAGCTTCGCGGCGGAGGTGACGCGGGTCGCGCGCGAAGTGGGCACGGAAGGAAAACTCGGCGGCCAGGCGGATGTGCAGGGCGTGGCCGGCACCTGGAAGGACTTGACCGATTCCGTGAACTCGATGGCTTCAAACCTGACCTCCCAGGTGCGAAACATCGCGGACGTGACCACGGCGGTTGCCAAGGGCGACCTCTCGCGCAAGATCACGGTGGACGTGAAGGGCGAGATCCTCGAGCTCAAGGACACGATCAACACGATGGTGGACCAGCTCTCGTCGTTCGCTGCCGAGGTGACGCGGGTGGCGCGGGAAGTGGGCACCGAAGGCCGACTCGGGGGCCAGGCGGACGTGCAGGGCGTTGCCGGCACATGGAAGGACTTGACCGACTCGGTCAACTCGATGGCCGGTAACCTGACTTCACAGGTGCGCAACATCGCGGAGGTGACCACCGCGGTGGCGAAGGGTGACCTCTCGAAGAAGATCACGGTGGACGTGAAGGGCGAGATCCTCGAGCTGAAAAATACCGTCAACACGATGGTGGACCAGCTCTCGTCGTTCGCCGCGGAGGTGACGCGCGTCGCGACGGAGGTGGGTACCGAAGGGCGGCTCGGCGGCCAGGCGCAGGTGCGCGGTGTCGCCGGCACCTGGAAGGACTTGACCGACTCGGTGAACTACATGGCCTCGAACCTCACCGGCCAGGTGCGCAACATCGCGGACGTGACCACCGCCGTGGCGAAGGGTGACCTCTCGAAGAAGATCACGGTGGACGTTAAGGGCGAGATCCTCGAGCTCAAGGACACCATCAACACGATGGTGGACCAGCTGCGAAGCTTCGCGGCCGAGGTCACGCGGGTGGCACGCGAGGTGGGCACCGAAGGAAAACTCGGCGGCCAGGCGGTGGTGGAGGGCGTCTCCGGCACGTGGAAGGACTTGACCGACTCGGTGAACTCGATGGCCGGCAACCTGACCGGGCAGGTGCGAGGGATCGCGAAAGTGGTGACGGCCGTTGCCAACGGCGACCTGAAGCAGAACCTCACGGTGGAGGCGAAAGGCGAGATCGCGGCCCTCGCGGACACCATCAACAGCATGATCGCGACCCTTGCGACCTTCGCCGAGCAGGTGACCGGTGTCGCGCGCGAGGTGGGCGTTGAAGGACAGCTGGGCGGCCAGGCGAAGGTGCCGGGCGCATCGGGCACGTGGAAGGGCCTCACGGAAAACGTGAACCAGCTGGCGGAGAACCTCACGACGCAGGTGCGCGCGATCGCGGAGGTGGCCACGGCGGTGACGCAGGGCGACTTGACGCGCAGCATCACGGTACAGGCGAAGGGCGAAGTGGCCGCGCTCAAGGACACCATCAACGAGATGATCCGCAACCTGCGTGACACCACGCAGAAGAACACCGAACAGGACTGGCTCAAGACCAACCTCGCGAAGTTCTCGCGCATGCTGCAGGGACAGAAGGACCTCAACACCGTGGGCCGCCTGATCCTGTCGGAACTGGCGCCGGTGGTGAGCGCGCAGCACGCGGAATTCCACGTGCTCTCGGGTGGCGAGGGAGCTCCGCACCTCACGCTGCTGGCGAGCTACGCCTCTGATGGCGAGAGCGCTCACGGCAGGCGCATCGGGCTGGGCGAAGGGCTTGTCGGGCAATGCGCACTCGAGCGCCGCAAGATCCTGCTCGGCAACCCGCCGCCGGACTACCTGCGCATCGCGTCGGGCCTCGGCAACGCGGCGCCGCGCAACATCCTCGTGCTGCCGGTGGTATTCGAGAGCCAGCTGAAGGGGGTGCTGGAGCTGGCGTCGTTCGAAGGATTCTCCGATACCCACCAGGCGTTCCTCGACCAGCTGACGGAATCGATTGGTATCGTCATCAACACGATCGAAGCGAACACGCGCACCGAAGACCTCCTCACGCAGTCGCAGACGCTCGCGCAGGAATTGCAGAGCCGCCAGGAGGAATTGCAGACCACCAACGAGGAGCTGCAGGAAAAGGCGCTGCTGCTGGCGCACCAGAACCAGGAGGTGGAGCGCAAGAACCAGGAGGTGGAGCAGGCACGCCAGGCGCTGGAGGAGAAGGCGCGCCAGCTGGCCCTCACGTCCAAGTACAAGTCCGAGTTCCTCGCCAACATGTCGCACGAGCTGCGCACGCCGCTCAACTCGCTCCTCATCCTCTCCGACCAGCTTTCGGGCAACGCCGAAGGCAACCTCACCGGCAAGCAGGTGGAGTTCGCCCGCACCATCCATTCCTCCGGCAACGACCTGCTGATGCTGATCAACGACATCCTCGACTTGTCGAAGATCGAGTCGGGCACGGTGGCGGTCGACGTGGGCGAGGTGCGCCTGGACGAAATGCAGCGCTTCGTCGAGCGTAGTTTCCGCCATGTGGCCGAGACCAAGAGCCTTGCCTTCGAGGTTCGCCTGGACCCGCGCCTGCCGAAGTCAGTCTCGACCGACGCCAAGCGCCTGCAGCAGATCCTGCGCAACCTGCTCTCGAATGCGTTCAAGTTCACGCACAAGGGCGAGGTGAACCTCGTGATCCAACCGGCTTCCGCCGGCTGGAGCGCGGACAACGACGACCTCAATCGCGCGCCCGACGTGCTGGAGTTCTCCGTCACGGACACGGGCATCGGCATTCCGAGCGACAAGCAACAGATCATCTTCGAGGCGTTCCAGCAGGCCGACGGATCCACCAGCCGCAAATACGGCGGCACCGGCCTGGGCCTGGCGATCTCGCGTGAGCTCTCGCGCCTGCTGCGTGGCGAGATCCGGCTGGTAAGCGCGCCCAACAGGGGTTCGGTGTTCTCGCTCTACCTGCCGCAGGTGTTTCCGCCTTCACGCATGACGCGCAAGACGAGTGATGCGGCGGCGGTGGCGACGGCTGCGATCGAAGCCGCCCGCCAGGTGGCCGAACGGCTGCCCCCGGCCACGCCGGCCTTCGACGACACCCCCAGCCGCGCAGGTTCGTTGGCGACCGTGGCGGCGCCGACGGTGGTCAACGAGGCAGACGACGATCGCGAGAATGTCCACCCGGGTGACCGCGTCGCGCTGATCGTCGAGAACGACCTCGCGTTCGCGCGCGTGCTGCTGGATGCCGCGCGTGAGCAGGGCTTCAAGGGCATCGTCACATCCCAGGGCACCACCGCGCTCTCGCTGGTGGGCCATTTCCGTCCGCGCGCGATCCTGCTCGACATCTTCCTGCCGGACATCGAGGGCTGGAGGGTGCTCTCGCGCCTGAAGAACGACATCAGCATGCGGCATACACCGGTGCACGTGATCTCCACCGAGGAGGCCCGTGAGCGCGCCCTCGATGCCGGCGCGCGCCGCTTCGTCGCCAAGCCGCTGCAGAGCCGCAAGGCCGTGGACAAGGTGCTGAGGGAGATCTACGCATACACCACCACGGACCGCCGCAAGCTGCTGCTGGTGGAGCCGGACGTGGCCCGGCTCGACTCGCTGGGCAAGTACCTCGCCGCACTGGAGAACGTCGAAGTTGTTGCGCTCTCCGACGGCGCGCGCGCGGCCGAGCTGCTTCGCGAGGGCGACATGGACTGTGCCGTCGTCAATCCCGAAACGCCAGACCTGGAACTCGCGGCCCTGATGGATGAGGTTCGCAACATGGAGATGTCGCCGGCGCCGGTGATCGCCTACGGCCGTCGCCAGGCCGCATCGGTGGGCGCCGCAAGCGCTTCCACGGAAACCATTCCGGGCGTGCGTGAAGTGCATTCGATCGAGCGGCTGCTGGACCAGGTTGTCCTCGCGCTGCACATCGATGTCACGCACCTGAAGGATCCGCATCGCAAGGTGCTCGAGGACATTCACGGCTGCACCAAGGGGCTCTCCGGGCGCCGGGTGCTGATCGTCGACGACGACATCCGCAACATCTTTGCGCTTTCGTCGGTGCTGGAGGACTACGGCATGCACATCAAGACGGCCGACAACGGTGGCGAGGCGATCGAGCATGCGCGCCGTGGCGACCTCGACATCATCCTGATGGACATCATGATGCCGGAGATGGACGGCCTCGAGACCACGCGCGAGATCCGGCGCGTTCCGGGTTGCAGGGACCTGCCGATCGT
Organism: Usitatibacter sp.; assembly: GCA_039915735.1. Taxonomy (GTDB): domain Bacteria; phylum Pseudomonadota; class Gammaproteobacteria; order Burkholderiales; family Usitatibacteraceae; genus Usitatibacter. The sequence goes on along the minus strand of JBDSMR010000152.1, from coordinate 12,545 downwards.
CGCCGTGACCGCGAAGGCGATGAAGGGCGACCGCGAGCGCTGCATCGAGGCGGGCGCGTGGGACTACCTTTCCAAGCCCGTGGACCGCGAGCAATTGCTCACCGTCCTCAAGGCCTGGCTGCAGCGCTGAGGCCTGGATGAACACACAGACTGCCGAGGCAGCAGCCGTCCACGGGATCGCCGCAGGCGCGTCCCTGGAGCTATCGAACATCCTCATCGTCGACGACCGGCTCGACAAGCGCGTCGTCTTCCGCACCATCCTGGAGGAGCTCGAGCAGAACATCATCACCGCCTCGTCCGGCGAGGAAGCGCTGCGCTGGCTGCTTGACAACGAGTGCGCCGTGATCCTGCTCGACGTGAACATGCCGGGCATGGATGGCCTCGAGACGGCGGAGCTGATCCGCTCGCGGCGCAAGTCCGCGCACACGCCGATCATCTTCATCACCGCCTTCGCCGACGAGATGCATACCGCGCGCGGCTATTCGCTCGGGGCGGTCGACTACATCCTCTCGCCCGTGGTGCCCAACATCCTGCGCAGCAAGGTGAGGGCGCTGGTTCAGCTGCATCGCCTCGGCGAGGAGTTGAAGAGGCGCTCGGACGAACGCGTGGCCCTGGTTCGCGAGCAGGCCGCGCGCACCAGCGCGGAAGAGCAGCAACGCCGCGCGAGCTTCCTGGCCGAAGCCTCGCAGGTGATGGCGAGCTCGCTCGACGTGGACACCATCCTCAAGGGGGCCTCCGGCCTGGTGGTGCCGTTCCTTGCGGATTTCGGCGCCATCGTGCTCACCAGCGACGACGGCTCGCCGCGCGCGCAACGCAGTGCCTCGGTCGCCGGTTGGGACCAGTACCTGGGTGCAAGACGCGAATCGTTCGAAGCCATGCTCGTGAAGCAGCGGGATCTCGCGGTCGCCTCCGGCGAGCTGGCCCATGCAGCTCGCCTGGCAATGCCGCCCGACGGCGATGCCGTCGACGATGCGCCTGCCGGCGAAATCCATGCATTTCCGCTCATCACGCGCGGCAAGTCGCGCGGCGCCTTGCTGCTGGCGCTGGGTCCTTCATCGCGGCGCCTCGAAGGGGCCGATCTCGCGCTCGCCGACAGCCTGGCGGGCCGCGCGGCGGCTTCGCTCGACAACTGCCTGCTGTACGAGGAGATCCAGAGCGCCGACCAGCGCAAGAACGAGTTTCTTGCGACCCTTTCGCACGAGCTGCGCAATCCACTCGCGCCGATGCGCGCCGCGCTGCACATGTTGCGCACGCGGGAGCTGGACGCCGCCCGCAGCAAGGCCCTGCTCGAAACGATGGATCGCCAGGTCGGCCAGATGACGCGCCTGGTGGAGGACCTGCTCGACATCTCGCGCATCACGCGCGGCGTGATCGAGCTGCGTCGCGAGAGTGTCGATGTCGCGGCCGAGGTGCGCAACGCGCTCGAATCGTGTGAAGGCCCGCTCGAGGCGGGCCGCCACGCGCTCACGGTGGACCTGCCGCACGTGCCGCTCAAGGTGGTCGCCGATCGCGCGCGCCTGCAGCAGATCCTCGAGAACCTGATCCTCAATGCGATCAAATACACGGAGCCGGGCGGGCGCATCGAGGTCTCCGCGGCATCGGAGAACGGTGAAGTCGTGATCAAGGTGAGCGACAACGGCATCGGCATCGCGCCAGACAAGCTGCTGCAGGTGTGGGAGCTGTTCGTGCAGGTGGACGATTCGACTGAACGCACGCGCAAGGGCCTGGGTATCGGCCTCGCGCTGGTGAAGGACCTGGTGAGCCGTCACGGCGGGGCGGTCATGGCGAGCAGCGACGGCCTGGGGCTTGGCAGCACCTTCAGCGTGCGCCTGCCGCAATTGACGATGCCCGAGGAGCGCAAGGTGGAAGAACCGGCGCCAGGGCCGGTGGCGCAGCCCGCCGGCCGACGGATCCTCATCGTCGACGACAACCTCGATGCGGCGGAAACGCTTTCGATGATGCTGGAGATCCTTGGGCAGACGACGCACCAGGCCCACGACGGTCTTGCCGCGATCACGGCGGCGGCGAATTTCAAGCCGGACCTGGTGTTCATGGACATCGGGTTGCCAGGCATCTCGGGGCACGAAGCGGCCCGCCGCATGCGCAGCGAGCTGGGCATGTCGGACACCTACCTCGTGGCGCTGAGCGGCTACGGCACCGAGGAGGATCGCCGCAAGTCGATGGTCGCGGGCTTCGACAAACACCTGGTCAAGCCGCTCGATCCCGCGGCGCTTCCCGGCATCCTCGCCGACGCAGGGCTCCGCAAGGCTGGGACCTCAGTGGTATGATGTTGATAACAGGACATAAATTGCGGCCGGAAAGGGCTTCGATGGTTATGAGACCGCCAACTACGATGGGCTTCAGCGGAACACATCCGTAGGCGGGCTCGCGTCCGGGGTTTTGATCGAAAGCGCGGCTCGTCCGCGCTTTTTTCATTGACGACGCCGAGCGTCGTCATCCCGGTGCCAGGCCGGGATCCAATTTCGAGGACATAGACATGGTTCACATCACGCTTCCGGACGGCTCAGTCCGGCAATACGAAAATCCCGTGACGGTGGGTGAAGTCGCCGCCTCCATCGGTCCCGGCCTGGCCAAGGCCGCCCTCGGCGGCAAGGTGGACGGCAAGCTCGTCGACACGTCGCATCGCATCGATGCCGACGCCAAGCTCGCCATCGTCACGGACAAGGACGCCGAGGGACTGGAGCTGATCCGACATTCGACGGCGCACCTGCTCGCCTACGCGGTGAAGGAGCTCTATCCCGAGGCGCAGGTGACGATCGGCCCGGTGATCGAAAACGGCTTCTACTACGACTTCTCGTACAAGCGCGCCTTCACGCCCGAGGACCTCGCGGCCATCGAGAAGCGCATGGGCGAGCTCTCGAAGAAGGACATCCCGCTGGTGCGCGAGGAGTGGAAGCGCGACGACGCGGTGAAGTTCTTCGAGTCGATCGGCGAGAAATACAAGGCCGAGATCATCGCCTCCATCCCGTCGGAGCAGGGCATCAGCCTCTATCGCGAGGGTGACTTCATCGACCTCTGTCGCGGCCCGCACGTGCCTTCGACGGGCAAGCTCAAGGTGTTCAAGCTGATGAAGGTCGCGGGCGCGTACTGGCGCGGTGATTCGAAGAACGAGATGCTCCAGCGCATCTACGGCACCGCCTGGGCGAAGAAGGAAGACCAGGAGGCCTACCTCCACATGCTGGAGGAGGCCGAGAAGCGCGACCACCGCCGCATCGGCAAGCAGCTCGATCTGTTCCACATGCAGGACGAGGCGCCGGGCATGGTGTTCTGGCACCCGAAGGGCTGGGCGCTCTGGCAGGTTGTCGAGCAGTACATGCGCGCTGTCTACCGCGACAACGGCTACCAGGAGATCCGCTGCCCGCAGATCCTCGAGCGCTCCCTGTGGGAGCGCTCCGGCCACTGGGAGAACTACAAGGACAACATGTTCACGACGGAGTCGGAGAAACACGACTTCGCCATCAAGCCGATGAACTGCCCGGGCCATATCCTGGTGTTCAACTCGAACATGCGCAGCTACCGCGACCTGCCGCTGCGCTACGGCGAGTTCGGCGCCTGCCATCGCAACGAGCCCTCGGGGGCGCTGCACGGAATCATGCGCGTGCGCGGCTTCACGCAGGACGACGGCCACATCTTCTGCAAGCCGGAGCAGATCGAGGCCGAGTGCGTGGCCTTCCACAAGCTTGCCTTCAAGGTCTACGCCGACTTCGGCTTCTCCGGCGTCGTGGTGAAGCTCGCGCTTCGCCCGGACAAACGCATCGGCGAGGAGCACCAATGGGATCGCGCCGAGGATGCCCTCCGCGCTGCCTTGCGTGCCTGCGGGACGCAATGGGAGGAGCTGCCGGGCGAGGGCGCCTTCTACGGGCCCAAGATCGAGTACCACCTCAAGGATTCCATCGGCCGCAGCTGGCAGGTGGGCACGATGCAGGTCGACTTCATGATGCCGGGCCGCCTGGGCTCGGAATTCGTCGACGAGGACAATACGCGCAAGACGCCGGTCATGCTGCATCGGGCGATTGTCGGGTCCATGGAGCGCTTCATCGGCATCCTGATCGAAAACCACGCTGGCGCCATGCCGCTTTGGCTTGCGCCGCTCCAGGTGGTTGTCATGAACGTCACGGACCGCCAGGAGGCCTATGTGCGCGAGGTGGAAGCCACCCTCCACAAGGCCGGCATCCGGGCTTGCTCGGATTTGCGGAATGAGAAAATAACGTATAAAATTCGTGAACATAGCATTCAAAAACTTCCTTACCAGCTGGTGCTGGGCGACAAGGAAGTCGCGGCGCAGACGGTCTCGGCAAGAACTCGTGCCGGTGAGAATCTGGCGCCGGTCCCGCTCGAGGCCTTTATTTCGCGCTTGCAGGATGAAGTTTCAGCCCGCATTTGAGGGCTCAGGGGCCGCGGAATTTGATGTGAATTCACATTAACTTCCCCCGCCAAACGATTGACTTTTAGAGGAATTTTCGCATAGCTCAGGACAAAGCAGTACGCATCAACGGCGAGATCAACTGCCCCGAAGTGCGCCTCGTGGGAATCGAGGGAGAGCCGATCGGTATCGTTTCGATCGAAGAGGCGATGAGGCAGGCGGAAGTCGCCGAAATCGATCTCGTCGAGATTGCACCGACCGCGAAGCCGCCGGTTTGCCGATTGATGGACTACGGCAAGTTCAAGTATCGCGAGAGCAAGAAGGCGCACGAGGCCAAGCTCAAGCAGAAGCAGATCCAGGTGAAGGAAGTGAAATTCCGCCCTGGAACGGACGAAGGCGACTACAAGATCAAGGTCCGCAACCTCACCCGCTTCCTCACGGAAGGCGACAAGACCAAGGTGACGTTGCGGTTCAGGGGCCGCGAGATGGCGCACCAGGAGCTCGGGATGCAGCTCCTCAAGCGAGTCGAGGCGGACCTGAAGGAAGTGGGCGTGGTGGAGCAGTGGCCCAAGCTCGAAGGGCGGCAAATGATCATGATTCTCGGGCCCAAGAAAAAGCACTGATTCCCGCAGGGAATTGGTAGCCGGAAAGTCGTTGGATCGGTCGCTGATGCGCCGATCAACGCCGGCAGGCAGCAAAGCGTTTTACAAGGTGTCTTCAGGTCGAGAAGCGCGGAAGGGTTCCGCCACCTGCTGCACCAATGCAATGGAGGGCAATCATGCCCAAGATGAAAACCAAGAGTGGCGCCGCCAAGCGCTTTCGGGTCCGCGGTAGCGGCTCGATCAAGCGTTATTCGGCCGGCAAGCGCCACATCCTCACCAAGCGAACCACCAAAAACAAGCGCCAGCTGCGCGGTGCCTCGACGGTCCATCCGACCAATCTTGGCCACGTGAAGCAGATGCTTCCCAATTCCTAAGGAGCCGCCATGCCTCGCGTTAAACGTGGAGTAACGGCGCGCGCGCGCCACAAGAAAGTTCTCGACCAGGCCAAGGGTTACCGCGGCCGTCGCAAGAACGTATATCGAATCGCCAAGCAGGCGGTGATGAAGGCGGGGCAATATGCCTACCGCGACCGCCGCAACAGAAAGCGTGAATTCCGTTCCCTCTGGATCATCCGCATCAACGCGGGTGCGCGTGAAGCGGGCGTGACCTACAGCCGGTTCATGGCGGGCCTGAAAAAGGCCGGCATCGAGGTGGATCGCAAGGTGCTGGCCGACCTCGCGGTGTTCGACAAGCCTGCGTTCGGCAAGATCGTCGAGCAGGCCAAAGCGAGCCTCGGGGCCTAGGCGGACGTAAAACTCAACGACGGGGGGCTCGCAAGAGCCCCTTTTCTTTTTCCGATGCTAGAACTTGAAAAGATCATCGCCGAAGCCGGCGCATCCATCGCATCCACCGCAACCATCGCGGACCTGGAGCAGGCAAAGGCGCGTTTCCTCGGCAAGTCCGGCTCGCTCACCGAACTGCTGAAGGGGCTCGGCAAGCTTTCCGCGGAAGAGCGCCCGAAAGCCGGCGCGTCCATCAACCTGGCGAAGAACCGGGTCGAGGAATTGCTGCAGGCGCGGCGCGAGGCGATCATGGCGGGCGAGCTCAATGCCCAGCTGGCCGCGGAGGCGATCGATGTCACGCTGCCCGGTCGCCGCCAATCCGCGGGCGGCCTGCATCCGATCACGCGCGCGCAGGAGCAGGTGGAGCGCCTCTTCGCGAGCATGGGCTTCGCGGTCGCCGACGGTCCGGAGATCGAAAACGACTGGTACAACTTCACCGCGCTGCGCATGTTCCCGGATCACCCGTCGCGCAGCATGCAGGACACTTTCTACGTGCAGGGCAAGGACCTGGTGCTGCGCACGCAGACCTCGCCGGTGCAGATCCGCTACATGGAGTCGCACAAGCCGCCGATCCGCATCATCTGTCCGGGCCGCGTGTATCGCAACGACCACGACGCCACGCACTCGCCGATGTTCCACCAGGTCGAGGGCCTGTGGATCGACGAAGGCGTGAGCCTCGCGGACCTCAAGGGCACGATCACGCAGTTCTGCCGCGCCTTCTTCGAGCGTGACGACATCGCACTGCGCTTCCGTCCCTCGTATTTTCCGTTCGTGGAGCCGGGCGTGGAGATCGACATGGAGTGGTCGCGCAAGGATGGCGAGGTCTCCTACCTCGAGATCGCCGGCGCCGGCGTGGTGCATCCCGAAGTGCTTCGCAATGGGGGAATCGACCCCGAGAAATATTCGGGCTTCGCGTTCGGCATGGGTCTCGACCGCCTTGCGATGCTCAAGTACGGCGTGAATGACCTGCGCCTCTTCTTCGAGAACGACCTCGGTTTCCTGGAGCAATTCCGATGAAGGTTTCGGTGCAGTGGCTGCGCGAGCTGGTCGCGACCGACCTTCCGGTGAAGGAACTCGCGCATCGCCTCACGATGGCAGGTCTCGAGGTGGAAGAGATCCACCCGGTGGCCGGTGACTTCGCCGGCATCGTCGTGGGGCTCGTGAAGACCGTGAAGCCGCATCCGAACGCCGACAAGCTGCGTGTGACGGAAGTAGACGCGGGTACGGGGGAAACCCTCACTATCGTGTGCGGCGCTCCAAACGTCGCCGCCGGGCAGAAGGTGCCTTGCGCCGTGATCGGCGCCAGGCTCCCTCCGGGCGCGGATGGCAAGCCCTTCGAGATCAGGAAGGCGAAGCTGCGCGGCGTGGAATCGAACGGCATGTTGTGCTCCGCCCGCGAGCTGGGCCTGTCCGAAGACCATGGTGGCCTGCTGGTGCTCGATGACAGCGCTACCGTGGGCAAGGACGTACGTGAGGTCCTCGCGCTCGACGACGTCTACCTCGCGCTCAAGCTGACTCCCAACCGCGGTGATTGCCTCTCGATGCTGGGCATCGCGCGAGACGCGGCAGCAGTTCTCGACACAAGCCTGCGCGAGCCTGCTGCGCCCGCGGTTGCCGCGACGATCGAAGACACGCGCGCCGTGCGCATCTCCGAGGGCAAGGCCTGTGGCCAATATTTCGGTCGCGTGATCCGCGGCATCGACGCCCGGGCGAAGGCGCCCGATTGGATGGTCCGCCGGCTCGAGCGGGCCGGGTTGCGCAGCATCAGCCCGCTCGTCGACATCACCAACTACGTGATGATCGAGCGCGGCCAACCGATGCACGCCTTCGACAATGCCCGGCTCAAGGGCGCAATTGACGTGCGCCTGATGAAAGCCGGGGAGAGCGTGAAGCTGCTCAACGAACAGACGGTCGAATACCGGCCGGGCCTGCTCGCGATCACCGATGAGTCCGGCCCGGTCGCACTGGGCGGGGTCATGGGTGGTTTTGATTCCATGGTGGGTGCCGGCACCACGGATGTCTTCTTCGAGGCTGCGTATTTCGCGCCCGCCGCCGTGCAGGGCAAGACGCGCGAGCTGGCCCTGGCGAGCGATGCGGCCTACCGCTTCGAACGTGGCGTGGATCCACAGGGTGCGCAGGCCGCGCTCGAGCGCGCCACTGCGCTTACGCTCGAGATTTGCGGCGGCCAGGCGGGCCCCGTGACGCATGCGCTGGGCGAGATCCCCAGGCGGGCGGCGGTGAACCTGCGTCCTGCTCGCACCCGCGCGCTGCTGGGTTACGACGTGAGCGACGCAGAAATGAAGGACATCCTCACGCGCCTGTCCTGCGCGGTGGAAGGCACGGTCCCGATGAAGGTCACGGCGCCCAGCTGGCGCTTCGACCTCGAGATCGAGGAGGACTTCGTCGAAGAAGTCGCGCGCATCCACGGCTACGACCATGTCCCGGCAAATCCGCCGCGTTCCGGCGTTCCGATGGCGCGCCTTGTGGAGGGCGAGCGCAGCCGCTTCGACTTGCGCCACCTGCTGGCCGGCCTGGGTTACCAGGAGGTCGTGAACTACAGCTTCATCTCCGAGGAAGCGGAACGCGATTTCGCCGGCAACGAGAACCCCGTGCGCCTGGCCAACCCGATCGCCAGCGACAAGGGCGTCATGCGCACCACGCTGCTGGCAGGCCTGGCGCAGACGTTGCGTTCCAACCTCAACCGGGGCGAGCCGCGCGTGCGCGTTTTCGAGATCGGCCGTTGCTTCGAGGGCGACGAGCCGAGCGTGGACGTCCAACCGGAGCGCATCGCGGGCCTCGCCTTCGGCAGCCGCTGGCCGGAGCAATGGGCCGAGAAGGGCGCCCGCATCGATTTCTTCGACGCCAAGGGTGATGTCGAGGCCCTGGCCGGCGGACGGCCGCTGGAGTTTGTCCCGGCCGCGCATCCCGCCTTCCATCCGGGTCGTTGCGCCGAGATTCGGCTGCAGGGAAAGGCCGTGGGTGTGGTGGGCGAAATCCACCCCCGACTGCAGCAGAAGCTGGAGCTGGCGACCCCTGCCGTGGCCTTCGAGCTGCTCACCGCACCCCTGCTCGCGGGTGAATCGCCGCGCTTCAGAGGCGTTTCGCGAATGCCGGTCGTGCGTAGGGATTACTCATTCACGGTGGCTGAAACGACCCCTGTCGGGACCCTCCTGGCGGCCATCCGGAGCCATGTTCCGGCCTTTGTCCGGGAGGTTGAAGTGTTCGATCAGTACCGCGGAAAGGGGGTCGAACCTGGCCAGAAAAGCCTTGCCCTACGTATAGTTATGCAGGATACTGACAGGACTTTGACAGATTCCGAAGTGGAGGAAGTTGTCACCTCCATTAGCGAGCAGCTGACCAAAAAATTCCAAGCCAAGCCGCGCACGTGAAAGACAAAGTTACCCTCACCAAGGCAGAGCTCGCGGACCTTATGTTCGAAAAGGTCGGCTTGAACAAGCGAGAAGCCAAGGACATGGTCGAGTCCTTCTTCGAAGAGATCCGGATCGCCCTTGAAAGGGGTGAAATGGTGAAGCTCTCGGGTTTCGGCAATTTCCAGCTGCGCAAGAAGCCGCAGCGGCCGGGCCGCAACCCGAAGACGGGCGAAGAAATTCCGATCACCGCGCGCCGTGTGGTCACCTTTCACGCCAGCCAGAAGTTGAAGAGCCTGGTGGAGAAGTCATTCAATGGCCATGGAGATCCGGGCGACAACTGACCTTCCCGCTATTCCCGCCAAGCGCTATTTCACCATCGGCGAAGTTAGCGAATTGTGCGGAGTGAAGCCGCACGTGCTCCGCTACTGGGAGCAGGAATTCACGCAGCTCAAGCCCTTGAAAAGACGGGGCAATCGCCGCTACTACCAACACCACGAAGTTTTGCTCATCCGCCGCATTCGCGAGCTGTTGTACGAACACGGCTTCACCATCAATGGCGCCCGCAACCGGCTTGAAGAGCCCGCCGGCAGCGTTGCTCCCGGCTCCGGTACCAAGACCATGACGGTTCCGCAGCCGATTTCCCCCGGCAATATCCGCAAGGAACTCAAAAGCATCCTGAAGATGCTCGAGCGGTAGGCTATAATTTAAGGCTCGGTCGGGGCGTAGCGCAGCTTGGTAGCGCACCTGCATGGGGTGCAGGGGGTCGGAGGTTCGAATCCTCTCGCCCCGACCAATACTCACACTTCTTCCTTGCGGCGACTGCGGCTACCCGCTGCTGCGCATCCCGAGCACCTGCGGCAGGAAGAGCGACAAAGCCGGCCAGTAGGTGACGATCACCAGGAACACAAGCATCGTCAGCAGCCACGGCCAGACCGCGATGGTGAGTTCGGTGATGCCCATCTTGGCGACCCCGGAGGCCACATAGAGGTTCAGGCCCACCGGCGGGTGGCACATTCCGACCTCCATGTTCACCACCATGATGATGCCGAAGTGCACCGGATCGATGCCGAGCTTCATCGCCACCGGGAAGAGGATCGGCGCCATGATGAGCACGATCGAAGAGGGTTCCATCACGTTGCCCGCGAGCAGCAGCAGGACGTTCACGAACAGCAGGAACGCGATCGCCCCCAGGCCCATCTGCAGCATCCAGGCCGCCATCGCCTGCGGGATCTGCTCGGTGGTCATGAGGAACGAGAACAGCACCGCGTTGGTGATGATGTAGAGCAGCATCGCGCTCATGTTGGCCGCGTCGAGCAGTACCTTCGGCACTCGCCTGAGCGGCAGGTCCTTGTAGATGAAGACCGCAACGATGAAGGCGTACACCGCGCTCATCGCGGCGGCCTCGGTGGGGGTGAAGATCCCGGTATAGATGCCGCCGATCACCACGACGACCAGCAGCAGCCCCCAGACGCTTTCGCGGAAGGTGCGCCAGCGCTCCGCCCACGAGGCCTTCTGCAGGCGCGGGTAGCCGAACTTGCGCGCCCGCCACCACGTCGTCACCCCCAGCATCGTCGCGAGCAGTATCCCCGGGATGACGCCCGCCATGAAGAGCTGGCCCACCGAGGTGTTGGTCGCGACCGCGTACATCACCATCACGATCGAGGGCGGGATCAGGATCCCGAGCGCGCCCGAAGTGGTGATGATGCCGGCGCCGAAGCGCTTGGGAAAGCCCTGCTTCACCATCGCCGGCAGGATGATCGCGCCGATGGCGACCACCGTCGCCGGCGAGGAGCCCGACACCGCGGCGAACAGCGCGCAGGCCATCACACCGGCGAGTCCCAGCCCGCCGTGCCAGTGTCCGACGCACGCTGAAGCGAAATTGATCATCCGCCGCGCCACCCCGCCGTGAGTGAGGAAACCGCCGGCGAGGATGAAGAACGGGATCGCCATGATCTCGAAGCGCTCGATGCCGGTGAAGAGCTTGAGCGCGACCGAGGTGATCGGCACGTCGGTCATCACGAACAGGAAGGTGAGCACCGTCAGGCCGAGCGAGATCGACACCGGCATGCCGGTGAGCATCAACCCGACCAGCAGCGTGAAGACAATCAACGGGGTCGGCACCGGCACCCCGATCGCGAAGGCAGCGAGCGGCAGCACCACCAGCGCCGGGGGCAGGAGCGCCGAGATGCGAAGCGCCGGGCTCATCGTCGTGCTCATGGACGAGCAGCCTTCGTGTCGGCCGGGTGCAGGCCGGGCACCGCGAACACGGCGGTCGCACCATCGATGCCCTCGACGTGTGCCGCGTCATGCTTGGGCAGCGCCCCGGTCCTGAAGAAGATCCAGGCGACCTGCAGGAAGCGGAAGCACATCAGGAACGAGCCGCAGGGAATGCACAGGTACACGAGCCACAGCGGCAGCTCGAGGTCGGCCGAAATCTGGTCGGTGTGGCCGATCGACCAGACGTAGTTCGCGCCCAGCGTCCCCACGATGGCGGTAAACGTCGCCCCGGCGAGCAGGCCGAAAAGCACGTAGGCGCGCCGCGGCCCCTCGGGCAGCTGGTTGATGAGGACGTCGACGCCCACGTGGATGCCGGTGCGCACGCCGTAGGCGGCGCCGAACTTGGCCATCCAGATGAACATGTAGATGCACAACTCCTGGGCCCAGGAAAAATGCAGCGAGAGCAGCCAGTCCTGGACGACCGGGATGGGCACGCCCGCCGCATAGCGGTGCAGCACGGCGACGAAGATGATCAACGTCGCCGCGCCGATGAGGAAGGCGATCAGCCATTCCTCGAGGTGGTCGAGGAAGCGCAGCATTTACGGCTTGAACCCGGTTTCCTTGTAAACCGCCTCGATCACGTCCTTGCCGATGCGCGACTCGTTCTCGCGATGGACCGCGACCAACGCCTTCTTCCACGCCTGCTTTTCGGCGGGGGTGAGCATCAGGATCTGGGTACGTCCCGATTTGCGCACCGCCTCGAGCGCGTCCGTGTTTTCCTTCATGGCGATCTCGTCGGCGTACTTCGTGGAGTCCTTCATCGCGCCTTCGAGCGTGGTGCGGATGTCCGGCGGCAGGCCGTCCCAGAACTTCTTGTTGGTGATGACCGCGTAGCCGAGGTAGCCGTGGTTGGAGACCGTGAGGTGCTTCTGCACTTCGTGCATCTTCTGGGTGTAGAAGTTCGACGGCGGGTTCTCGGTTCCGTCGACGACGCCGGTCTGCAGCGCCTGGTAGACCTCGGAGAACGCCATCACCTGCGGGATGGCGCCGAGCGCGCGCATCTCGCCTTCGAGCACCTTCGAGGACTGGATGCGCATCTTGATGCCCTTGAAGTCCGCGGGCGTCTTCAGCGCCTTGTTGGCGCTCATCACCTTGAAGCCGTTGTCCCAGTAGGCAAGCCCGACGATGC
>JBDSMR010000134.1:0-15449 GCA_039915735.1 Usitatibacter sp. | reverse complement strand
CACCGGGCTGCATGGCGTCCAATTCCGCGATGAGTTTCCTGGCGCCGTCATGCTCGACCTCGGCTTCGTCGAGGAGGTCGTCTTCCTTGGGCAGCGCCTCACGCGTAGCCGGATAGAAAATCTCGTCTTCGATCTGCGTGTGGATCTTGAGTTCGGTGCAGATCTTGCGGCAGAGCTCTTCCTTCTTCTTTTCCGCGCGGTCGCCCAGCTTGTCGTATTGCTCGAACATCTTCGAGACCTTGGCGTGGTCTTCCTTGAGGAGCGCGATGGCGTCAGGCGCCATGGCGGCTTTTTTCTTGCTGGGGGATTTGCTGGCTTTTTTCATGATGAATCGATCCTGGGTTGTCGGGAGGCAAATGGGAATTTACGAGTCTCCCAACCATGCGTGTATCGGAGTGAAGCGCAAATGTGTGTCGGACGCTGTTACCCAGCGCAGCTATCAGCAATCAGCTCGGACCTTTCTGATCCGCAATCGGCGCGCGACAAGTGGCCCCTCTCGACAAGTGACCCCCTCTCGACACGTGACCCCCTCTAAAGGGTCGTTTGCATTCGCCTGATCCAGGGGATCACGCAATTGATCCGCTGGATCACTTCGGGGATCACTCAATTGATCCGCTGGATCACTTCAGTGATCCGGCGGATCAGGCGAATGCAAATGACCAAAAAAGAGGGTTGGCCACAAGAGTGCCGGCCGGTGCGGGTGAGCGCCGCTGAGGGCACGGTGAATGCAGCCGGTGCAGGCAAGCGGGTCGGTGCTGGCCGGCACAGGCAGGAGGGACGGTGCAGGCCGGTGCAGGCCGGTGCAGGCCGGTGCAGGCCGGTGCAGGCCGGTGCAGGCCGGTGCAGGCCGGTGCAGGCCGGTGCAGGCCGGTGCAGGCCGGTGCAGGCCGGTGCAGACAAGCGGGTCGGTGCAGGCCGGCAGCCGTCCCTCCGCCATCTGCATTTCGACCTGAGCTTCCTGTATTTCGTCGCTATTCCGTGGCGGGTGGCCAATGACCCGCCTAGAGTGGCGCATCAACATCGGAGACGGCCATGAGCCTACGAATCGCAGCTTTCCTTTCCTGCCTCCTGCTGGCCGGCACCGCCGCCGCCGAGGATTCCACCCCGAGCGAATCGATGCGCATCGGGGGAAGCGTGCACCTCCTCGAAGCAACTACCGGCAGTCTCAATGCGATTGGTGGCAGCGTATTGGTCGATGCTCCCGTGGCGGGCACCCTGCGCGCCGCGGGTGGCAGCGTCAGGATCGGCGCCGGCGCGACGGTCGAGGGCGATGCATCGCTGGCAGGCGGCAGCATCGTCGTGCAGGGCCCCATTCATGGCGACCTGCACGCGGCGGGTGGAAATATCACTATCGACGGTCCGGTTACCGGCGATGCCTACGTCGCGGGTGGATCGCTGACGCTCGGGCCGGAAGCGCGCATCGACGGCAAGGTCAAGTTTCGCGGCGGCGAGATGCACGTCGACCCCGCTGCAGTGGTGACCGGCGGCACCATCCGCAATCCGAGTCGCTCTCATCGGTCCGAGGGGTCGGAACACTCGCCAGTCACGCATGGGGTGTTCTGGACGATCGGCCTGGCTGCGCTCGCAGCGCTGCTCGCCGCCGCCTTCCCGGGATCCTCGCAACACATGGCGCAGGAACTGCGCGAACGCCCGTGGCACACCTCGTTGCTCGGCCTTCTTGTACTTACCGCCGTTCCGTTGGCGGCGCTGCTTCTGATGATCACCCTCATCGGCATCCCCCTCGGCCTGCTCGCGATGGTGCTCTACGCGGCGCTGCTCTTCGTCGGCTACGTGTGGATCGCGGTGGTGGTGGGTGGCCTGCTCCTCGACCGTTTCAACGCCGAGACGGCCGCACTCGTCGCCTGGCGCGTGGGCGCCGCGGTGCTTGCAATGGTTGTGCTGGCGATTTTGGTTCGCGTTCCTTTCCTCGGCGGCATTGTGAAGTTCGCGGCGCTGCTCGCGGGCGTAGGGATGATCACGGCCGCGGTGCTGCGGCGCGTGAATGTTCCGGCGCGGGAGCAGCTCCCTTCTCCATGAAGACACGCAGGACTCGGGATATTCGCCTCCGATAGGAGGACATCGCGCCGCTGGCGGAAGCGTAGGATGGCCTGCATGAACACGACCCGCCTCTTGTGTACGTTTGCACTGACAGTGTTGTCGCCAATCAGCTACGCGCAGCCGGTGAAGGTGAGCGTGGTGGCGGTGGAGTCTTTCGAGGACTTCGGCCGCTGGCTCGGCAAACCCATCGATGTGGCACGCGCAGCATCACCAGGCGCTTACCCCGGCAGCCTGAAGCACCTTTCCATCGGAAAGAAGACACACTTTCCGATCATCGTCACCGGCCTGCCCTCGCCCGCGCCGCAGGAAATTCGCCTGGTGGCTGATGTGGAGATCCTGGGCAGTGACGGGCGATCAATCGGCAATTCACCGCGCTGCTGCCAGGCCACACTCACACGAGGCTCGAAATCGGATGCGGCGCTGCTCACCTCAGCGGTGATCGTGGAGCCCGAACCAGGCCGCTCCCGTGGCAGCTACACGGTGCGCGTTTCAGTCACCGACGGCGCGCAAACGTGGACCACAAGCGAGGTGCTTCCATCCGTGGAGACGGACATGCCCGGCACTGCGAACGAGGCACCCCGCCTGCGGATGAACGTGCCACCCGCCGATGCCCAAAGCGGCGGTCCCGGCGACAGACGCGATTGCCTCAGCCGGCCGACGCCATCCGAGGTGATCAAGTGCTCGGAGAAAAAGTAACTCGGTAGGAAGTTCCTGTTCCCGCCAGCCCTCCCCCGTCATTCCCGCCGGCTCTCCCGTCATTCCCGCGTAGGCGGGAACCCCGCCCGGAACCAACACCCCTCTCCAGCCGTCTGTATATAAACCCCCTGGAGAACGCCATGGAAACCTCCCACGCCCTCGTCAAGGAAGTGCAGATCTTCCTCGACCAATTCGCCCTCGCCGTCAGTGAAAACGACGGAAAAACCGCCACCCAGCTATGGGAATCGCCCGCAATTGTCCTCGGCGACACCATGGCCATGCAGGTGCAAAGTGATGCCGCCGTAAGGAAGATGTTTGGCTCCGCCAAGAAGATGATGGATGAAATGGGTGTGGCCGAAACACGCGCGGAAATCCTCGGCCTCGAAAGCCTCACGCCGAAAGTTGTGATGGTGACGGCGCACTTCGACTGGATCAACGGCGCCGGCGAGCAAGTAGGCGGCGAGTCCACCACCTTCACCCTGCGCCGCGACAACAGCGGCTCGCTGCGGGTGAAGAGCTCCGTCATGCACGGCCAGGAAACCAACTAGGAGAGTCCCATGCAACCCAGCCACGCATTGATCAAGGAAGTGCAGCATTTCCTCGACCGCTTTGCCGCCGCCGTCACCAAGGGCGACGGAGAAGCTGCCACCCGGTTGTGGGAAGTCCCCGCGCTGGTGATGGGCGACAACATGCAGATGGAAGTGGAAAGCGACGAGCAGGTGGCCGAGCTCTTCGGGGCCGGCAAGGACGAATACCACGCCAAAGGCATCACCGACACGCGCGCCGACATCATCGGCCTCGAGGACCTCACGCCCAAGGTGGTGCTGGTAACGGTGCGTTTCCCCTGGATCAACAAGGATGGCGAGGAAATTGGTGGAGAAACTTCCACCTACACCCTCAAGCGGGACCAGGAAGGCGCGTTACGCATTCGCTCCAGCGTCATGCACGGGGCCGAGACGCACTGACTTAAGCGCGCGCGGGTCCTCCCGCCTATACTCCCCGGCACCGCTTCCGCCGGAGGGCCGCCATGCGCCGCATCCTGTTCTGCCTGCTCGCACTCGCCCCACTCCCCGCGCTTTCCCACGCCGCCATCGAGCAGTGGGTCGACAAGATGGTCGACAAGCAGCAGGCCGCGTGGCTGAAGGAAAACGTCGAAACCCTGGCGCACGACCACGACCCGGCCAAGCGCCTCGAGGCCGCCGAATGGTTGAGTAGCCAGAACAACCCGCCTTCCATCGAGGCACTGGCCAACGCACTCGCCTCCGACAAGGACGCCAAGGTGCGCCAGGCCGCAGCGCGCGGGCTGTGGCAGGACGACAGGAAAACCGTGTCTGCCAAACCGCAGCTCCTCAAGGCGCAGGACGATCCCGATCCCAACGTGGTGGCGCAGGTAGCTGGCGCGCTGCAGGCGATGGGCATGAAGGAGGCGGAGCTGGTGGCACCGCGCAAACGTGTGCTGGCCTCGCCCGATGCCACGCCCAATTCGCGCTTCCTGGTGGCGCGCAACCTGGTCGGATTCGAATCGCCGCGCACGCTGGCTGACGCGATGCTCGCGTACCTCGAGCAGCAGACCAAGAACTACACCGGCGCGCTCTCGGACAAGAGCCGCGGCAACGTGGAGATGGCGGCGCAGGCGCTTGGGCGCCTGGTGAAAACTACAAAGGACCGCACGCTGATTGCGCCGCTGGTCGAAGCACTCGGCCGCATGAAAAACGCCGAGATCCCGCTCATCAAGGCGCTGGCGATGTTCGAGCCCAAGCCCGACAACTGGACGCAGATGTTGATCGCGCAGCTCGATGCGCCGCAGTACCGGGTACGCGAGGCCGCGCTCTACCAGCTGCGCTTCGTGACCAGCGAGAAAGACGTGGCCGTGTGGGCGCCGCGCGTAGCCGACATGCTGCGTGACCGCGAATCCTCGGTGCGCGTCGAAGCACTCTGGGCGCTGGGCAGCGCGGCGGGGCTTGCCTCCGCGCAAATTGACGCGGTTGTTGCCGCGGCGAGCGACACTGATAAATCGGTGAGGCGTGCCGCGGCTCGTGCACTCGGCGAGATGGGCGAAAACACGCAGGCGATTCCTGCGGCTGCGAAAGCACGCGTGCAAGGTGCGGCGCGGCCGGTGCTCACGGCGGCGATGGAGAAGGACGAAGACTCCGATGTGCGCGACGAGGCGAAGAGCGCGCTGAGGAAGATTGGCGGTGGCGGCGGGACAAACGTGGCGCCTGTCGCGACCCCTGCGCCCTCTTCGTCCGCTCTCGCTTCAAGCGCCAATGAAGCGGCCGGCATGGCAGTGCTGCGCGCGAGGAAGGTGGCCTATGAGCCGGCGCAGTTCTTCCGCGCGCTGATGGAGGGCGACCTGGATCTGGTGCGCGCCTTCCTCGACGCGGGCATGTCGGCCACGGCGCCACAACCGGACCTCGGCCCGCCGCTGCGCGTGATGCTCTTCGGCGGCAAGGGATGTGATGCGAAGGTGCGGCCCACCAGACCCGAAACAATTGCGCTGGTGAAGCTGCTGCTGGAACGCGGCGCCGATGCAAATGGCGGCGACAAGCACGGCAACACACCGCTGAGTGAAGCCGCAAGCCATGGCTGCGATCGCGAGCTGATGCGCATCCTCATCAAGGCCGGCGCGAAGATCGACGCGAAGAATGTCTCGGGGCTCACGGCCTTCGAGATCGGCCTATGGACCGGGAGTGACGGGCTGGAAGAGTTGATCGCCGCCGGCTATCGGCTGACGCCGGAGAAGGCCAAGTCCTTCGCGGAGGGGTACAAGGATCGGCCGGCGTCGCTGGCAATGATCAGGAAGGCGACGAAGAAGTAGCCGCGGCCTGGCGAGGGTGCAAGCATCCGCCAGCCCCGGTCACTCCTGGGGTATGTCGTTCTCCACCGTGAACCGCCGCCAGGCCTCATGGCTTTGCGCGACGGCCTCGACGAGTTGCGCGGGCGTCGAGCTTTCCGCAACGAGGTAGTGCGTCGCGAGTGTTGCGCGCATCGCGGGATCATCCATGGCGCGCGCGATCTCACGGGCCAGGCGCTCGACGATGGCGCGCGGCGTCTTCGGTGGCGCGACGACGGCATTCCAGTTGGGTACCGGCAGGTCACCGGCCGGGGTCTCCGCCATGGCGGGGACTTCCGCCGCCTGGGCGGTGCGGGCGGGCGTGAGGGTTGCGAGCATGCGCAGCTTTCCGGCCTTCGCATGCGGCAGCCCCTGCGCAAGCGGCGTGAAATACACCTGCACGCGGCCCTCGATGAGATCCATCATCGCCGGGGCGCCGCCCTTGTACGGCACGCGAACCATGGAGGTACCCGTGGCCTTCATGAACAGCACCGCCGACATGTATTCGCTCAAGGGACCGGTGGCGTAGTTCAACTTGTCCGGGTTGGCGCGCGCGTAACCGACCAGCTCCGCGACGCTATTTGCAGGAACACCCGGATGGACAAAAAGCGCGGCGGGCAGGCGGCAGGTGAGCGAAACCGGGGTGAACTCCGCGAACGACTTGAAGGGCGTGGATTTCAGCAGCATGGGCAGGCCGGCCATCGATGACTGCGCCCAGAGGAGCGTGGTGCCATCGGGCGCCGCAGCGTAGGCCGCCTGTGCCGCGATGGCGCCACCCGCGCCCGGCCGATTTTCCACTACGACGGGCTGCCCCAGGGATTTCGTGAGGGCCTGGGCGAGCAGCCTGGCCGCCGCGTCCGACCCGCCGCCGGGCGGCACGCCGATGACGATCTTGATCGGCCTGTCGGGATACTCCGCGGCCGCAGGCGTCGTGACCGCGACCAGCAGCACTGCCATCGCGCTCCAGAATAGATTCATCGCGCTTTCCCCGTGGATACCAGACGGGCACAGCGTAGCCCCGGCAAGCTCATGCTGGAACTGAATATCTTGTATGAGCTATATTCACCACATGAATGACTCCGGACCGTTCGGCCGCCGCGTCGACCTCAACCTGATGGTGGTCTTCGAGGCGGTGTATCGCGCGCGCAACCTCTCGGTTGCGGGCGAACGCCTCGGCATGAGCCAGCCGGCCGTGAGCCATGCACTGACGCGCCTGAGGCACGTGCTGAAGGATCACCTCTTCCTGCGGGCGCCTCGCGGAGTGGTCCCGACGCCGCTGGCCAACGAGATCGCCTCGAGCGTGGCCGAAGGTCTCTCGATCGTACGCGCCACCTTCGAGCCGCGGAAGTTCGATCCCGCCACCTCCACACGCCTCTTCACCATCGCGATGGCGGACATCGGCGAGGTGGTGCAGCTGCCGCAGCTGGTGAAGGCCCTGGCGACTGCGCCCGGCGTGCGGCTGCGGACGATTGCGCTGTCGCCCGCCCAGGCACGGGCCGCATTGGGTGAAGGTCACGTGGACGTGGCGCTCTCCAACGTGCCGGTGAAGATGCCGCTGCATGAAACCGTCCTCGGCAAGCCGGGGTACGCAACGATCGTGCGTGAAGGGCATCCCACCATTCGCTCGAAGCTAACCCTGGCTGCGTTCCGCAAGGCGCAGCATCTGGTGGTGCGCCCGACGAGCGCAGGCGTGAGGCATGGCGAGGTGATCGAAAAGGCGCTGCGCGCCATCGGCGCCCCGATCGCGATCCAGGTGGGGCACTTTTTCCCGGTCGGCGCCATCGTGGCGCAGAGCGACCTGGTGGCGACCGTGCCGTGGGGCCTCGCGAAAACCATGCAACGCATGGTGCCATTGAGGATCTTCAAGCCACCGGTGGCGTTGCCGCCGACGCATCTCTCACTGGTGTGGCACGAACGTTACCAGCGCGATCCCGCCAACATATGGCTGCGCGAGAGCTTCATTCGCGCCACCCGCGCGCTCTACGAGCAGGATTGACCCGCTGACCTGCGTCGCAGGCTGGCGGAGCAGGAACGAAAACGATGACCCTCCGAGCCACCAGCACGTCGTGGCATTCCCCAGTTGCGCCCTTGACTTTCGTATAACTTACGCTAATTATTGCCTCGAAACTCGAAACAACCAAGACTTCCAACTCGAGTGGAGCGCACACATGACCCTGACCTCCGTGGCTCGCGCACTGTCCCTGTGCGCCCTATTCGCTCTCTTCCTCTGCTTCTCGCCCCCCGCTGCTGCTGACTGCACGGAGTCGCGCGTCAAGAAATTGTCCAAGCAGGGCAAAACCGTGGCTGCCATTGCCAAGACCTGCGAGATGAGCAAGAAGGAAGTCCAGTCGATGCTGGAGGAGGAAGAAGAGGAGGAGGAAGGCAAGCTGCTGAAGGGCGCACCCGTAGGTCAATGTGGCTGTTGGGGGCCGATCGATCCCTCGCACCGCCAGCCCGAGCCGAGCTGCAAGAGCGGCGTGGCAAAACCCAGGATGTGCAACGCAGTGTGTGCGATGGGCGGATATATGTGGCGAGGTGTGTGCACCTGATTTCCCGCAACGCCTGCCGCCATGCACCTCTTCGACAAGAAAATCAGGCTGCTGTTGGCCGCCGCATGCCTGGCCTGGTGCACCGAGTTAGCAAGTGCCGACCAGAGGCAAATCTCTTCGGGTTGCTTGTACGCCGTCTACAAGGGCGCAGACAAGGAGAAGGTGGAACCGTGCGCACCCGGTGATCCATCAAATCTTGCCAGCGACAGCAAGGTCCGGGCGGCGATAAAGGCCCTCCAGCTGGACAATGTGCCGCTGCGCTTCAACGGCTGCAAGAGCGCCCGGTATTCGGCTGCGCCGGACACAACCCCTCGTCACTACGTCATTACGTATCCCACCTCGGCCGGCGGCAGCCATATCGGTCCGATCACGCACGAACTCGCCCACGTAATGCAAATGGAGGTGGCGGGCAGCCTCGAAGCGCTCAGGCAAAACCCTTCCAGGAAAATTGAGCTGGGCGCGGACTACCTCACGGGGATTGTCTTCGTGCAGGCGCTGAGAGACATCGGCTACAACGAGTTCCAGCACAACCTCTCGCTGATAGGACTCTATGTCGAATTGGATCCCAACGCGCATGGCACACCCTCGCAGCGCACCGCAGCCTTTCGATTCGGCGCAAACATGAAGTTCGACGAGGTGAATCGAAGCATCCATCGCGCACACGAGGAGTTCATGGCCGATGTATACGGACAAGTCATCCAGAACAAATAGCAGCCTCGCTGTTGTACTCGCGGTTGCGTCCATGCTGCTCGGCCACGAGTCGCACGCGGCAATCAATTTCGACAAGCTGACAGCGTGCGACGACATCGCCCGGTTGCAGGCAACGTTGAATTCGGCCATCGGCAGGAAGCCCGCAGGATGTCGCGCTCCCCGGGGGGACATGGAGCGGGCCATCGAGAAGCGTTCAGCCCTGGGCGCAAACATACTTTGCTTTCAGGCCTCGTCACCCGTGGCCGCGCTGCAGGGATTTTCGTGCATGCGGCCGGAAGTCCCCACAGGCGCAAGCCTGGTGTGTTTTCGCGAAGCGGCCCTTTCAGACGTCAAGTCCTACAAGGAGCAATACGGGGAAAAGTTCGCCGCTCCGGCCTCGCGCTACATGGCCGCGGCCGCGAAATGCAGCGCATCCAACGGCGACACTTCGACCGCGATACAGACCGGCTTTCCGATGCTGCTGAGTTTCATATCGCGCTTCGAGTTCGGCTTCATCACGCTGCTGGGCAAGCAGCGGCTGACCGACAGCTCCGTGATCCACGGCTATGCCGCGACGGATCCCAGCGCAGGTTCGAATGTGCCTTCCGCCATCGAGTTCTTCAGCCTGTTTGTCGGAGCGGAAGAATACGTCCGGGCCGGCGTAGGCAAGACCGTCGGCGAGTGGACTGCCCGGATCGACGACAACGCGAAGCTGGACGCGGCAGCAAACGCGGAGTTCCGCAAGCGCAATGCGCCCATGATGATGGATACCACCACCATCAGCCTGACTCGGCGCACCACCGCTAGCCTCACCCAGCAGGCAAAGTTGGCACTGCTGAAGGATTTCCAGAAAGCCATTGCATCGGCATTTGAGGACGAGGGTTTCAAACTCGTTTCAGACGCCGAACTGAAAGCGAAATCCGGGCGCAATAGCCAGGAAACGATAGCTGAGATCGCAAAAAGCATGGCCTTTGGGGCCAACGACATGCCCGTGAAGATGGGACCCGACTTCTTTGTTCTCGTAAATGAGCGCCAACCCGCATGCACACGCAATGGCAATGGCGCCATGGCGGCATATCTGATGTCGACGCAGCCTGTGGCGGACGTCCGGTCCGACTACGGAAGCGTCGGAATCATCATCGCGGGGCTTGGTGCTTGCAGCCGGACATCCAGTTCAGTCACCCGCACCTACGTAAATGGCCTGATCGAAGAAGCAAACAACACACTACTCAAGGCGCTCGAGCGCCGCTGACGCCAAGGAGTCCCATGGAATATTCGAGACGTTCGTTCCTGATGATGGCTGGGGCGCTGGCTGCCCCTCTACCCGGCGCCCTGCATGCAAAGGCACCCGGGTATTCCGACAAAGACCTGACTGACGCATGGATCAGGAAGTGGATGGACTCGCCCAAGTCCGTAAACCTGCCGCTGCACCTTGGCCGGTTTGCAGACCGCACGTATTTTCTGCGAGAACCCATCTCCTGGGAACCAAACAAAGGCCAGGAGGCACTCGGAGCCGTTCTTGTACCGCCCGGGTTCGTGACCGACTTCGCGAGCATCCCCAGGGTCTTCTGGTCGATCCTGCCCACGGATGGTGACTACACCTACCCCGCGATCATTCACGACTACCTCTATTGGGAACAACCCGTCAGCCGCAGCGACGCCGACATGATCCTGAAACATGCAATGGAGGATTTCAAGGTGTCAGGCCCCAAGATTGCGACGATCTACTCCGGCGTAAGGGCAGGTGGCAGCTTTGCCTGGGACGGCAACGCAGCGCTGAAGAAGGCCGGCGAGAAAAGAACCCTGAAGAAATGGCCAACAGATCCGACGATACGCTGGGAGGATTGGAAGCAGAAAGAAGGCGTCTTCACATGACTTCCGGGGCGCCCGGTCTACCGCACGAGATCCAGATAGCGCCAGTTGGTCTGCACAAACGGATGTTTCTTGTACCCCCGCACCCAAGGCTGCGCGAGATGTGTGGTGATGTAGTGGGCGTGGAACACCCAGGGCGCGTAGACCAGCAGCAGGCGCGTCATGTCCTGGTAGAGGCGCGTGCGCTCCGCTGATGGCGGCATGACGCGCGAGCGTTCGTACAGACGATCGAAGGGCGCGAGTTTCATTCGCGAGTCATTGCTCTTGCCGCCATTGGGCCCGTAGAAAAGCCCCATCCAGAAATCGCCGGAGGGGCTGCCCGCGCTCCAGGAGAGGTTCCACATCTGCAGCGTGCCGGCGTTCGACTCCTTGATGAAGTCGGCGAAGCGGCCTTTCTTGAACTTGATGCGCACGCCCACCGCGTCCATGCTGCGCCGCCAGAGTTCGTCGTACTGGCGTGATTCGGAATCGGTACGCGAGGCGAGCTCGAGCTCAAGCTTCGATCCGTCGGGGCGCTCGCGATAACCGTCGCCATCGCGGTCGAGGAAACCAAACATGTCGAGCAACGCGCGTGCCTTGGCCGGGTTGTGCTCGAGCGTGGGGCTGCGGAACGCGGGATCGTAGCCTTCGACACCTGGCGGAATGGGACCCTGCGCCGCAATCGCCTGGCCCTTGCGCAGGATACTGATCTCTTCGGGCTCGTCGTAGGCGAGCGAGATGGCGCGGCGTAGCGCGACCTGAGGCGGATCGTAGCCGCCCACCATGGGATCCTCGAAATTGAAGTAGGTATAGGCCGTGCGCGGCTCACGCTCCAGGTAAATGCGAACGCCGCGCTTCACCAGCCAGGGCGCGAGTTCGCCCGCGGGTGCGGCGATGTTGATGAACTCGTTGGGCACCCGCTGGATGAGGTCGTGCTCGTTGTTGAGGAACGCGAGCCACCGCGGCTGGGGTTCCTGGATCACGCTGATCTCGATGCGTCCGATGAGGGGCAGTTGCTTGCCGCCGATGTCTCTCACGATGTCCGCGTCACCCGGCTCGGCATCCGTGGTGTCGAGCATCATGCCGCGATAGCCAGGATTCGCTTCGAGCACGATGCGATGGCTGCGCGTGTGTTCCTTTAGCAGATAGGGGCCGGTGCCCACGGGATGCGCACCGATGTCGTCGCCGTAGAACTCCGCCACTTCGCGCGTGACCGCGCTGAAGTAGTTGGACGCGAGGTCGTAGATGAGTGTGTAGTCGGGGCGCTTCAGGCGCAGGCGCAGCGTGTAGCGATCGAGCACCTGCAGGCCGGGATAGGTCGCGTCGTAGTCGAAGGGTTTGTTGGTTGCTAAAGCCCTCGCGCGTCCCTCGTCGACACCCACCAGCTTGTCCTCGAGGAGGTAGAGGTTGGGCGACTTGAGCTTCGGATCGAAGAAACGCAGGAAGGAATATGCGTAGTCGGCCGCAACCAGCTCACGGCGCTTGCCGTTGAACGCGGGATCAGGCGTGAAGTAGATGCCCTTCTGCAAGCGGAGGGTGATCGTCTTGCCCTCGTCGGTCACCTCCGGCATCGAGGCCAGCGTGTTCGGCACCAGCTTCACCGGCCGCGCAAGGTAGTCGTAGCGCAGCATGGCTTCGAGGATGTTCTCCACCACCATGCCGGTGTAGGCGTCCTGGTAGGCGACCGGATCGAAGGCGGCTTCTGCTTCCTGGAATGCGAAGTGGAAGACCTTGGCGGGATCGGCGGCAGGCGCGAGGGTGGCGGCCGCGGTGAGGAGGAGAGTGAGGGTGGTACGAAGGATCGCTCTCACTTCGGGACGCTAACGCCGTTTCAGGGCCGGATGCCGGGATTCTAGCTGGGGCAAGGAGGAGCGCACAACGTCCAGTTTGGTGCTATTCTTTGTCTATATATAGGCGAAGGAGAAAACCCATGTCGGAACCCTCGAAAACATCTCGCCAGAAACAGTCCCGAAACGGCCGCGACAAGGGTGCCGTCAAGGCGGATGTTGGCGACTTCCAACCGATTTCGATATTCAAGGTTTCCTACAAACCCAGGGATCTTGACCGCTATGTACTTGCTGTAAGCCGCGCGACACCCATACAAAGGGTCGAGATGGAACGTGCCGGGGTTCCCGGCGCTTTCATAAAGGACCTGGCGATGCGAATGGAAATGCCGTCGTCGCGCTTCTTCAAGATCATTGGCCTGCCGAAAGCCACCGCGGAAAAGAAGGTCGCCATGAAGCAGCTTGTTGCCGGCTCCAGCGGCCACGCGGCGCTCGGCGTCACCCGGCTGATCGGGGTGACACAGGAAATCCTGGCAACCAGCACCTCAAAAGGCGCAAAAGGCTTTGATGCCGCAAAGTGGCTGGGAAACTGGATCGAGCGCCCGCAACCATCCCTGGGCGGGAGGCGGCCGGCTGAGTTGCTGGATACGCCCACCGGCCTCGAAGTGGTGAACAGGTTGTTGGGCGCGATTGAAAGCGGTTCGTATCAGTGAAGCTATGGCGCATCGCCACGGAGACGCGGGACTACGCGGCAAACGATTTGTCGGGAGGTGGCTCGGCAAGAAATCCGGGGCGCTGGAATGCAAAGACCGAAGCCGTCGTGTATTGCGCCCCTTCCATTGCGTTGTGCGCCCTCGAGACAACCGCGTACATCGATGCCTTTGGCCTGCCGCTGAACAAGTTTCTTGTCGAAATCAATGTTCCTGATTCGGTATGGAATGCGCGCCAGGACATGTCGGATCCGGCCAAACTTCCGGGAGCCTGGAATGCAATTCCAGCGGGGGCGACGAGCGTAGCCGTTGGGTCTGCATGGCTCGCGAAGGCGGCGACAGCCATACTGCTCCTGCCTTCCGTGATCGTGCCGGAAGAAGCCATAGCACTTATCAACCCAAAACACGCCGATGCAAGGTCCATGACTGCCAAAGCGGTTCGGCGCTTCGAGTACGACACCATCCTGCGCACGAAATGAGCGGGAGCCTGATGCGCACCTACGCTCTTCCTGCCGCGCTGACGTTGGCGGGTTGCGTCGCTCCCCTCCTGCAGTCCACGAACTAGACGAGCTGTCGCAACGCCTTGCGATCGACCTTGCCGACCGAGTTCTCTGGCAACGCGTCGACGAAACGGATCTGGTCGGGAATGTAGCTGCGCGAAAGTTTCTCGCCCACCACTTTCTTCAGCTCGCCCTCGGCGGCGTGCTGGCCGGCGCGCAGCGTCACGAAGGCGATGGGCACTTCGCCCAGGTCGGCATGCGGCGCGCCGACGACGCAGCAGGCGCGAATGGCCGGATGCTGCGCGAGGGTTGCCTCGATGAGCTGTGGCGACAGGTTTTCGCCCCCGCGGATGATCACATCCTTGATGCGTCCGGTGATGGCGAGGTAGCCCTCCGCGTCGAAGCGGCCGAGATCTCCTGACCTCAACCATCCATCGCGAATCGGCTGCTCGGCGCCGGCGCCAACATAGCCGCGCATGAGGCACGGCCCGGCGATGCAGATCTCGCCCTCGCCGCCCGCGCCTGCCTCCTCCGTCGTGCCGGGCTTGAGCAACCGCACGTCCTGGCCGTCGAGCACAGTGCCGACGGTGCCGATACGGCGCGCGCCCGGCGGATTCATGGTCGAGGTGCACGTGGCCTCGGACAGTCCGTACGAGACCACCAGCGGGACGCCAAACGCCTCCTCGATCTGGCGATGGAGCTCGACGGTGATCGGCGCGGAGCCGCAGCGCAGGAATCGGAGCGAGGCGCGCTTCGACGGATCCGAGAGATGCGGCAGGATGCGCGAATACATGGTGGGCACGCCGGTCATGTAGGTCGGCCGATAACGGGCGAGTTGCCCCTCGACCTCCTCGGCGCGGAAACGCTCAACCAGCGCCACCGAGGCGCCGGCGATGAAGGGGACCACCAGCTGGTTGTTCACCGCATTGGTGTGATACAGCGGCATCACGTGCAGCAATCGATCGGCGGGGGTAAGCACCGTATGCGCGATCACACCACGCGCGTTGGCGAGCAGGTTGCCGTGCGTGAGCAACACACCCTTCGGCAGGCCGGTGCTGCCGGAGGTGAACTGCATCATCGCGAGATCGGAGGCGGAAAGCTCAGCGCCGGGCAGGTCTTCTCCCTCCACCGGGGTGAGCAACCTCACGTCCATGCCGCCGGCTCGGACCGGCGCGGCGATCGCCTCGTTGTCGCGATCGACGGCGAGCCTTGTCATGCCCACCGCGCGCATTCGCAACAGCACCGTTTCGGGCGCGAGACGCGGCTCGATAAAGCAGGGGCACGCGCCGGCGCGCATGAGGCCAAAGAAAAGCGCGACTGACGCGGGGGATCGCGACGCAACGATGCCCACCAGCTCGCCGCGTTGTATGCCCCACTCGCGCGCCGCACGCGCATGAGCCGCGATCAAACGGCCAAGCTCCGCGTACGTGATCTCGCCGAATTCCCCAACGAGTGCCACGTGCCCGGCGGCGGCGTGCCGCGCGATTGCATCGTCGAGGAGCGCGCTCAACGAGCCCGCGGCCTCCACCGCCATCATCGCAGGGCCACCTTCGCGTCGCTTTCGAACTTCCCTTCGGGATCGAGCGAGCGGAAGGCTTCCACCTCGCGCGCAGTGGGCGGTGCGGCCGCGGCGGCGCCGGCTGCGTCAAACGTGAATCCGGTGCGCTCGCGGACTTCCTCGAGCGACGACTCCGGGTGCCACGACTGCAGCACGAGCCGGCCGTCGCGCTTGATGAAAACCGCGATCGGCGTCACGACACCGTGCATCCCGCCCGCGG
>JBDSMR010000163.1:0-26906 GCA_039915735.1 Usitatibacter sp. | reverse complement strand
GGTGATCTTGTTCATCACTTCGGCGGCGGTGTAGCCGAGCATGCGCTCGGCACCGACGTTGAAGATCTGGATCACGCCCTTGGCATCGGTGGCGATGCTGGAGAAATTGGCGCTGTTGAAGATCGCGCTCTGCAGCGCGCCGGCCTTGAGCAGCGCCTCTTCGGCCTGCTTGCGCGCGGTGTTGTCGGTACCGATCAGCAGGTAGCCGATGATGGCGTCCTGGTCGTCGCGCAATGCGGTGACAGAGACCACCGCCGGGAAGCGGCTGCCGTCCTTTCGGATGTAGGTCAGTTCGTAAATGTCCTCGATGCCGCGCGAGGCCTTGAACACCAGTGCCTCGAAGCCGGGCGTGATCTTGGTGTCGAGCTCGGCGCTCAAGGCGGCCGCGCGTGCGATCAGTTCGGCCGGGTCGGAGATGTCGGCCGGGGTGATCTTGTTCATCACGTCGGCGGCGGCGTAGCCAAGCATGCGCTCGGCGCCGACGTTGAAGATCTGGATTACCCCCTTCTCGTCAGTCGCGATGCTCGAGAAGCGCGCGCTGTTGAAGATTGCGTCCTGCAGCGCGCCTGCTGCCGCCGGATCCACCACTTCAGCAAGGGCCAAGGGATTCTTTCGCGCCGTGGATGGGCCGCCGGGACTTCCGCAGCTTCGCTTCAAGGAAGGCTCATGATAACGCCAGCGAGCAATCCGGTCGGTGCGCTGCCGCACATTGCGGCTTCTCAGGCGGCCTTGCCGGCCTTCGCGGCGGGGGTCGAGACCAGCCCGCGGAAATAGATGTCGACCAGCGCCTCGGCATGGCGCTTGAGCGGGAAACTTTGCGGTGACAGCACCCAGTTTGCGATCAGGCCGGAGACCAGCGACATGGCGCCGATCGCCGCGACGCGTGGGTTGATGCTGGCGGGCAGCTGGCCCGCGGCCACGCAGGCGCGGAAGCCGGCCTCGATGGCATTGAGGCAGTTGTTCTGGCTGGCGATGTGCCGCCCACGCACGCCGGCCGCGTCTCCGACGTATTCGCACTTGTGGTACGCGATGTCGAAGACGCGCTGCATGCGCGCATCGCGCGTGGTGCGCAGCAG
This sequence comes from Usitatibacter sp., assembly GCA_039915735.1. Taxonomy (GTDB): domain Bacteria; phylum Pseudomonadota; class Gammaproteobacteria; order Burkholderiales; family Usitatibacteraceae; genus Usitatibacter. The sequence goes on along the minus strand of JBDSMR010000163.1, from coordinate 25,830 downwards.
GACATCGATGGTGGTGCGGCGCAGCAGCTCCAGCGGATTGTTCTCCCCGCAGCACTCGGAGTTCTCCAGCATGTCGTCAACCGGTAACACGACGCGCTGCATCATGGCGTCGAAGAGCTCTGCCTTGTCCCTGAAGTGCCAGTAGATGGCCCCGCGCGTGACTTCCGCGCTGGCGGCGATTTCTTCCAGCGAAGAATTGGCTACGCCCTTGTCATAGAAGACGCGCTCCGCGGCATCGAGGATGCGCGAACGGGTTTCCTGGGCCTCTTCCTTGGTGCGCCTGACCATTTCCCCGGCGGCTCCTCGCGTAACAAACGGTCAATTGACATACATACGTGTTTGTATGTAAATTATCGGCCTCCCCCCCGGCCTTGTAAAGAGAAAAACCAATGCTGCCGAGCCGCCTTCGCGTTACAGGTGTGGCTGTTGTATCCGCCTTTCTTGTTGTTGCCTGTGGAAAGCAGGAGGGCGGGGCGGGCGGCGGCCACGGTGGAATGCCGCCGGCAGTGGTGGCGGTGCAGGAAGTCAGCACGAAAAACATCCCGGTCGAATTCGAATATCCGGCGCAGACCGCGGGCTCGCGCGAAGTTGAAGTCCGCGCGCGTGTTCCCGGCATCCTCCTCAAGCGCAACTACGAAGAGGGCGCGCACGTTCGCGCCGGCCAGTCGCTCTTCAGCATCGACCCGGCCACGTTCGAAGCCGCCGTCGCCCGCACGGAGGCGGACGTCGCCGCCGCGGAAGCGCGCTTCAATGCCGCACGCCGCAACGCCTCGCGCATGAAGCCGCTCTACGAGGCCAAGGCCGCCTCGCAGAAGGACCTCGATGACGCCGTGAGTGCGGAGGAAGTCGCCGGCGCGGATGTGAGAAGCGCGAGGACACGCCTGACGGATGCGCGCCTCAACCTTTCGTATACGAAGGTTGAATCGCCGGTCGCCGGCCTTTCCAGCCGCGCGCTCAAGAGCGAAGGCACGCTGGTCTCCGGCCCGGAAGTGCTGCTCACCACCGTGAGCCAGGTGGACCCGATCTACGTGAACTTCGGTCTCTCGGAATCCGAGCAACAGCGCCTGCGCAACGAAGCTGCCGCCGGCAAGCTCACGCTGCCGAAGGACAACAGGTTCGAGGTCGCCATCCGCTTCGAGGACGGCAAGACCTATTCGCGCACCGGCAAGCTCGCCTTCACCGATGTGCGTGTGAACAGCACCACCGGCACTTCTGATTCGCGCGCGGAGCTTCCCAATCCGCAGGGCGAAGTGCGTCCCGGGCAGTTCGTGCGCGTGGTGCTCAAGGGGGCCAAGCGCATCAATGCCATCACCGTGCCGCAGCGCGCCGTGATGGATGGCCCGCAGGGCAAGATGGTTTACCTGCTTGGGCCCGAGAACAAGGCGGTGCCCAGGCCCGTGGTGGTGGGCGAGTGGGTCGCCGACAACGAATGGGTCATCGCCAGCGGCCTCGCCGTGGGCGACAAGGTCATCGTCGACGGGCTCATGAAGGTTTATCCGGGCGCGCAGGTGGCCGAATCGCCGGGCGGCAAGCCCGGAGCAGGTGCGGACATCCCCGTGAAGACGGGGATCCAATCGACCGACAAGAAGAAGTAACCATGTTCTCGCGCTTCTTCATCGACCGCCCGGTTTTCGCCATCGTCATCTCGCTGTTCATCGCGCTGGCCGGTATCGCCGCCATGCGCGTACTCCCGATCGCGCAGTATCCCGAGATCGCCCCGCCCGTCGTCACGGTGACAGCGGTGTATCCCGGCGCCTCCGCCGCGGTACTTGAGTCCACCGTTGCGGCGCCGATCGAGAACACGCTCAACGGCGTGGAAGACCTCCTCTACATTTCCTCCACTTCGGCCTCCAACGGCACGGTGCAGATCCAGGTCGCCTTCAACATTGGCGCCGACGTCGACAAGGCCGCCCTCAACGTCAACAACCGCGTCAAGCAGGTGGAACCGCGCCTGCCGCAGGAAGTGCGCCGCCAGGGCGTGACGGTGGAGAAGGGCTCGTCGTCGTTCCTGCAGGTGGTCGCGGTGTATTCACCCGATAACCGCTTCGACGACTTCTATACGTCGAACTACGTCACGCTCAACGTGCTTGACCAGTTGAAGCGCATCCCGGGCACCACCAACGTCCAGATCTTCGGCGCCAAGGACTACGCCATGCGTATCTGGCTGCGTCCGGACCGCATGGCCGCACTCAAGCTTTCCCCCGGCGATATCGTCCGTGCGGTCAACGAGCAGAACGCGCAGTTCGCCGCCGGCAAGATCGGCGACCCGCCCACCGGCGGTGGCCAGGACCTGGTCTACACCATCACCACCAAGGGACGCCTGCAGGAGCCGAAGGAATTCGAGGACATCGTCATCCGCTCGAATCCCGATGGCTCGCGCCTGCGCCTGCGCGATGTGGCGCGCGTGGAGCTCGCCTCCAAGGACTACAGCTTCATGGGCCGCGTGAGCAACAAGCCCGCGACCCTCATCGGCATCTTCCTGCAGCCGGGCGCCAACGCGCTCGACGTGGCCAGGGAAGTGAATGCCACCATGAAGAAGCTGCAGGAAAAATTCCCGCAGGGGCTCACGCAGAAAGCGGTGTACGACACCACGCGTTTCGTCGAGGTCTCGATCTCGGAAGTGATCCACACGCTGCTGATCGCGATGCTGCTGGTGTTTGTCGTGGTCTACATCTTCCTGCAGGATTGGCGCGCGACGGTGATCCCGTTCGCCACCGTGCCGGTGGCGCTTTTCGGCACCTTCGCCGGCATGTTGTTCCTCGGCTACTCGATCAACACGCTCACGCTCTTCGCGATGGTGCTGGCCATCGGCATCGTCGTGGACGACGCCATCGTGGTGATGGAAAACGTCGAGCGCATCATGCGCGAGGAAGGCCTGGAGCCGCGTGAAGCCGCCATCAAGGCGATGAACGAGGTCACCAGCCCCATTGTCGCCATCGTGCTGGTGCTGTGCGCGGTGTTCATCCCCATCGCGTTCCTGGGCGGTCTCACCGGCGAGCTCTACCGCCAGTTCGCGGTCACCATCTCCATCGCGGTGGTGATCTCCGGGTTCATCGCGCTCACTCTCACGCCCGCGCTCTGCACCATGATCCTGCGCCGCGAGCACAAGGAGCCGCCCGCGTGGGCGCGCTGGTTCAACACGAAGTTCGCCCGCGCCACCAGCCGCTACGAAAATGGCGTCGCCTGGATGATCCGCCGCGGCGGCCTCGTGGTGATCGTGTACCTGGTGATGATTGGTGCCACGGCGTTTTTCTTCAAGACCACGCCGACCTCGCTGGTGCCGGAAGAGGACCAGGGCTTCTACATCGCGGCGGTGATCCTGCCGGACGGCTCCTCGCTCGAGCGCACCGACAAGGTGGTGCAGCAGGTGGTCTCCTCGGTGCTGGAGAACAAGAACGTCGAAAACGCCGTCGCCTTCACCGGCTTCGACTTCCTCGGTGGCACCTTCCGCAACAACGCGGCCACCATATTCTTCCCGCTGGTGCACTGGAAGGACCGCAAGGTCCCGGTGCAGCAGCTGGTGGGTGAATACTTCGGCCGCACCATGGGCATCAAGGAAGGCCTGGCGATCGCGTTCAACGCGCCGGCCATCTTCGGCCTCGGCACGGCCGGTGGCTTCGAGGTGTACATCCAGAATCACGGCGACGCCGGCCCGCAGCGCCTGGCGGAAGTGAAGGACCAGTTCATCGCCGCCGCGCGCAACGAGCCGCAGCTGGGCATGATGCAGACCCTGTGGCGCCCGAACGTGCCGCAGCTGCGCGTCGACGTCGACCGTGAAAAGGCCAAGGCCTATGGCGTGCCGCTGGACGAGATCTTCAATGCGCTCGCCGCTACGCTCGGCACCTACTACGTCAACGACTTCAACAAGTTCGGCCGTACCTGGCAGGTGTTGATGTCGGCGGAGCCGTCGTATCGCAAGAAGCCGCAGGACGTGGGCCAGGTCTATGTGCGCAGCGACAAGGGCGAGATGATCCCGGTGAGCGCTCTCGCACGAGTGGAGTTCACCAGCGGTCCGGATACGCTCGAGCGATTCAACAACCTTCCGGCCACCAAGATCTTCGGCAGCGGCGCCCCGGGCGTGAGCTCGGGCCAGGCGATCGAGGCGGTGGAACGGCTGGCGAAGACGCTGCCGCCGGATTTCAGCATCGATTGGACCGGTGCTTCGCTGCAGGAAAAGCGTTCGTCGGGTTCCTCCGGCATCGCGCTGGTGGCGGGCGCCTTCATGGCGTTCCTGATCCTCGCGGCGCAATACGGCAAGTGGACGTTGCCGTTCTCGGTCATCCTCGCGGTGCCTTTCGGCATGTTCGGCGCGTTGCTGGCCATCTGGTTGCGCAATCGCTTCCCGGGCAACGAGTTCACCAGCGACGTGTATTTCCAGATCGGCCTGGTGACGCTGATCGGCCTGGCCGCGAAAAACGCGATTCTGATCGTGGAATACGCACTGCTCAAGACTGACGAAGGCCTGTCGTATTCGGCCGCGGCGCTGGAAGCCGCGCGCCTGCGTTTCCGCCCCATCCTGATGACCTCGCTCGCATTCATCTTCGGCGTCCTGCCGCTCGCAATCTCCACCGGCGCCGGCGCCGGCGCGCGCAAGTCGGTTGGCACGGGCGTGATGGGGGGCATGATGGCGGCAACGTTCCTCGCGATCTTCTTCGTCCCGTTTTTCTACAAGCTGGTGATGGAACGCAAGCTGGGCGAGAAGCGCACGGCCGAGGAGCTCAAGCAGGAGGCCGCGCACCACCGCGAGCTGCAGCAGCACAAGATGCCGGCGCCCGGCATGCGGGGCGCGCACACGGAGGGTTCCGATGATTGAGAAAATTGGGTCCCCGCTTTCGCGGGGACGGCAAGCATGCGCGCTGATGCTCAGCGCATCGCTTGCCGCGTGCACCCTGGGGCCGAATTATTCGCGCCCCGAAGTCGACCTGCCGAAGGACTACGCCGTCGCGCAATCGCAGGTGCCGGCGCCGGATCGCTGGTGGGTGGTGTTCCAGGATCCGGTGCTCGACCGGATGATCGACGAGGCGCTCGCCGCCAACCGCGATCTGCGGGCCGCAGCTGAGCGCATCGAGCAGGCGCGTGCGACGGTGCGCATCGAAAGGGCCGGACTCTCGCCCGATGCGGGGGTGGAATACAACGGCTCGCGCTCGCGCCTGTCCACGCTCAGTGGCGCGCCGCTGCCGGAAGAGTTCGTCGAGTCGACCTCGCACCGCCTGGTGCTGCGCGCTGCATGGGAGCTGGACTTCTGGGGCAAATTCCGCCGCGCGACCGAAGCCGCGCGTGCAGAGCTCGCCGCCAGCCAAGCCGGGCGTGACGCCATCCGCAACTCGCTCATCGGTGATGTCGCACGCGGTTACTTCGCGCTGCGTTCGCTCGATCGCCGGTTGGAAACGGTGCAGCTCACCAGCCAGACCCGCTCGCGTTCACTCGTGTTGCAGAAGCTGCGTCTCGATGCAGGCGTGGTTTCGGAGCTGGAATACCACCAGGTTGAATCGGATCTCAGGCTGGCTCTCGCGCTCGTCCCGGCGGTGCGCCAGCAACGCGTCCAGCAGGAAGGCGCGCTGGCGCTGCTGCTCGGCCGCAGTCCGAGGGAAGTGTTCGGCGCCACCATCGTGCGCGGCGATCCGCTCAATCCGGTTGCGGTCGAAGTGCCCGCCGGCCTGCCGTCGGAGCTGCTGCTGCGCCGCCCGGATATCCGCCAGGCGGAAGAGCTGCTGCACGCGGCCAATGCGCGCATCGGTGTCGCTCGCGCGGCCCTGTTCCCCTCGATCTCGCTCACCGGCTATTTCGGCGGGCAGAGCAGCAAGCTCGGCGACCTCTTCAAGGCCCCGGCCCGCACATGGAGCTTTGCTGGCGACCTGCTGCAGCCGCTTTTCGCCGGCGGCCAGATCCGCGGCGGCATCGAGCGGGCGGACGCCCGCACGCGTGAGCTGGCGGAGGGTTACCAGAAGACCATCGCCAACGCTTTCCGCGAGGTGCGTGACGCGCTCGCCGCGCAGAGCAACCTGCGCGAGGCCGACCTCGCCCAGCAGGAGCGCCTGCGCGCCATCGCCCGCGCCACGGAACTCTTCAAGCTGCGCTACGACAACGGCGCCGTCAGTCTCTTCGATTATCTCGATGCGGAGCGCCAGCTGCTGGCCGCTCGCCTGGATGCGATTGATGCCGAGCGTGCGCGGCGCAGCGCCATCGTTGATCTCTACCTTGCACTCGGGGCTTGAGATTTTGGGCTAGGGGATCCGCCCTGGTCATCTAAAACAAGGCCAGCCAAGCCATGCACTACGAAGATTTCACCGTCGGGATGAAATTCAGGTCGCGAGACCTGCACGTCACGCAGGAAGCCGTGATCACCTTCGCGCGGGAATTCGACCCGCAGCCGTTCCATACGGACCCGGGCGCCGCGATGAAATCCTTCTTCGGCGCGCACGTGGCAAGTGGCTGGCACACCTGCGCGCTGACCATGCGATTGTTCACGGAGTCGGTGCCGGCAAAAGACGGGATCGTGGGCGGTGGCGTGGATGAGCTGCGATGGCCCAACGTGCTCAAGCCTGGTGACACGATTCATCTTGAATCGGAGGTGCTCGAAATGCGCACGCTCAAGAGCCGATCTGATGTCGGGTTGGTGAAGGTTCGTGTCGTGACGCTCAACCAGGACGGCAAGGTTGTGCAGTCGATGATGCCGAGCTTGTTTGTCCCTCGCCGGGGTTGATTGCTTCCGGGCAAGCGAAGCGTCAAGACCCAAGCAACTCGCTCTCGCGCTCCGCGGAAAGTCCGGCCTTCCATCGGTGATCTGCGGGCCGGCCATTGGCCCACGCCAATGTATCGACAATTGTCTGCGCCAGCGGCCTGAACCGCAGTCCCGCGGCAACGGCGCGATCGATATTCGCCGCCATGAGCGAGTTCATCGAATCGCTGGAGGGAAGCCATAGCGGCATCTCGCTCCAGGGCGCTACCTTGTGTTCCAGCAGCCTGCCGTCAGGAACCCACTGCAGCGTCGCGCCCGGGGTCACCATCAGGCAGCCTTGCAGCAGCCCGTTCATCGTCAGCGGCTGGACGGGTCCGGCGGCGTTGTAGACGCCGGGCAGGTCGCGTTCCAGCACGGTGACCATCCAGAGCGCGAGGTCCCGCACATCGATCACCTGCACGCGGCGCGCGGGATCTCCCGGGGCAACTACAGTGCCCCCACGCGCGATTCGCGCGGGCCAATAGGTGAAGCGGTCCGTCGGATCGTTCGGGCCCACGATCAAGCCGGGCCGCACGATGGTCGCGTGTTCACCCCAGGTTTCATTGATCACGCGTTCGCAGCCCGCCTTGAGCGGACCGTAGAACTCCGGCGCCAGCGCTTCGGGCAACGGGTCCGGCGTGGTCAATAACGGCGAGCCCTCGTCGTAGCCGGGTGCTGACAGGTCGGCGTACGCTGAGACCGAAGAGACCAGGAAGTAGCGCGAGGCCTTGTCGCGCAGGCTTGCCGCGGAGAGCCGCACGACCTGGGGCAGGTAGCCCGACGTATCGACGACCGCGTCCCAGAGGCGGCCGGAGAAGGCGCGTCCCATCGCGGCGGCATCGGTGCGGTCGCCGGGCAGCGTCTCGACACGCGTATCGGGCGGCCGGCTCTTGCCGCGATTGAAATGCGTGACCTGGTGGCCGCGCGCGAGCAGCACATCGGTGACAGCCTTGCCAAGGAAGATGGTGCCGCCCAGCACGAGGACGCGCATCTCAGGCCCTCAGCTTGGCGATATGTGCACGGATGAGCCTGGTGGTGTCGCGCCGGACGAGGCTCGCGCCTTCGTCCAGCAGCCACAGGCGGATCACGCCCACCAGTACTGACGTGGTTTCAAGTGCCGCGAGCCGGGGTGTCACGCCCTTGCGCAGCAGGCTGAGTTTCGAGGCGGCGCGATAGGCGCCCTCCAGCCTGGAGATGAGCTCGGCGGTGCGCTCCACCTGGCGCGCGGTTTCACCCGCCATCTCGCCCACGTATTCGCACTTGAAGAGGAGGATGCGGAAGGTGTCGCGGGTGGCGGCGTCGTTGCGCAACGTATCGAGCACCTTGAGCAGGTAGTTCTCCGCGCCCGCGAGCGGGTCGGACGGATCGTGCAGCAGGATCTCGTCGATGGTGTCCAAAAGCGGCACCTTGGCGGTGTCGCGCATGTCGCGGAAGAGGGCGACCTTGTCGCGGAAGTGGCCGTAGATGGCCCCGCGCGTGACACCCGCCGCGGTGGCGATGTGCTCCATGCTGGTCTGCGAGACGCCACGCCTGGCGAACACGCGCCGCGCCGCCAGCACGATGCTGTGGCGCGTCTTCAGCGAATCTGCCCTGGATCGGCGCATCGGCCGGCTCCCGTCTGTTTGGATACAGTCATGATTGTATATATAATGGCCCGCTTCCGCGATTTCCTCCTGCCCGGACCTCAAAGATGAAAAAACTCCTCGCCCTGGCGCTGATCGTCCCACTGGTTGCCGGTTGCGGCTCCAGGTCCGCGGCCCCGGCCGCCGCCGCCCCCGCGGCGGTACCCGCGAGGGTGCTGGAGGTCCAGCCGCGCAGTGTCCCGATCGTGGTCGAGGGGGTGGGCAGCGTCGAAGGATCGAGGGAGGTCGAGGTCCGCTCGCGTGTCACCGGCACCCTCAAGCGCACCCTCTACCGGGAAGGCGAGGTCGTGAAGGCTGGCGCGCCGCTGTTCCAGATCGATCCGGAGCCCTTCGAGATCGCGCTGGCGGCGGCCCGGTCGCAGCTCGCGCAGGAAGTGGCCCGCAACGAGCAGGTGCGCCGCGAGGCCACGCGCCTGAAGGACCTCGTCGCCCAGCGCGCCATCAGCCAGAAGGAATTCGACGACGCCGGCTCCAGCGCCAAACTCTCGGACGCCGCCCTCGATGCCGCGAAGCAGCGCGTGAGGCAGGCGGAGCTGGAGCTTTCGTACACCACGGTTAATGCCCCGGTGGGCGGCATCACCGGGCGCGCGGTGCGCTCCGAAGGCAGCCTCATCGCCACCACCGGCGCGGACAGCCTGCTCACCACGCTTTCGCAGGTGGATCCCGTGTGGGTGCGCTTCAGCCTTTCGGAAAGCGACCTCGCGAAGCTGCCTGGCGGGCGCCTCGCGCGCGACCTCAATCCCGAAATCCGCGTGATCCTTCCCGATGGCACCCGGTTCCCCACCAAGGGTCGCCTCAACTTCGCCGCCTCCAGCATCGATCCGCGCCTGGCCACCCTGCAGCTGCGGGCGGAATTCCCCAATGGCGGTGCGGGCCTGCTTCCGGGGCAATTCGTGCGCGTGCAACTCATCGCCGGCAAGCGCGACAACGTCTTCCTGGTGCCGCAGGTCGCGGTCACGCAGACGGAAACCGGTTACCTGGTCTTCGTGCTCGATGAGGCGGGCAAGGCGCAGCTGCGCCCGGTGAAGGTCGGCGACTGGATTGGAAAGGACTGGACGATCCTCGAGGGCCTCAAGGCCGGTGACAAGGTCGTGGTCGACAACCTGCAGAAGCTGCGGCCGGGCTCCTCGGTCAAGGCGGTTGCCCAGGTGGATCCCGCGAAAGCCGCGGAGCCGGCCAAGGCGGCGAAATAATGAAGCACCGCAATTTCTTCGTTGAACGTCCGATTTTCTCGGGCGTGATCGCGATCCTCATCACGCTGGCGGGCCTCGCGGCTTCGCAGGTGCTGGGTGTCTCGCAGTATCCCGAGATCGCCCCGCCCACGGTCACCATCACCGCCAACTATCCGGGCGCCAGCGCGGAGACGCTGGCGCGCACCGTGGCCGCGCCGATCGAGGAGCAGCTCTCCGGCATCGAGAACCTGATCTACTTCAACTCGAGCTCGGCATCCAACGGCACGCTCACCATCACCTGCACCTTCGATGTGGGTACCAACGTCGACCTCGCCACCATCAACGTGAGCAACCGCGTGAAGATCGCGGAGCCGCGCCTGCCGGACGATGTGCGTCGCACTGGCGTGCTGGTGCAGAAGCGCTCCACCGATATCCTGATGGTGGTTGGCATTCGTTCCACCGATCCGCGCTACGACACGCTCTACCTCAGCAACTACACCACGCTCAACGTGCTCGACAGCTTGAAGCGCGTCCCGGGGGTGGCCGATGCCTTCATCTTCGGCGCACGGGACTACTCGATGCGTGTCTGGCTCAAGCCGGACGTGATGGCGCGCCTCGGTGTCACCACCAGCGACATTGCCAATGCGCTGCGCGCGCAGAACGCGCAGTTCGCCGCCGGCAAGATCGGTCAGGAGCCGACGCCGGAAGACCAGGCCTTTACCTACACCGTCACCACGCGCGGGCGCCTGGTGGAGCCGGAGGAGTTCGGCAACATCGTGTTGCGCGCGAGCGGCCCGGGCGGTGCGTTGCGCCTCAAGGATGTGGCGCGCATCGAGCTGGGCGCGCTCGGCTACGACGCCTTCACGCGCGTCGACGGCAAGCCCACCATCGGCGTCCCGGTATTCCTGCAGTCGGGCGCCAACGCGCTCGCCGTCAACGCCGCGGTGCGCGTGAAGATGGATGAGCTCGCGAAGACCTTCCCGGAGGGCGTCGAATACATCGTGAGTTTCGACACCACCCGAGTGGTGCAGGCTTCGATCAGGGAGGTGGTGCATACGCTGATCGAGGCGGCGATCCTCGTGATCCTGGTGGTGTTCGTGTTCCTGCAGAGCTGGCGCGCGACGCTGATCCCGATGATCGCGGTGCCGGTGTCGCTGATCGGCGCCTTCGCCGGCCTCTACCTCTTCGGCTTCACCATCAACACCATGACGCTCTTCGCCATCGTGCTGGCGACCGGCATCGTGGTGGATGACGCCATCGTGGTGCTGGAAAACGTCGAGCGCCTGATGGCTGAAAAGGGCATGTCGCCCTACGAGGCGTCGGTGGAATCGATGCGCGAAGTCACCGGGGCGATCATCGCGATCGAGCTGGTGCTGTGCTCGGTGTTCATCCCGGTTGCGTTCCTCGGCGGCATCGCGGGGCGCCTCTACCAGCAGTTCGCGGTCACCGTCGTTACCGCCGTGCTGCTTTCGGGCCTCACGGCGCTCACGCTCACGCCGGCGCTCTGCGCCCTCCTGCTCAAGCGGCAGCATTCCGAGAACAAGCTCTTCCGCCCGTTCAACCGCGGCTTCGCGTGGGTCTCTGCGAAGTACAACAACACCGTAGGGCGCGTGTTGCACCATCGCATCGCTTCGCTCGGTGTCTTCGCCGCCCTCGTCATCGCTGTGGTGCTGGGCTTCAGGGTGATCCCGTCGTCCTTCGTGCCGATCGAGGACCAGGGTTTCCTCTATGGCTCGATCATCCTGCCCGATGGCGCCACGCTCACGCGCACCGGCAAGGTAGCCGCGGAAGTGCAGAAACTTCTGGCCGAACATCCGGCGGTCGAGCGCGTCTTCACCGTGACCGGTTTCGACCTGATCGGCGGCGGCAACAAGACCAACGCCGGCACGCTTTTCATCACGCTCAAGCCATGGCAGGACCGCGACATCACAGCCGGCGAACTCGCGAAGTACGTGGGTCAGAAGGCTGGATCGATCCGCGACGGTATCGCCATAGCATTCAACCCGCCGCCGATTCGCGGCCTGGGCCAGGCGGGCGGCCTCGAGTTCTACCTCGAGAACCGTGCCGACGGCGACCCCAAGCGGCTCGGACGCGAGATGAACGCGTTCGCCGATGCATTGCGCAAGCGCCCCGAGCTCACCGGCATCAACGCGCTTTTTCGCCCGACGGTGCCGCAGGTGTCGATCGATGTCGACAACGAGAAGGCGCTTTCGCTTGGCGTGCCCATCAACGAGGTGTTCGAAGCACTGGCGAGCACCATGGGTGCCCTGTACGTGAACGACTTCAACAAGTTCGGCCGCACCTACCGCGTGCAGGTTCAAGCGGAGTCGGCGTATCGCGCCACCCTCGAGGGTCTGGGCAACGTGTACGTGCGCTCAGCCACCACGCAGGAGATGATCCCGCTCAAGGCGCTGGTGAAGGCACGCAACATCGTCGGCGCAGACCAGGTCGATCGATTCAACGGTTTCGTCGCCGCGAAGATGCTTGGCAGCGGCGTTGCCGGCGTGAGTTCCGGGCAGTCGATCGCGATCGTGGAGGAGGAAGCGGCCAAGCTGCCGCAGGGCTTCCAGATCGAGTGGGCCGGCCAGGCGTTCCAGGAGAAACGCACCGGCAACCAGTCGGTGATCGCGTTCTCCCTCGCGCTGGTGCTGGTGTTCCTCATCCTCGCCGCCAACTACGAGCGCTGGGCGCTACCGGTTGCCGTGCTCCTGTCGGTGCCGTTCGCGGTGCTGGGCGCGCTGGCCTTCGTGCTCGTGCGTGGGTTGACCAACGACATCTACTTCCAGATCGGCCTGGTGACGCTCATCGGCCTGGCTGCGAAAAACGCCATCCTGATCGTCGAGTTCGCCAACCAGGAAATGATCGACAACGGCCTCTCGCCGATCGATGCCGCGGTGAAGGCGGCGCGCATGCGCTTCCGCCCGATCGTGATGACCTCGCTCGCCTTCTGCCTCGGAGTTACGCCGCTGGTGGTCGCCACCGGCGCTGGCGCCGCGGCGCGCCAGTCGATGGGAACCGGAGTGTTGGGCGGCATGCTGGTCGCTACCTTCGTCGCCACGCTTTTCATTCCGCTGTTTTTTGTCCTGCTGGCGGGCAAACTCAAGCCCAAAACGCAACATGAGCCGCTGCCGGAGGCGGTCGAGGGCACGGGAGAACACGCGTGAAGCGCGTGCTTGCATTAACCACGCTGGCCGCCTTGCTTGCGGGTTGCGCCGTCGGTCCGGACTACGCGCGCCCTGCGCTGCAGGTTCCGCCGCAATATCCCGCGCAAGCGGTGTCCGATTCGCAGTCCGGCCCGCCCGCGAGCTGGTGGACGCTGTATGGCGACCTGATACTCGACACGCTGGTCGCCGATGCGCTGGCGAGAAACTCGGACATCGAGCTTGCGGTCGCGCGTGTTGCGGAGGCGGAAGCTTTCGCGCGTGAGGCCGGAACGTCCATCTTTCCCAGCATCGATGGCTCCGTCGGGGCCACCCGCAGCCGCGTGAGTGCGTCAACGGCCACGCCCGCCATCGCACCGCTGGTGCGCAATGACGTGCGCGTGGCGCTTGGCACTTCCTTCGAGGTGGACTTCTGGGGCCGCTTGCGCCGCGGGCGTGAGGGCGCGAATGCCGCCGCGGAGGGCTCGCGCTACGGACGCGACGTCGTGCTGCTTTCCATCGCGGGCCTGGTTGCGCAGACCTATTTCTCGCTGCGCGCGCTCGACGTGCAGGTGCGCCTGGCGCGGAGCACGCTGACCGCCCGCCGCGATTCGTTCGATGTCGCACAGTCGCGCGCCAGGGCGGGCCTCGCCTCGGACCTCGACCTCAACCAGTCGCGCATCGCGCTCGCCGATGCGTCGATCCTCGCGCGCGATCTCTCGCGCCAGCGGGAATTGGCGGAACACCAATTGGCAGTGCTCACCGGCAAGCTCGAGCAACGTGTGCCGCCGGTGGAGCAGCCGCTGCCCGCGTTGCCTTCGCTGCCCGCCACGGGATTGCCCTCTTCCCTGCTCGAACGGCGTCCCGACGTGCGCCAGGCGGAACAACAGCTGACCGCCGCCAACGCGCAGATCGGTGTCGCCAAGGCCGCGTATTTCCCCACCATCACGCTGGCCGCGAACGATGGTGGCCAGAGTACCGCGCTGGCTTCAACGATCAACGCGTCCGCCACGATCTGGTCGGTGGGCCTGAACGCCGTGGTGCCGCTGCTCGATTGGGGTCGAACCACCGCTCGCGTCGATGGCGCGACGGCTCGCCGCGACCAGGCAGTCGCGACCTATCGAAAGACGGCGGAGACTGCGTTTCGCGAGGTGGCGGATGCATTGAGTGAGGTGCGCCAGTATCGCGAGCTGCAGCGCGAACTGGAGGAGCGGGCCTCGTACGCCCGCAACACGCTCGCGCTCGTGAACACGCGCTATCGCTCCGGCTACTCTGCATATCTCGAGGTGCTGGACGCGCAGCGCACCACCAATGATGCGGAGCAATCAGTGGTGAGGAACCGCCTCGCGCTGCTGGCGGCGAGCGTGAACCTGATGAAGGCGCTGGGCGGGGGCTGGGCCGCCCCGGGCGCCTGAGCTACGCCACGCAGGACGCCGACCGCGCGAACCTGGAGGCGCGTTTTTTCAACACAGAGGGGCACAGAGGCAACACAAGAGGAAAGCAAAGGCTGGAGCGTTCGGGGCACGTCAGCTACTCCCCGGACCATCATCAAGACCTGGTTTTCCTCTTGTGTTGCCTCTGTGCCCCTCTGTGTTGAAACACGCCGTGCCAACTTTGTTGGACGCTCGCCATTCGCCGTCCGCAGAAATAAAAAGGGCGCCGAGCGGCGCCCTCCAAGACTACTCAAGCGGCAGCCTTATGCGGCTACCCTTCTTTTGTATTCGTTGGTACGGGTGTCGATCTCGATGCGGTCGCCGGTTTCGCAGAAGGCGGGGACCTGGACTTCCCAGCCCGTGGACAGCTTGGCAGACTTGAGCACCTTGCCCGAAGTGTCGCCGCGCGCCGCCGGTTCCGTGTAGACGACTTCGCGCACGATGGTGGTGGGCAGCTCGAAGGAGATGGCGCGGCCTTCGTAGAAAAGCGCCTCGCCCGTCATGCCGTCCTCGAGGTAGTTCACCGCTTCACCGAGGTTTTCCTTCTCGATGTCGATCTGGTTGTATTCGGGGTCCATGAAGACGTACATGGGGTCGGCGAAGTACGAGAAGGACACTTCCTTCTTTTCCATCATCAGCAGCTCGAACTTCTCGTCCGCCTTGTAGACGGTTTCCATGTTGGAGCCGTTGAGGAGGTTCTTCATCTTCATCTTCATGGTGGCGGAGTTGCGGCCACCCTTGTTGTATTCGGCCTTGAGCACCACCATCGGGTCCTTGCCAACCATGATGACGTTGCCGCTGCGCAGTTCCTGAGCGATTTTCATGAATTCGTCCTGTCCTGTTCGATGGCGTTGAGCGGGCGGGTTGCCGTCCGTTCAAGCGCCGTTCCCGCTGGTCAGATAGGTCTGGGAAAGCCTTAAATTATAGGACATTTCCGGCGAAAACGACAAGCTCGGCGGCGAGGTCGCGGTGAGTCGCCAGTTCGTCCGCCCAGGCCCTTGAATGTCGGCCCAGAGACTCGCGCCGAGCCACGAAAGCTGCCCACGCATCGGCCAGCGAAGGCGCGGCCTTGAAGCCCGCCTCGAGATCCTCGGGGCGCCGGTTCCACGCTTCCCAGAGGCCGGTCACGGCAGAGGCGGGGCCGCGGTCCAGCGGCGCGGTGTAGCGCGCCAGGAAGGCGGCCATCTTGTTCCAATGGCTGCCGTCGTCGGTGGGATAGATGTTCCAGACGAAGGGCCGGCCCGCCCACTGCGCCCGCACGAAGGAATCCTCGCCGCGCGCAAAGTTGATGTCGCACGCCCACAGCAACTGGTCGTAGCGGTCCTGCGCCAGGAACGGAATGGTGAAGACCTCGAGCTCGCGCCGGCTGCCGCCGCCATGCAGGTTGCGGCGGATGGCTTCGTGCGGCGGGTTCACGAAGGTCTTGAGCGCCGCGGCCGCGACGCCCTCAGGTGCAACCAGCCACACCGGCCCGGGAAACTGCAGGCAGCTGCGGGCGAGGCTGTCGAGCGGCGCGCCGGCGTACGAGAAGAGGCTCACCTTGAGCGCACCCGCGGGCGGCGCCTTGCCGACGAGTGAAGTCCAGAAGGCGCGCTGCGCGCCCTCGTCGCCCTGGAATTCGTCGCGGCGGTCGAGCAGGCTCCCCTCGCGCAGCAGCCCGCCGGTGCGCCTGGTGAAGCCGGGGAAAAAGTAATGTTTGGTGAGCGGCAGCCTCGGGTTGGGCGAGGGCAGCGCGTGGCTTTCTTCCACCCAATCCTCGGCGCTGAGGTATTCGAGGTTGATCCAGCACGGCTTCTTTTCGCGCCGCGCCATCGCCTGCACGTAGGCTTCGGGCGGATCGCAGCCAAAGGTCTCGACCACGACATCGGCGATGTCGGCGACCTCGAAGTCCTCGCGCAGGCGCGCGATTTCCACGCCCTCGAGTGCCTGCAGGTCCTTCGCGGGGTCGATCTCTGGGCGCAGCTTGGCGAGCACCGTGAGGTCGTCGAGCCAGAGGCGCACTGGCCGGTGATGCTCGCGTGCCAGCTGGCGCGCCAGGCGCCAGGAGACCGCGACGTCGCCGAAATTGTCGACGACGCGGCAGAACACGTCCCAGCGTTCGGCCATTACTTCTTCGGTCCTTTCACCAGCAGCTGCTTGAAGGTGAACTTCGCGTTGGTCCCGGGCACGCTGTATTCGAATGTCGCGGGCCTGGTGAAGTCGACCAGCATCCACGACTCCTCGGGCGGGCGCAGCTTGCCGTTCTCGAACAGCTGGAACTTGACCGTGGTGGCGGAATTGCCTTCCTTGTCGGGGAGGTCGGTCACGGCTTCGACCCTCATCATTCCGCCGACCTCGATGGCCGCGGGCTTGCCGAATTCCGCGAGGAAGGTCGGCGACGCAACCACCTTTCCGTCACGGGCCAGCACCACGTCGTACTTCACCTGGTCGGCGAAGAGCGCGCCGGGCAGCGCCATGCAGAGAACTGCTGCGATGCGGGTCGATTTCAAGAATGCCTCCTCGTCGAAGCGGCCCTCATTGTGCCTGTTGTAGGATTCACCATGCTCCGGAAAATCATCGCGTTGGCGGCGCTCCTGGCCTGCGCCGGCAACGTCGTGGTCGCGAAGCACCAGGCCCGGGAGCAGGAACCGCGGCTCGGCGCCGCGGCTGATTGATCGTGGAGGAAGCGAAATGGCACTGAAGCGGATTAGCTGGAACGCGGGCACCGTCGTGGTCCTCGAGCACGACTCACGCATCCTGCGAGACAACGCGCTGCGCGATCCCCACGTGCGCAAGGTCGCCGTGTGGCTGCCGCCCCAATACGACAGCGGCGCCTCGCGCAGCCGTGGCAAGCGCTTCCCGGTGCTCTACGACCTGGTGGGTTTCATGGGCTCCGGGCTTTCGCACATCGCCTGGAAGAACTTCAGCGAGAACGTGCCCGAGCGCCTCGCGCGCCTCATCCATGAACGGCGCATGCCTCCCGTGATCATGGTGTTCCCGGATTGCTTCACCGCGCTTGGTGGCAACCAGTACATCAACTCCTCGGCGATCGGCAATTACGCGGACTACCTCACCAGGGAGATCGTGCCGTTCATCGATCGCGAGTTCCGCACGCTGGCCTCGCGCGAGCATCGGGGCTGCTTCGGCAAATCCTCGGGCGGGTATGGATCGATCATCCACGGCATGAAATACCCCTCGACCTGGGGCGCGATCGCAGACCATTCGGGCGACGCCTACTTCGACTTCGTCTATTGGCACGACTGGCCCAACACGCTCAATGAGCTCGCCAAGTACCGTCCACGCAAGGTGGCGCCGCCGGGCAGGTACGACGTGATGAAGGCGCAGAAGGGCGCCGATCGCGGGCGCGATGACGGGCGCGTGCGCGCGTTCCTCGATGCGGCGTGGAGCAAACCCAAGCTGTCGATGTCGGAAGGCCATACGATCATGAACCTGTGCATGGCCGCGAGCTACGACCCCGACCCGCGCGTGCCCAACGGCTTCCGCCTGCCGTTCAACCTGGAGACGGGCGAGCTCATCGCAGAGCGCTGGAAGCGTTGGCGGGCGAACGACCCGGTGAACCTGGTGAAGAAGTACCGCGCCAACCTGAAGTCGCTGCGCGGGATCTACATCGATTGCGGGGCGCGCGACCAGTATCACATCCACTACGGCTCGCGCATCCTCTCCAAGCGGCTGGCCGAGGCGGGTATCAAGCACACCTACGAGGAATTCGACGACAACCATTCGGATATCGACTATAGGATGGACGTCTCGCTGCCTTTCCTTTCGCGCGCGCTACGCTGAACTGTCTGCCTACCGCAGCATGTTGGTGTCGCCGCACATGGCCGCGCAGAAGAGCCTGTGGCGCGACGATCGCGTGGCGGCTCTCGCCGCCCACAAGCGCGCGCAGAAGCCCCATTCCGATTGACCGCAAGGAGCAAGAGCATGGCTCAACGCAAAGTCGTCATCACCTGCGCCGTCACCGGCGCCATTCACACGCCCTCGATGTCGCCGCACCTTCCGATCACGGCCGACGAGATCGCCGCGGCCGCCATCGACGCTTACGAGGCCGGCGCGGCCATCGTGCACCTGCACGCGCGCGACCCCAGGGATGGACGGCCGGATCAGCGCCCCGAGGCCTTTGCGCCCTTCCTCGCGCAGATCAGGAAGGCCTGCAACGTGGTGATCAACATCACGACGGGCGGCGCACCGACCATGACGGTGGAGGAGCGCCTCAAGCCCTGCGCGCACTTCAAGCCCGAGGTGGCGTCGCTCAACATGGGCTCGATGAACTTCGGGCTCTTCCCGATGCTGCAGCGTTTCAAGGAATTCAAGTTCGACTGGGAACGCCCCTACCTCGCCGGCTCCGATGAGCGCATCTTCAGGAACACCTTCAAGGACATCGAGAATATCCTCAACACGTGCTCGGCGAACGGCACGCGCTTCGAGGTGGAGTGCTACGACATCGGGCACCTCTACACGCTGCGCCATTTCGCCGACCGGGGCGTGATCAAGCCGCCCTTCTTCATCCAGTCGGTGTTCGGGATTCTCGGCGGCATCGGGCCGCATCCGGAAGATGTGGCGCACATGAAACGCACGGCCGATCGGCTGTTCGGCAATGACTATGCGTGGAGCGTGCTCGGTGCCGGGCGCAACCAGCTACCGATCGCCGCGCAATCGGTATCGCTCGGCGGCAACGTGCGCGTTGGCCTGGAGGATTCGCTCTGGATCGGCGCGGGAAAGCTGGCCGAAACCAACGCCCAGCAAGTGCGTGCCGCGCGGATGGTCATCGAAGGGCTGGGGCTCGAAGTGGCGACGCCGGACGAGGCGCGGTCGATGCTGCAGCTGAAGGGCGCGAACAACGTGAATTTCTGACAGCCTCAATGGAAAGAGCCACCGCGAGGGTGGCTCTTTCCGGGGGTCATTGCCTTGATGGCGTTACCGGTTGTGGCGCCATCACGGGCACGAAGATCCAGAGCAGCACGTACATGATCACGCCAAGTCCGTGGAGAAATGCCGTCAACACGAACAGGATGCGCCATGACCACGAGGGCAGGCTGCTCATCTCGGCGAGGCCACCGCACACGCCACCCAGCCAGCGATCCGTGATCGAGCGGCGAAACTGGTTGAGCGCGGATTGCGGCTCACGCGACGGTTCGCCTTTCGACTCAACGCCGTCCGCTGCGGCTTCCAGCAGCCGCTTCTTGGCGAGGCGGAATTCTTCCTCGGTAAGCGCACCCTGCTCACGCAGGGTCTGGAGCTTCTGCAGGTCGTCGGCCAGGTGCATGGGGACTCTCCTCTTCGCGATACGCACTCTCACCGCCAGGGTCGGCGGCACATCGACAACATGGTGTCGGGCAGCCTGGTTGTACAGCCCGGTGCGACGGAATGGGTGTGGCGGGGGATGAAATGCAGGCAGGTCTGCACTAATGAGCTGAGGGAAAGCTCACGCTGAAGGTGTTTCCGGGAACGTTCGGCCTGTCGAGCAGGTCGAGCGTGGCGCCGTGGAAGCGTGCGATCTCGAGTGCGATTGCCAGGCCCAGGCCGCTGCCGCCGGCTGCGCTGCCGAGCACGCGATGGAAGCGTTCGAAGATGCGCCTGCGGTCCTCCGCGGGAATCGAAGGGCCGCCATCGCTCACGAAGAGGGTCGGCGTGGGCGTGTCTTCGACGCGAAGCGTGACGGTGCCGCCCTCCGGGCTGTAGCGCACCGCGTTGTCGACGAGGTTGTCGAGCAGCTCGCGCAGCCTCGCGGCGTCGCCTTTGATCATCACCGCGTGGCCCTCGCCTTCGAAACCGAGGTCGATGCCGCGCTTGAGGGCCTCGGGCACCCACATCGCCGCGACCTCGAAGACGAGCGCTTCGAGGTCGAGCGGGGCGAGAACCGCGGCGCGGCTCGCTTCCGGTTCGTTGCGAGCCAGCGAGAGCAACTGGGAGACCACGCGCGAGATGCGATCGTGGCCGGCCTGCGCGGCGGCGAGCGATTCGCGCATGCGCGCCGGATCTTCCTCGCGCAGCGCCAGCTCGAGCTGCGTCTTCAATACCGCGATCGGCGTTTTCAGCTGGTGCGCGGCATCGGCGATGAAGCGGTGCTGCAGCGTGAGCGCGTCGTCGAGGCGCGAGAGCAGGTTGTTGGTCGCGGAAAGCAGCGGCCGCACCTCGCCCGGCACGTCGTCCGCCACGATCAGGCTCCAGTCGGTTTTTGATCGCGCGGCAAGGGCTGCGCGCAGGCGCTCCAGCGGCGCCAGGCCGCGAAGCACGCCGATCCACACCACGATCAACGCGACCACGATCAGCAGCGCCTGCGGCACCACGACCGAAAGCAGGATCTCGCGCGCAAGGCGTTTGCGCTTGACTTCCGTCTCGGCCACGCGCACCACCGCGGCCGGCCGCGCCGTCGGAGAATCGGAATCGACTGCGATCTGCACGATTCGCACGCCAAGCTCGCGCACGGTGCCGTTGTAGAAGACCTCCTGCCCCGATTCACCGCCCGGCGGGCCTTCAATCGGTTCACCGGCGAGGGGTTGGCCGGCGGGCCCGATCACCTCGAAGAAGATGCGGTCGGTGAGGTCGCCCAGCAGGATATCGCGCGCATCCGCCGAGAGGTCGAGCGTCAAGCCCGCGCCTTCGGGCTTCAGGTGCAGCGAGATGTCGCGCGCGATCTCCACCAGCGCCCGGTCGTGGGCGGTCTGGGAGAAACGCAGCGACACCCAGTAGCTGATGAAGGTGTCGACGGCGAGCAGCAGGAGCAGCGGCAGCAGTAACCACACCAGCAACTGCCGGCGCAGCATCGGCTGCTCACGTGGCAATGGATTTCTCGATCAGGTATCCCATGCCTCGGACGGTGCGGACGTCGACCCCCGAGGGCTCGAGCTTGCGCCGTAGGCGGTAGATGAAGACCTCGACCGCATTCGACGAGGACGTGTCTTCCCAGCCGTAGAGATGGTCGACGATCTGCTGCTTGGTGACCACGCGCCCTTCGCGCAGCAGCAGCAGCTCCACTACCGAGAGCTCGCGCGCCGAAAGCTCGACCGGCGTTTCTTTGAAGAACAGGCGCCGGCCGACGGTATCGAGGCGCAGCGGGCCGTGGAGGATGTCGGAGCTGGCGTTGGAGTTGGCGCGGCGGATGAGGGCGCGCACTCGCGCTTCCAGCTCGGAGAGCTCGAACGGCTTGGTGAGGTAGTCGTCGGCGCCGAGGTCGAGGCCGGTGACGCGGTCTTCGACGGCGTCCTTCACCGTGAGGATCATCACCGGCACCTTGCTGCGGCGCGCCCGCAGGCGCTTGAGCACCTCGAAGCCGTCCATCTGCGGCAGGCCCAGGTCCAGCAGCACGAGGTCGTATTCGTTGACCGCGAGCATGCGGTCGGCTTCCACGCCGGTCGAGGCGCGCTGCACCATGTGCGCGGCCTGCTTGAGGGCCCGGGTGGTTGCTTCGGCCAGCATGTTGTCGTCCTCGACAATGAGGATTCGCATCGTCTTCATCTCCTGCGTTTGCGGCGCCACACCGAAGGCGGCTTGCCGAACGCCCTTTTGAATGCGCAGGAGAAAGCCCCCGCCGACTCGTACCCTGCGGAGCGCGACACCGATTCGATGGTGCGGGTGCTGTTCAACAGGGATTCGGCCGCGAGTGTAAGCCGCCACGCGGTGAGGTAGGAAAAGATCGGTTCGCCCATGACCAGGACGAAGCGCTCGGCGAGCGCGCTGCGCGAAAGCCCGACCAGGCGGCCGAGGCGCTCGACGGTCCAAGGCTCCGAGGGCCGGCCATGCACCAGGGCCAGTGCCCGTCCGACGAAACGGTCGTTCAATCCTGCGAGCCAACCCTGGCCGCCGGGAGGAGTCGCCTGGACGTGGCGTGAAAGTGCTTCGATGAAAACCAGTTCGGCCAGCCGCGCGCGCGTGGCCGCGGCGCCCAGGAAAGGCGCATCGCTGGCGGAGAGCACCAGGCCCAGTTCGCCCGCGATCCATTGCAGCGGCGCCGCGCCGCTCAGGTTCACGCGCACCACCGGCGCAAGCGCGCCCAGCAGCGGCTGCGCCATGTGGCGCTCGCAGGTGAAGGTGAATGAAATCCAGCGCGTCACCGTGCCGTTGCGCCCGAGGCGTACCGGCAGCAGCTCGCCTTCCACCGACGTGCGCAGCAGCGAAGCGAGCGACGTGGCCTGCGTTTCGGTCGAGCTGCCGATCAGGTGGGCGCCGCCTGCCGGAAGGAACGCGAAGTCGCCCGCCTTGAGCGCCAGCGTTTCGCCATCACCGGTTCGCAGCGTGCAGGTGCCTTCGAGGACCAGGTGGGCACGGACGGGTGATTCGCTGGCGGGGACACCCACGCACCAGGGCGCATGCGCCGTCACGTCCAGGGTGACGTTGGCTGCGAACCGCGAGTGCCGGAGGACTTCGGAAAGGGCGTCCATGGGAATCTGGGGTCAGGTTACCTTTTCTCGCGGTCCCGATCGGGAGCGGGAGAAAAGGTGACCTGACCCCAGATTTTCTGACCCCAGATTTTCAGTGAAAATGCGCGGCCTGGACGTCGGCTTCCTCGGGGAGCTCCGCATGCACGATCTCGCCTTCGGCATTGGCGAACAGCGGCGCGCCGCAGTCCTCGCAATACTCCGGGGTGAAGGTGCCGGGCAACTTCTTCACTTCGGTGACGCCACACTCCGTCAGCTGCGCCATCACCTCCTCGAGCGGACCGGGGCGGCCGCCCTCGTCCTCGCGGCCATAGAGCGGCCACACGACGCCATGCGCGACCTCGCTTTCGTCGATGAGCGAGAAAGCCACGCGATATTCGTCGACACGCTCCTCGCCGAAGCCGGCGACGACCGCCTGCAGGTCCACCGCCTTGGCCTTCAACGCGCTCTCCAGGAAAGACACGGCCGCGCGGATGCCGAAGGGGCGCACGCGCCGGTCCGACTCGCGGCAGTTCACGTAGTAGGCATCGGGCAGCAGGCACTCGAAAACGCAGCCGGGCAACACCTTGGCGAGCGTCGGGCGCACCTGCGCGATCCACTGCTCGAGGCTTCCGGCGCGGCCGGCGTGGCCGGAGGCATCTTCCTGCCAGCGGAACAGCGCATCTCCACGGGGCACCGCGGCGCAAGCGACGACGAAGCGCGTGTCGGCCAGCAGGTGCGCCGTTTCCGGCAGGCGCGAGAGGTCGATGCGCGGGACTTCACCGGTGACGGCGGCGTCGCCCAGGCGCGCGGCCAGGCGGCGCAGCTCGGAGAAGTGCCGCGGCAGCTGGTCGATCGAGTAGAGATAGGGCACCACCGTTACCTTGGCGCCTTCGGCCAGCACGTGAGCCTGCAACTGCACCTGGATGGTTTCGGCTTCCGGCCGCGCGATCGGACCCGAGGGGATCGCGTACTTGGACCACGCCACGATGGGTGCCGCGATCAGCAGCGACTGCCAGGCGCGGTCCCCCTGCATCGTGACCACCGATTCGCTTTCGTTTTCGACCAGCTCGATCAGCGTGTCGTAGGCGCCCGGGTTGGTCTGGTACAGATGGTCGAGTGCGCCATCGATGGGCGTGTCGTTGCCATGCTCGAGCAGTTTCGCGACGCGCTCCGACATGGCCGCCTCCCAGAAACGATCCTCGGTGAGGCTGCCCGATGCGTTGAGCCCGTTGGCCAGCGCGATCAGGCGCTCGGCGTCACGGGTGAGTCGGGGTGGGGACTTTGCTCGGGTGCGGGGCATGGGTGGCTTTCCAGAAGGTCTGCCATTTTATCGCGATGGCTCCGGCCATGCGGGATAGCTCGGCGCGACGCAGCGCCTGCGCCTCGTCCCTGAAGTTGCGGGGTGTGGAAATATTCATGGTTGTCTCCTTGTCTGATCAATCTAATTGCTGTCGACTTGATCTACAATCCGGTCCATGGGCACATCATTCTTGAATCCGGGGCACAAGTTCCCATGAGCGTCCCGGACGACATGACGGCTTTCGTACGCGCGGTGGAGCTGGGAGGGTTCTCGGTGGCCGCGCGCGAAATGGGGCTCACGCCCTCGGCGATTTCCAAGCTGGTCACGCGGCTGGAGGACCGGCTTGGCGTGCGCCTGCTCAACCGCACCACGCGGCGCATCGCGCTCACCCCCGAAGGCGAGGCGTATTTCCATCGCAGCCTGCGCATCCTCGCGGACATCCATGACGCGGAGAACGAAGTCGCGCGTTTCCGCGCGCAGCCCAAGGGGCTGCTGCGCGTCAACGTCGGCACCGCTTTCGGCATGCACCAGCTGGTGCCCGCTTTGCCGCAGTTCCTCTCGCGCCATTCGGAGATGCAGGTCGAGCTCACCTTCACCGACCGCGTGGTGGACCTGATCGAAGAGGGTGCGGACATCGGCATTCGCCTGGGGCACCTCGAGGATTCCACGCTCGTCGCACGCAAGATCTGCGAGGTGGAGCGCGTGGTGTGCGCCTCTCCGGAATACCTGCGCAAGCACGGCACGCCGCACAAGCCCGAGGACCTGCTCGGCCACAACTGCCTCAACATGGCCTACGCGCCGGCGCTTCGCCGCTGGCCGTTCGATACCGCGGATGGCGTGAAGCACGTCGAGGTCCCGGGAAATGCCACGGCCAGCAGCGCCGATGCGTTGTTGCAACTGGCGATGATGGGCCTGGGCGTGATCCGGCTTTCCGACGTGATCGCCGGCCCCGCGGTGCGTGAAGGAAAACTCATCGCGCTGCTGGAAGACAGCCATCATCGCGAGCCGCTTCCGCTGCACGCGGTGTACCCGCACGGCCGCCACCGCTCCCCGCGCGTGGCCGCGATGGTGGATTTCCTGGTGGAGCGTTTCTCGGAGGCGCCATGGCGCATTCCGCTGAAGCGCAAATCGCGGGCCGCGGCGCAAGCCTGATGTTCGCGCCCGCCATCGCGTTCGTCGACCTCGAGACGACGGGCGTCACCGCCACCGGCGACCGCATCACCGAGATCGGCATCGTCCGCGTGGAGGATGGAGAGCTGGTGGAAGAGTGGTCCTCGCTGGTGAACCCGGAGTGCTCCATTCCCGGGGAGATCCAGCTCCTGACCGGCATCACCAACGAGATGGTGCGGCCCGCGCCCACGTTTTCGCAGCTGGCGCGTGAGGTGCGTGAGAGGCTCGAGGGTCATCTCTTCGTGGCGCACAACGCGCGCTTCGACTACGGTTTCATCAAGAACGAATTCCGCCGCATGGAGATCGCATTCACCGCCGATGTCCTTTGCACCGTGCGACTTTCGCGGCGCCTTTATCCGGAAGCCATCGGCCACAGCCTCGATGCCGTCATCGCGCGTCACGGGCTCGAAGGCGCGGTTTCGGGAACGGCGCGGCGGGAGGAGGGCAGCGTAGCGTTTCCGCGGCCGAACGCGGGACGCCACTCGGCGCTCGGCGATGCACGCGTGTTGTGGCGGTTCGTGCAGCGCCTCTACCACGAGAAGGAAGTGCCGGACATCGTGGCTGCCGTGCGCCGCTTGCTGAAGATTCCCAGCCTGCCGCCGCAGTTGCCCGCCGATGCGCTCGAGAACCTGCCGGAAGGCCCGGGCGTCTACCGCTTCTATGGCGTGAACGACCTGCCGCTCTATGTCGGCAAGAGCATCAACCTTCGAGACCGCGTGCGTTCGCATTTCTCCAGCGACTACCGCAGCGCAAACGACCATCGCCTCTCGGGCGAGATCCAGCGCATCGAAGTCGACGAAACGGCGGGCGAGCTCGGCGCGCTGCTCAAGGAAGCGCGGCTGGTGAAGGAGCTGCTGCCGCTGCACAACCACAAGCTGCGCCGCAAGCGCAACGCGT
>JBDSMR010000158.1:0-12903 GCA_039915735.1 Usitatibacter sp. | reverse complement strand
CGCGCGCTGCCTTGCGCTCGAAGAACGTCGCCAGGGCCTGCCTGTGGTCCTCGGTAGTCGAGACGAGGGCGCGAAGCGCCGCGTTGATGGCGATGCCGGCCTTAAGGTCGTGCCCTTCCGCTTGATTGATTGCCATCTTGCCCAGCATAATTGCGGGCAGGCTCCGGGTCGCGATGCCCCGAGCCATCTCGCCCACGACGGTTTCGAGCTGATCATGGGGCACGACCTGGTCCACCAGACCGATGCGCAGGGCTTCGCTCGCGTCGAGCTTCTCGCCGGTCAGGATCATTTTGAGTGTGCGGCTCTTTCCGATGACGCGCGGCAGCAGGTACGTGGCGCCCGCCCCCGGGAATACCGCAAGGTCCATCTCCGTAAGGGCGAAAGTGGCGCGATCGGAAGCAATGCGGAAGTCGCAGGCGGCCGCGAACTCGCACCCGCCGGCCAGCGCGAACCCGTTGACCATGGCAATGACGGGCTTCTCGAAGTCCTCGAGCGGCCCGTAAAGGAATCGACCGCTGATGCGCAGCTCCCAGTCCTCCACCGCACTCGACTGAAGTCGCTGGAATTCGCGCAGGTCGCGCCCGGTGCAGAAGCTGCGCCCGGCGCCCGTAACAACCATCACCTTTATCTGTGAATCGCGTCGCGCATTCGCGAAGGCGTCGATCAGCTCCTCCGTGAGCTGCATGTTGATCGCGTTTAGCACCTCGGGCCGATTCAACGTCAAGGTGCACACGCCGGCCTCCACCGTGCGTAACAGATGCTTGTAGTGGGCGCTCATGCGTCTCCCCCAGAAATTGAATAGTCCCCGGTGAAGCCGAGCGCGGGGTTCATGGCGCGACCGCGGCGCGATACCTCAGGCCCACGGTTGTGGCGAGACGTCGATGCAGTCGAGTCAATCCCTCCCAGGCCTTCGGCAAATCGGCCGCGAGCGTCAAGCTCGTCGGCCGCCGCCTTCCATCTCATGTAGTCAGTTCGAGGATGGCGACGACCTGGCCCTCGGCAACGGGATCGCCCTCCTTCACCAGGATCTCCTTCAAGGTGCCGCTCGCCTCGGCCATGATCGGAATCTCCATCTTCATCGACTCGAGGATCATGATCGTGTCGTCCTCGGCGACCTTGTCGCCTGGCTGCATGACGACCTTCCACAGCGAGCCGGTGATCTCGGACTTGATTTCCTTGGTTGCCATATCCTCTTTTTCCTCCAATCGATCGTTGCAAATTCGAGCTTAGATGACGCCCTGCGCCTGCAGGGTGTCGATCTCGGCCTGCCCGTACCCCAATCGCCTCAGGATGCGCTCACTGTGCTCGCCGCGCGCGGGTGAATCCCGCTCCCAAGGGCAGCGCAAGCCGCTCATCGAAAAAGGCAGGCCGAGCGCGATGCCCCCGCCGCCTTCCCGGCGGCGCACCGTGCCGCGAGCGATGAACGCAGCATCGGCGAGCGCCTCCTCGGCCGTGTGCACCGGCGTCACGCAGCAATCCAGTGGCCCAAGGATGGAGAGCCACTCCACCGCGTCGCGTCGCGCGAAGGCCTCCTGGAGAACGCCGTGCAATGTCGCTGCCGCCTCGCCTGTCGCACCGTGCTGGGCCTTGAGGTCTGGCATGCCCATCGCGTCGCAGAGCACATCCCAGAACTTGCGCTCTTGCGCGCCCACGGCAAGGTAGCGCCCGTCGCGCGCGGCATAGATGTTGTAGCGCGGGACGCCACCGGTGTGCGAGCCCGTCCCGCGCTCATGCACGGCTCCCGACTCGTTCACCTCGGCAGCCGGGAGTACGCAATGCGCCATCACGGCATCGGCCATGGAAACATCGATGAAGCGGCCCTGCCCGGTTGCGCGCGACTGCACAAGCGCCGCGAGGATGGCCATGGCGGCAGTCAGCGTGCCGCCGAGGATGTCGGAGAGCAGGAAGCCCGGGATGACGGGAGATTCGCCGGCACGGCCCGTCTGGTCGAGCACTCCGGCGAGCGCGAGGTAGTTGATGTCGTGGCCGGCATCGTTGCGCCGCGGCCCGTCCTGGCCGTAGCCGCTGATTGCGCAATAGACGATCGAGGGGCGCCTCGCGCGCAGCACCTCGTACCCCAGGCCCAGGCGTGCCATGACGCCGGGTCGGAAGCTCTCCAGCACCACGTCGGCGTCGGCCAGCAGGCGGAAAAAGACTTCGCGCCCCGCCTCGGCCTTGAGGTCCAGGGCGAGGCCCTCCTTGCCGCGGTTGGCCAGGGCCCGGATCGCCGGGCGCACGTAGTCGCCGACCTTCGGGTCCTCGATCTTGGTCACGTGCGCGCCCATGTCGGCGAGGTGCTGGGCACAGAGCGGTCCCGGCAACAGCCGCGACAGATCAAGCACACACACGCCCTGGAGGGGCGGCGGCGGAAAATCGGTCGACGGTTCGCTCACGCGGCAGCTAGAGGATGAAGTTCTGGAATCTCTTGAGGGTCCGGATTGCACTGCGGATGTTCTCGCGGCGCATCTGCTCGGCAAGCTCGGCGTCCCCCGAGCGCATCGCGCCCACGAATGCGCGGTGCTCTGCAAGCCCGGTGGCGGCGCGCCCCGGCAGGATCTGCACGCGGCGCATGATGACGCGGGTCTTCTCGAGGATGCTGTCGAGCATCCCGGCGAGGACCGGGTTTTCGGCGGCCTCGATGATCCTGCGGCGCAGCCGCTCGTAGGCCGTGAAGTAGCTCTCGACGTCGCCAGTCTCGAGCATCGTCTCCAGCGGCCCGCCGGGCGCCAGCATGTCCACCCATTCCTGCCACGTCTCGGGCGGCGCCTTTTGCGTGGCGAGGCGCACGGCCATTCCCTCAAGCGCCTCGCGCGCGTCGTAGATCTCGAAGACCTGGGAGAGGTCCAGGCGGGTGACCACCGCTCCGCGGTTTGGGATGCGCTGGATGAGGCCGCGCAGCTCCAGCTCGGTGAGCGCCTCGCGCACGCGGGTGCGTGACACGGCAAACTCCTCGGCAAGCTGCGCCTCCGAGATCTTCGAACCGGGGGGGATCACGTGGCTCGAGATGCGGGCGCGCAATGCCGCGACGATGTCCACTTCGGACCTGAGGGCCTTGCGAGAACGGGCCTTCTTCACAAGAGCACGGCCTTTCAAGAAGTCGGCCTCGTCAGTATCGCGGGAAATCCGCCAGAGGGCGTCCCGCCAGCTTGCGGATGTCCACGTTCAGCAGGCAGGGGCCCTTCTCGAGGGCCATTGCGGCAAGGACACCATTGAGCTGCTCCGGCGCATCCACGTGGAAACCCCGTGCACCCACGACCTCGGCGAACCGGTCGTAACGGGCGTACGGAAGATCGCAACCCACATCCTGGCCATATTCGTTCAGTTGCAGACGCTTCTCGATGCCCCAGGCGGCGTCATTGCCGACGATCACCTTGATGGGAAGGTGGCGTTCCACGGCGGTGGCGAGCTCCCACGAGTAGAAACCGAAACCGCCGTCGCCCGTAAAGATCCAGACCGAGTCTTCCGGGAATGCAACCTGGGCGCCGATGCCCAGCGGGAGCGCGCCGCCGAGGTTGCCCATCAGCACCGCGTCCATCCAATGTCCAACCCGATGCGCGCCAAAGTATGCTCGTGGCCAATGCACGAAGTCCCCACCGTCGATCATGATGGCGGAACGCTCATCGATGTGCTGCTCGAGGCTCGCGCAGACCTGCAGGGGGTGCACCCCCTCGCCTGGAGGAAGCTCGTCCAGGCGCTGCGCCCACTCGGCCTTGCCAGCCGCGAAGGTAGCACTCAGTTCCTTGCGCCAGCGCGCGTGGCCTTCGGAAGGTCCATGCTGCTGCAACCGCGTGGCGAGCGCTTCGAATAGGGGCCGGACGGGCCCGGTAAGCGCAATGTCGCTCGCGCGTGCGGTGCCGATCCGCGCCGGATCCGCATGGACCTGCACAACCGTGCAGTCTGGATCGAAGAGCTGCGGCCCTCCGAAGCAGGTGTGGAAATCCACGTGCGCGCCGAGAAGGACAACCACATCGCAGCGCAGCAGCTCGCGGAAGGTGCGGTTGAAGATGGGATCCGCGTAGCCGAACCCCAGCTCGCCGTCGTCCGGGACCAGGCCGCGGGCCTGGTCGATGGTGAAGGCCGGCAATCCCGAGAGGCGAACCGCCTTGCGCAGCGCATCTTCGCCGAATGCGGGCCATGCGCCGGAGCCCACGACCAGGCAAGGGCGCTCAGCGCGCGCGATCGCTTCCGCGGCGGCATCGAGCTCGCGATGCTCCACACCTGCCCAGCCACTCTCGGCGCGGGGCAGCGGCCCGACGTGATATCGACGGCCCGCGTCCGAAGCGCGCGCCGCGAGGACATCCACGGCGACGGACAGACTCACCGGCCCCGGCGTTGGAGCCGAAGCGATGCGAAAGGCCCGTGCAACCGCTTCGGCGAGATGCGATGCCTCGGGGACCTCGAGCGCCTGCTTGGTGACGGTGCGCACGATGTCGGCCTGGTGCAGCACCTGCTGTCCTCCGCGCTCGCGCTGCACGATCGGTGTGAGACCCGAAAGCACCACGACGGGAGAAGCAGCGCTCTGCGCGACCGCCAGCCCGGTCACGGCGTTGGTGTGCCCAGGACCGCCGGTGACGATTGCAACGCCGGGAAACCCCGTGGCACGCGCGAAACCGTCGGCCATCTGCACCGCGGCCGATTCGCTGCGCACGCCGATGATCTCAATGCCGTAGATCGCGCAAGCCCGGTAGAGCGAGTTGACATGGTCGCCGCAGACGCCGAACGCCTGCTCGACGCCGAGGGCCTTCATCGCCCGCGCGATCTCCCCGGCGCCGCTGCCTATGACCTCATGTGAGTCCGCCACGGCCATGCGGTGCTCACGTCGCGTCATTTCTCCACCGTCGTGTTGGTCTTGCGCAGCACGCCACCCCACTTCTCCTGCTCGCCACGGATGTAACTCCTGAACTCGGCCTGCGAGTTTCCGACGGTCTCGAGGCCGCGCTGTAGCAGCTTCTCCCTCACGTCGGGTGCCTTGAGGATGCGCACGATTTCGGCGTGGAGCTTGTCCACGATGGACTGCGGCGTACCGGCGGGAGCGAAGAAGCCCGTGAACGCGATCGCGTCAAATCCCGGAACTCCGGCCTCGGCCACGGTGGGGATCTCAGGCGCGATGGCGGTGCGTTGCGCGCCGCTCACCGCGAGCGCCCGGAGCTGGCCCGAGCGGACGCGCGGAAGCGATGGCGGCACGGTGTCGAACATGACCTGCACGCGGTTGCCCATGAGGTCCATGCTCGCCTGGGCACTGCCCTTGTAGGGCACGTGCACCATATCAACGTTCGCCATGTCCTTGAAGATCTCCATGGCGAGGTGTGGTGCCGACCCGGTTCCGAGCGAGCCGTAGCTCAGTTCGCCCGGCTTGCTGCGCGCAAGAGCGATCAGCTCCTTCACATCCCTGGCGGGAACGTCCGGATGCACGAGCAGGATGAAGGGCAGTGGCGCTGCGAGCGTGATGGGCTCGAAATCCTTGAGCAGGTCGTACGGGGGAGTTGGATGCATCATGGGTACGATCACGCCTGCGCCCGTCGTGCCGATCGCGATCGTGTAGCCGTCGGCTTTCGCGCGTGCGGCCTTCTGTAGGCCGACGATGCCGCTGCCGCCTACCACGTTCTCGACCACAACCGCCTGGCCCCAGGACCGCGTGAGCTGCTCGCCAACCGTGCGCGCCAACAGATCCGAGACGTTGCCGGCCGGAAACGGCACGATCAGCGTGATCGGCTTCTGCGGATAGTCGGCGGCCGGATTTGCCATTGCGACGCTGGCGGCGGCGAGCGCCGCGACCGCGACTGCCTTGAAGAATCTCATCATGTCCCTCCTTGGGGTTTGTGGTGTGAGGATGGCTTCAAGCGTGAGGGGCCGTGCGGACGATGACGGTCTTGGCCTGCGTGTAGTGATGCAGGGCCTCCAACCCCTTCTCGCGACCGAAGCCACTGCTCTTGTAGCCTCCGAAGGGCGCTTCGACGCCGATCGGCTGGTAGTCGTTGATGTAGACCTGGCCCGCCTGTATGCGTGCGGCCATGCGATGGGCGCGTGCGAGGTCGCGAGTCCAGACACCCGCCGCGAGGCCATAGGGCGTGTCGTTGGCGATGCGAACCGCCTCTTCTTCGTCGCCAAAGGGGATCACGCAGCCCACCGGGCCGAAAATCTCCTCCTGCGCGATGGTCATGCTGTTGGACACGTCCACGAAGAGTGCGGGAGCAATGAAATATCCGCCTGCGAGCCTGGGATCGGCGATCTTCTTCCCGCCGCGGACAAGGCGAGCGCCCTCGGCCAAGCCGATTTCGAGGTAGCGCTCGATGCGGCGAAGCTGCCGCTCCGACACGACCGGCCCGATGTCGAGGTCCTCGGTGCCCGGGCCGATGCGCACCTTGTCAAGCTCGCGCGCGAGCTTCTCGACGAAGGCATCGACGCAGCCCCGTTGCACCACGAGACGCGTTCCGGCTGAGCAGATTTGTCCGGAGTTCAGAACGAAGGCCTTGCGCGCGAGAATCGCCGCTGCGTCGAGGTCCGCGTCATCGAAAACCACGAAGGGCGACTTGCCGCCCAGCTCCACCGTCACGGGGACCACGCGATCGGCGGCGATCTTCATCACCAGCCGGCCCGTTTCCACCGAGCCCGTGAAGGCGATCTTGCGAACGCCCGCGTCGCTCACGAGCTGCTGCCCCGCTTCCGCGCCATAGCCGGTCACCACGTTGAATGCGCCGGGAGGCAAGCCCGCCTCGAAACAGATTCGTGCAAGCTCGAGCGTCGTGATGCACGTCTCCTCGGCGGGCTTCATCACCACGGAGTTGCCCGCGGCGAGCGCCGGTCCCGCGCCCCGCCCCGCCTGCGTAATGGGTGCGTTCCAGGGAATGATGTGCGCGGTAACCCCGAATGGCTCGCGCACCATGTACATGAGGTGGTCGTTGGACGCCGGGATCACCTCGCCAAGGATCTTGTCGGCCACGCCCCCGAAGTACTCGAAGTAGCGCGCGCAGGTTTCGACGTCCACGCGCGACAACCACAGCGCCTTGCCGGAGTCGATCGACTCGAGCCAGGCCAAGGCCTCCAGGTTCTCGCGAATACGTGCAGCAATGGCGAGCATCACCTGGCTGCGCCTCGCAGGCTTCATGGCCATCCATGCGACCTGCCCCGCGGCGGCGTCCTCGACGGCCCGCCGCACGTCCGCTGCATCGCCACGAGCGAATGAACCGAACACCTCGCCGTTGGATGGGTCGCGATTGGAGAAGTACTGCCCAGCAGCGGGCGGCACCGCGCGACCGCCAATGAAGTGCTCGTAGCGATCACGCACCGGGATGCCTCGATGCGGCATTGTTGCACCTGCAAACAGCCCGTCTACTCCTGCCATGAGCTCCTCACTGTTGCAGCACAACAATTTTGTACACAACACGGTATACGGTGATGTTGACACACTTTCCGACGGAGGTGTACTTTGGAACCATCGGCGCCGCGGTCTACGGGTGTCCGCCAACCAAGGTTTCAGGAGGCAGTTCATGGCGCAACGGCGAAGCGGGCCGCTCGCGGGCATCCGCGTACTCGAGCTGGGCTCCAGCGTCGCTGGACCGTTCTGCGGCAGGCTGCTTGCAGACTTCGGCGCCGAGGTAATCAAGGTCGAAGTCGCCGAGGGCGATGCCGTCCGCAGCATGGGCAAGCGGCTCGGAGGCAAGTCCCTCTACGCTGCCAGCATCTTTCGCAACAAGCGGCTTGTCAGCATCGACACGAAGACGCCACGTGGGCGCGAGATCATCGCAGCCCTGGCCGCGAAGTCCGACGTGGTGGTCGAGAACTTCCGCCCCGGCACGATGGAACGCCTGGGGCTGGGCTACGACAAACTCGCCGCCGACAACCCCGGGCTCGTCATGGTCCGCATCAGCGGCTTCGGCCAGACTGGCCCCTATTCGCAGCGCGCGGGCTACGGCGCGATCGGCGAGGCCCTGAGCGGCCTGCGCCACCTGACGGGCGATCCGGACCGCCCGCCCGCCCGCATCTCGGCCTCCGTGACCGACGAAGTCACTGCGATGTACGGCGCCCTCGGGGCGGTGATGGCACTCTTGTCGCGCACGACGTCGGGCCGCGGCCAGGTCGTCGACGCGTGCCTCTACGAGTCCGCCTTCAGCCTCATCGAGCCGCACGTTCCGGCCTTCGACAAGCTGGGCTTGGTGGCGCAGCGAACCGGCTCCCGGCTCCCGGACTCGGCTCCAAACAACACTTTCGTGACGAAAGACCGGCGCTACCTCCACATCACCGCCATGGGCGACGCGGTGTTCGCGCGCCTCGCCGACGCCATCGGCCGCCCCGAGCTTTCGACCGATCCGAAGTACCAGACGCAGCTCGCCCGGTCGACCAACGAGGAAGAGCTCGACGGCCTCATCGGCGAGTGGGCAGTGGCGCTGCCACTCGTCGAGGTGCTGGCGGCGTTGAACGGCGCCTCGATTCCCGCCGCGCCCATCTACACCGTGGAGGACATCTTCAAGGACGAGCACTTCGCGGCGCGGGAGATGCTCGTGCGCGTGCCCGATGCGGAGTTCGGCACCGTCGCGCTAGCCGGCGTGGTGCCCAAGCTGTCGGCCACGCCGGGCGAGATCCGGCACGCGGGCCACAAAGTGGGCGAGGATACGGCCGACGTGCTGGCCGATGTGCTTGGACTCTCGACTGCGGAAATCGAGCGGCTGGTGCACGAGCGGGTGATCGCGATTGCGCCAGCCCCCGCCTCCGGGGAACGCCTGGCGCAGACGGCATGAGCGCGGCGCCGGAATCCCGCGAAGGCTTCAAGCGCGAGCTCGACGAGGAGTTCGATCGCCGCAAGGCCAAGGCGCTCGCCATGGGCGGACCGGAAAAGCTCGCCAAGCGCGCGAGGCCGGGGTTGATCGACGCGCGTGCCCGCGTCGATCGCCTGTTCGATGCCGGGACGTTTGCCGAGTCGGGCCTGTTCACGACATCGATCCACTCGCCCGAGGACGCCGAGCGCTCGCCGTCCGACGGGAAAATCACGGGCTACGGACGCATCGGCGGGCGCTGGGCGGCGGTGGTTTCGAACGACTTCACCGTGTTCGGCGCGTCGAGCAGCGCGACCAATATGCGCAAGATCGCGCACATGAAGCGCGTGGCCACGCAGCGCGGTCTGCCGATCGTGTTCTTCGGCGAGTCTTCCGGCGCCCGCATGCCCGATACCATGGGCGGGCGCGGCATGGGCCTGGGGCTCGGCAACGATCCCACGCAGTACCAGCGCATGCGCGAAACTCCCTGGGCCGCCGCGGTACTCGGCATGTGTTATGGGTCGTCATTCCTCTATACCTGCTGCTCCGACTTCCGCGTGATGCGCAAGGGCGGCGTGATGGCAGTTTCAAGTCCCCGGCTCATCGAACTTGCCACCAACGAGAAAATCGAGGGCGAGGTCCTGGGCGGTTGGCAGGTGCACTCCGAAGTCACTGGCCTCATCGACATGGTGGTCGAGACTGACGAGGAAGCCGTCGATGCCATCAAGAAGTTCCTGTCCTACCTGCCTTCGAACCACAACGAGGCCCCACCCATACACTCCGTCGAGCCGGGCTCTGGCGAAGCGATGGCCCGCATCCTCGACCTCGTGCCGCCGAACCGCTCCCAGGTCTACGACATGCGCAAGGTCGTGGCAGCCATCGCCGACAAGGGCAGCGTCTTCGAGATGAAGCCCCGGTATGGGAAGGTCCTGGTCACGGCACTCGCTCGCCTGGATGGCAAGTCGGTCGGCTTCATCGCCAACAACCCGCTCTTCAAGGGCGGCGTGCTGGATTCGGACGCGGCCGACAAGGCCATCTCCTTCATGGTGATGTGCGACTCGTTCAACATCCCGCTGGTGCTGCTGGTGGACACCCCCGGCTTCGTGATCGGCGCGGAAGCCGAAAAAAGGAAGGCCACCGGGAAGATCGTGAACTTCATGAACGCCTTGCAGCTCGTCACGGTGCCCAGGCTATCGATCATCATCCGCAAAACTTTCGGCCAGGCGTACCTGAACATGGGGGGCGGGCGCAATTCGGACGAAGTGGCCGCGTGGCCAACGGCGGAAGTGAGCTTCATGACGCCGCGATTCGCGGTGACCGTCGTGCATGGCACGCGCCCCGGCGAGCCTGGCTTCGAGGAGCAGCTCGCCGAAATGGAGAAGGACAACAACGCCTATGAGATCGCAAGGACCTACGCAGTGCAGAACGTGATCAAGCCCGAGGATACGAGGGATTACCTCATCCGCATGCTCGACATCCATTCCCTGAAACTCACAGGCGGCGTTGGGCAGCACCTGATGCGCGCCTGGCCCACCAGCTACTGACATGTCCTTCGGAGCAGTCCTCGTCGCCAACCGCGGAGCAGTCGCTTCGCGCGTCATTCGCGCTTTGCGCAGCCTCCACATCCGCTCCGTCGCCGTTTACTCGGAGGCCGACCGCGACTTGCCGTACATTGCCGAGGCCGACCAGTCGATCGCGATCGGCCCATCCGTGCCTCGCGAAAGCTACCTCAACGCGGAGCGCCTGCTGCAGGCCGCCCGCACCGTGAGGGCCGACGCAATCCATCCCGGCTACGGCTTCCTCTCGGAGAACGCCGCGTTCGCGCGACGCGTGGTTGAAGAGGGCTTCTGCTTCATCGGCCCCTCCCCGCGGTGGATCGAGGCGATGGGCCACAAGACCAATGCCCGGGCCCTCGCCGACACTTGGGGCCTGCCCGTGGGGCGCGGCACGAAGGTGCTCGGTGACGGGGGAAGCGAGGATCTGTTGCGCCAAGCCGAGGAGATCGGCTACCCCATCATGGTCAAGCCGGCGGCTGGCGGCGGGGGCATCGGCATGATGCGCGTCGACTCGCCCGCTAATCTGCTGGAAGCCATCGGCAAGGCGCGTTCGGCCGCCGAGCGCGGCTTCGGCGTCGGCGACGTATACCTCGAGTGCCTCGTGGTGCGTCCGCGACACGTGGAGATCCAGGTGTTGGGCGACCAGCACGGCAACGTGGCGCATCTCTTCGATCGCGACTGCTCGGTGCAGCGGCGCAACCAGAAAGTCATCGAGGAAGCGCCGGCCCCCTGCATCGAGGCGGCGCGGCGCATCGAGGTGGCCACCCGTGCCGCGACGGCACTCGCGCGCGCGGGATACGACAACATCGGCACGCTGGAGATGCTGCTGGGCGCCACCGGCGAGTTCAGCTTCCTCGAGATGAATACACGCCTGCAGGTCGAGCATGGGGTGACCGAAGAGGTCACTGGTGTAGACCTCGTCGCAGGCCAGGTCCGCAGCGCGGCAGGCGAGGCGCTCTCGGCCATCCTGCCGGATACGATCGAGACTCGCGGCCATGCGATCGAGGCGCGGGTCTGCGCGGAGGACCCGGTGCGGTTCTTCCCGTCCATCGGCGAACTTGCCGTGTTTCGGCCGCCAATGGGGGTGGGCGTAAGAGTGGAAACGGGATACGCCGAGGGCAACGCCATCACGCCCTTCTACGACTCGCTCATCGCGAAGGTAATCGTGCACGCGCCAACGCGCGATGAGGCGATCGCCCGCCTCGACGAGGCCCTCGCCGGCTTCGAGATCTTCGGCGTGAAGACCAACATCCCCGCTGTGCGCCTGGTACTGGCGAGCGAAGCATTCCGTGAAGGCCGGGTGCATACCGGCCTCATGCAGGAATGTCTCGAAGCGGCGAAAGCCCTGAGGAGCGCGGCTTGAGCCACTGGCAGCCGGGAATCGACGAACTGGAGCAGCGACGCGCGTGGGCCGAGGAAGGCGGCGGTCCGGAGGCCGTCGCGAAGCACACGCAGGGCGGGCGGCTCACCATACGGGCGCGCATCGACCGGCTCGCAGACAGCGGTTCCTTCCGGGAGGTCGGCAAGCTCACCGGCGCCGGCATGTACGAGGACGGGAAGGTGAAGTCGGTGCTTCCGGCGCCGTACGTGATGGGCATCGCGAAGATCCGCGGACGTCCGGTCGCCATCGGGGGCGAGGACTTCACGGTTCGCGGCGGCACGAGCTGGGGCGGCGACCGCCGCAAGGGCGGGCAGGGCGGGTTCATCGAGGACCTCGCGGCCAACTACCGCATCCCACTGGTGAACCTGATCGACGGCTCCGGTGGCAGCGTCGCCTCGATCAAGAAACGTGGCCACGCGGTGTTCCCGGGGGTGCACGGCTTCGAGAAATCGGTCGAGCTCATGGGCATCGTGCCTGTGGTGAGCGCCGTGATGGGTGTTGCGGCGGGCGGCCCGGCGGGCCGCGCGATCCTCGCGCACTGGTCGGTCATGGTCTCGGGCCAGAGCCAGGTCTTCGCCGCGGGCCCCCCCATCGTGGAGCGCGCGTTGGGTCTAAAGGTAACGCGCGAGGATCTGGGTGGCGTGAAGATGGCGGTGGATGCCGGCGGCACGATTGACAACGCCGCGGCAAACGAGGAGGAGTGCCTGGGCATGGTCGCGGCATTCCTCTCCTACCTGCCGCAGAACGTGTGGGAAATGCCCCCCGTGCAGCACTGCGACGATCCGGTTGATCGCCGCGAGGAGTCGCTCGCGACCCTCGTGCCATCCAATCGCCGCAAGCCATACGACATGCGCGCGGTGATGCGCGGCATCTTCGACAAGGGCTCCCTCTTCGAAATCCAGCCCGCGTGGGGCAAGGGTGTCATCACGTCGTTCGCGCGCCTGGGCGGACGGCCCGTCGGCGTCGTCGCCAACAATCCGATGGTGTACGCCGGCGCGATGGACGCGCGCGCGGCACGCAAGCAGGGGCACTTCGTGGAGCTGTGCGACACCTTCCACGTACCGATCATCTACCTCGTTGACCAGCCCGGATTCCTCGTGGGCCCCCAAGCCGAGGCCGCAGGCACGCTACGCGACGGCATGCGCGCAGTTTATATCGGCATGCAGGCGACAGTACCAGTGGTCACGCTCGTGGTGCGCAAGTGTTACGGCATGGC
>JBDSMR010000141.1:0-54681 GCA_039915735.1 Usitatibacter sp. | reverse complement strand
AGTAGCGACATCCCTCCCCTGCGATCGAGAGAAGAACGGCCGGGTCGAGAGCAACCGCCTCGCCGACGTCCCTGCCCATTTACCGGGATGTGTAATCACGCCCGGCCACCCTTCATCAGATAGCGATTCTCCCAATCGACCCGCAGCAGGATCGACAGCGCCATGCAGTTCACCACGATGCCGGTGCCGCCGAAGGAGAGCAGCGGCAGCGTGAGACCCTTGGTCGGCAGCAGCCCCATGTTCACGCCCATGTTGATGAACGACTGCACCCCGAGCCAAACGCCGATGCCCTGCGCCACCAACGCACCGAAGTAGCGCTCAAGGCTCGCCGCCTGGCGGCCAACGGCAAAGGCGCGATGAACGAGGAAGAGAAACAGCAGGATCACCACCAGCACGCCGATGAAACCCATCTCCTCGGCGATCACCGCCAGCAGGAAGTCGGTGTGCGCTTCCGGCAGGTAGAAAAGCTTCTCCACCGAGGCGCCCAGGCCCACGCCGGTCCATTCGCCGCGGCCGAACGCGATCAACGAATGCGACAGCTGGTAGCCCTTGCCATACGCATCGGACCATGGGTCCATGAAGCCGAGGATGCGCTGCAGTCGATAGGGTGAAGACACGATCAGGACCACGAAGGACA
The DNA here is from genome assembly GCA_039915735.1 of Usitatibacter sp. Lineage (GTDB taxonomy): Bacteria > Pseudomonadota > Gammaproteobacteria > Burkholderiales > Usitatibacteraceae > Usitatibacter. The sequence continues at coordinate 54,044 of JBDSMR010000141.1, read as the reverse complement.
CCGCGAGCAACGCGGCGAGGCCCGCGAACAATCGCCAGTTGAGGCCGCCGAGGAAGAGGATCGTCATCGCGATCGAGGTCACGACCACGAGCGCTCCGAAGTCGGGCTCGCGCAGCAACAGCGCCGCGATGAAGGTCATCACCGCGAACATCGGCAGGAAGCCCTTCCTGAAGTCGTCCATGAACGCGGCCTTGCGCACCGTGTAGTCGGCGGCATAAAGCACCACGAAGAGCTTCATCAGCTCCGACGGCTGGAAGGTTCCGAAGCCCACCGAGATCCAGCGGCGCGCGCCATTCACTTCGCGGCCGACGCCGGGAATGATCACGAACACGAGGAAGCCGGTACCCAGCATGAAGAGCCACGGGCTTGCCTTCTGCCACAGCCACACCGGCACCTTGAAGAGCGCGATCGCGGTGCCGAGCCCGATCGCGAGATAGATGCCGTGACGCACGAGGAAGTAGCTCGGGCGGAATCCGGTGAAACGTTCCGCTTCGGCCATCGCGATCGAGGCCGAATACACCATCACCAGGCCGATCGCGCCGAGCAGCAACGCCGCCCACAGCAGGGCGGGATCGAGGCTGGAAGTGCGGCGGGCCGGGTTGTAGAGCATCAGTGATGCCTTGGGGGACAGAGCGCGTCCGGCTTCGAGTTGCGGCCTGTCCCCGCAGCCAATCCGCGGGCGGCATCGGCAAACACCTGCCCCCGATGGCCGTAGTTGCGGAACATGTCGAAGCTGGCGCACGCGGGCGAGAGCAGCACGCAATCACCGGGCTGCGCCTGTTGGAACGCGGCTTCCACCGCCTGCGCCATCGCCTGCGCGTGGATCATCGGCACACCGGTGCCTTCGAGGGCGGCGCCGACGGCATTGGCATCGCGGCCGATGAGGATCACGGCCCTGGCGCGCGCGCGAACTGCCGCTGCGAGCGGCGAGAAATCCTGTCCCTTGCCATCACCCCCGGCGATCAGCACCACCGGGGTCCTGAATCCCTCGAGCGCCGCCACGGTAGCGCCGACGTTGGTGCCTTTCGAGTCGTCGTAGAAACACACGCCGCCGGCTTCGGCCACCAGTTCGACGCGGTGCGAAAGCCCGCGGAACTCGGTGATCGCGCGCGCGAGCGGCTCGGGCGGGGCGCCGATCGCGCTCACCAGCGCATGCGCCGCGAGTGCGTTGGCCGCGTTGTGCAGGCCCTTGATCGTCATCTTTTCCGTCGCGACGATCGGCTGGTCGCCGTGCATCAGCATCGACTGGGCGCCATCGAGCCCCCATTCGTTTTCGTTCGCGGGCACGCCCAGGCCGAAGGTGAGGTTTTTCTCGCCGGCCATTCCCATGCTCCACGCGTCATCGCGATTGAGCACGCGGGTGCGCGCATGGCGGAAGATCCGTTCCTTGGCGCGCGCGTAGCCCGCCATGTCGCCGTAGCGGTCGAGGTGGTCCTGCGTGAGGTTGAGCATCGCGGCGGAATCGAACTCGAGGCTCGATGTCGTCTCCAGCTGGTAGCTCGACAGCTCGATCACGAACACCTGCGCCGAACGGCCTTCGGGCCGCTCGAGCGCTTCCAGCACCGGCAAGCCGATGTTGCCCGCCACCATCGTGCGGTAGCCGGCGAACTCGGCCATGGTCCCCGCAAGCGCGGTGACCGTGGACTTGCCGTTGGTGCCGGTGATTCCGATCACGCGGACGCCCTGCGATCCCGCGAGCTCGCGGGCGAAGATCTCGATGTCGCCCGCGATTTCGATGCCACGCGCGGCGGCGGCACGCAGAAGCGGCTCGCCGAGCGCAACGCCCGGACTCGCAATGACCGCGTCCACGCCCGCCAGGAGCGCTTCATCGAAGGGTCCGAGCGTGATGCCCACATCCGGGTGATCCGCGCGGATCGCTCCCAGGGACGGAGGCGCGGCTCGCGTGTCCGCGGCCCGCAGCTTCGCGCCGCGGCGCGCGAGCCAACGAACAACCGAAAGCCCCGTGTCACCCAGGCCGAGAACGAGAACACTTTTTCCTTGCCACTCATTCTTCACCCCCTTTTTTCAACCAAAGGCCAGAGCGGACCACGGAAAACACGGAAAAATGCAGGCACCACGGAAGGAGACCAGCTGTTTCCGTGTGTTCCGTGGTCCTTCCGTGTCTTCGGCATTTCCTGCTTTTGCCTTTCAGCGAAGCTTCAGCGTAGAGAGACCGACGAGCACCAGCATCATCGTGATGATCCAGAAGCGCACCACCACCTGGTTCTCCTTCCAGCCCTTCAATTCGTAGTGGTGGTGCAGCGGCGCCATGCGGAAGACGCGTTTACCGGTGAGCTTGAAACTGGCTACTTGAATGATCACCGAGAGCGTTTCCACCACGAACACGCCACCCATGATCAGCAGCACGATTTCCTGGCGCACCACCAGCGCGATCATTCCGAGCGCGGCGCCGAGTGCCAGCGCACCCACGTCACCCATGAAGACTTCGGCCGGATAGGCGTTGAACCAGAGGAATGCGAGTCCCGCCCCGGCGATGCCTCCGCAGATGACGGCGAGCTCGCCGGCGCCGGGAATCAACGGGAAGCCGAGGTACTTTGCGAACACCGCGTTGCCGGAGACATAGGCGAAGACGGCGAGCGCGGAGGCGATCATCACCGTCGGCATGATCGCCAGCCCGTCGAGGCCGTCGGTGAGGTTGACCGCGTTCGAGGTGCCCACAACGACGAAGTAGCCGAGGATCACGAAGCCGATGGCGCCCAGCGGAATCGAGATCGACTTGAAGAACGGCACGATCAGCTCGGTCTGCTGCGGCAGCTTGGCGCTGTAGGCGAGGTAGATCACCGCCGCGATCGCGATCAGCGACTGCCAGAAGATCTTCGCCTTGGCGGAGAGTCCTTTCGGGTTGCGGTGCACGACCTTGCGCCAGTCATCGACCCAGCCGACGGCGCCGAAGCCCATGGTCGTGAACAGCACGATCCAGACGTAGCGGTTGGACAGGTCCGCCCAGAGGATGGTGGTGATGCCGACCGAGACCAGGATCAACGCGCCACCCATCGTCGGCGTGCCTTTCTTGACCAGGTGCGTCTGCGGACCATCGTCGCGCACCGCCTGGCCGATCTTGTAGGCGGTGAGCTTGCGGATCATCGAGGGTCCGACGATGAAGGAAATCACCAGCGCGGTGAGCGCGGCCAGCACCACGCGCAGCGTGATGTAGGTGAAGACATTGAACGCACGCACGTACTGGTCAAGGTATTGGGCCAGCTCAAGCAGCATCGCTGCCCCCTTCCTGTGCCAGTGCATCGGCCACGCGCTCCATCTGCATGAAGCGCGAGCCCTTCACCAGCAGCGTCGCACCCCTGGCGGCCTCGTGGCCAGCTTCCTCGAGCAGCGCCTCGATCGCCTCGAAGTGGCGCGCGGCGGAACCGAAGGCCTGCGCCGAGCGGCGGCTGGCATCACCGAGGGCCAGCAGCGCATCGATGCCCGACTCGCGGGCAAAGGCGCCGATTTGCGCATGCAGGTTGCCGGACTCCTCGCCGAGTTCGCCCATGTCGCCCATCACCAGGACACGGCGGCCCGGCTGCGCGGCCAGCACGCGGATGGCGGCCTCCATCGATTCCGGATTGGCGTTGTAGGTGTCGTCGATGACGGTCGAGCCGGAGCGGCCCGCACGGCGCTGCAATCGACCCGGCACGCCGGCGAAATGGTTGAGCCCGTCCTGCATCGCCTGTGGTGGAATCTCGAGCGCATGCGCCGCGGCACATGCGGCCAGCGCGTTGCGCACGTTGTGCTCGCCGGACACCTGCAGCATCACGGCGAACGCATCGGCGGGCGTCACGAAACGAACCTGCGATCCCTCGATGGTGGCGCGCACGTTGGCCTCCGGGGAGAAACCGAAAGTCACGATGCGGCGACCGGTGTTGAGTTTCTTCCAGTAGCCTGCGAACGGATCGTCTTCGTTCAAGACTGCGACGCCGGAAGGACGCAGTCCCTTGAAGATCTCTGCCTTGGCGCGCGCGATCGCGTCGATGCTGCCGAGGATGCCCACATGCGCGCGCTGCGCGTTGTTGACCAGCGCGACGTTGGGCTGCGCGAGTTGCGTGAGGTAGTCGATCTCGCCCTCGTGGTTCATGCCCATCTCGATCACCGCGTAGCGGTGCGCCTCGCGCAGCCGCAACAGCGTGAGCGGCATGCCGATGTCGTTGTTGAGGTTGCCCTCGGTCGCGAGCACCATCGAGCGATCACCTGAGTGCGCGACGAGGATCGAGCGCAGCATTTCCTTGACGGTGGTCTTGCCGTTGCTGCCGGTGAGTGCTACCAGCGGCAGGGCGAAGCGCGAGCGCCAGTAGGCCGAGAGCTTGCCGAGGGCCACGCGCGTGTCGTCGACCACGATCTGCGGCAGCGTCACCGGGCCGGGGACCAGTCGCGAAGTGATCGCAGCCGCGGCGCCACGCGCGACGGCCTCGCCGGCGTAACTGTTGCCGTCGAAGCGGTCACCCCGCAGCGCGACGAACAGATCGCCCGCGTTAACGCGGCGGCTGTCGGTGGTCACGCCGGAGAAACGCGTGGACTCGCCGTGGGCCCGTCCCCCGATGGCGCGGGCGGCTTCGCGCAAATCCATCATCGTTGGGTGGTTCAAGGGGTCGGCTCCATTCATGCGGTGCCGGCTTCCCATTGGGCGAGTGCGGCTGCCCCGACCTCGCGATCGTTGAACGGATGGCGGACGCCGGCGATTTCCTGGTAGGTCTCGTGCCCCTTGCCGGCCAGCAACACCACGTCGCCTGCGCGCGCGTGATGCACGGCGGAGAAAATGGCCACCTGGCGATCCTCGATCGCCTCGGCCTGCCCCGGCGCAATTCCGGCGAGGATCTGCTCGATGATTGCGTGCGGATCCTCGCTCCTCGGGTTGTCGCTGGTCACGACCAGCTGGTCGGCGAGCCGTGCCGCGGCCTGGCCCATCATCGGGCGCTTGCCCGGATCGCGATCGCCGCCGCAACCGAAGACGCAGACCAGCTTGTGGCCCGCGGCCACCGTCGGCTTGAGCGCGGTGAGCGCTTTCTCGAGCGCGTCCGGCGTATGCGCGTAGTCGACCACCACCAGGGGCGTGCGCCCGCCACCGACGCGCTCGAGGCGGCCGGGAACCGGTTGCAGGCCACGCAGCGCGCCGACCGCGTCGTCGAACGTAATGCCCTGCGCGATCAACGCGCCCAGCACTGCGAGGAGATTCGAGACATTGAAGGCGCCGAGCACGCCGGCATCAACATCGGCCGCTCCGAAATCGCCATCAACACGGAAGTGCACACCCGCCTCGGACAGCCGCACTTCGGAGGCGCGCAGGATCGGCCCGCGCACCTCGCCCGGGTTGGTGCTGTAGTTGATCACCTGGATGCCGCTGCCGTGCAGCTTGCGGGAGAACTCACCACCGGTCGCGTCATCGACGTTGATCACCGCGTGCGTGATGCCGCGCATGCCGAAGAGGCGGTACTTCGCCTCGGCATAGGCTTGCATCGTGCCGTGGTAATCGAGGTGGTCGCGCGTGAGGTTGGTGAACACGGCGCAGTTGTACTTGATGCCGGCGACACGGCCCTGGTCGAGGCCATGGCTGGAGACTTCCATCGCCACGTTGCGCGCCCCGCGGCGCAGGTACTCGGCCAGCAGGCGCTGCAGGACGATGGGATCGGGCGTCGTGTTCTTGCCCTCGACACGCTCGCCCACCATGCCGTTGCCAAGCGTGCCGATGGCGGCGGAGCGACGGCCAAGCGCATCGGAGGCGGCCGCGATCCACTGCGAGACCGTGGTCTTGCCGTTGGTGCCGGTGACGCCGGCCATCCAGAGCGTTTCCGAGGGATCGCCATAAACGGCGCCGGCGATTTCCGAGATGCGCCCGCGCAGGTTGTCGACGCCGAGGTTGGGGATTTCCCGGCGCTCGTCCCACTTGAAGTTGGTGTGTTCCCAGATCACCGCGGCCGCGCCACGCGTGATCGCGTCCGCGATGAACGCGCGCCCGTCCTGCACGGTGCCGGGGTAGGCCACGAAGATGGAGCCCATCTTCACCGCGCGCGAATCGGCGGTGAGGTCGGCGAGCGGCACGCCCAGTTGCGCGAGTCGGTCGAGCAATCGCGCGCCATCGCTGCGCGTGAAACCGGCGGAGGCGATCATCCCTCGCTCCCTGCACGTTGCGCCTGGACGTTGAGCGTGCCGGGCGCATCGGGCGCGACACCCATGATGCGTAGCGCGTTGCCCATCACCGACGAAAACACCGGTGCACTCACCGCGCCGCCGAAGTGCTTGCCGGCGGAAGGCTCGTCCAGCATCACCGCAACGATGAAGCGCGGGTTGCTCACGGGACCGAAGCCGACGAAGGATGAAACGTATTTGCTCTGGTTGTAGCCGCCGTTCTCCGCCTTGTATGCAGTACCGGTCTTGCCGGCCACCCGGTAGCCGGGCACCTGCGCGAGCGGTGCGGTGCCGCCGGGCAGTGTCGCGCTTTCCATCATCTTGTTGAGCTCACCCACCGTCTCGCGCGTGATCAGCTGCTTGCCGATCGGTTGCGCGTCACGGCGTTGCAGCGACAGCGGCAGCAGCTGGCCGTCGTTGGTGAAGATCGTGTAGGCGCGCGCCACTTGCAGGAGGGAGACCGCGATCCCATGGCCGTACGACATCGTCGCCATCTCGATCGGCTTCCACGTGGTCCACGGGCGCAGCAGGCCCTTGGCCTCGCCCGGGAATCCGGTCTGCGGCGCCAGGCCGAAGCCCAGCTCGCGATAGAACGTGCCCATGCGCTCCGGCGACATCTGCAGCTGGATCTTGGCCGTGCCGACGTTCGAGCTCTTCTGGATAACCTGCGCGACCGTCAGCAGGCCCATCGGATGCGAATCGCTGATGGTGGCCTTGCCGATGGTGAGCGTGCCCGGCGAGGTCTGGATCTGCGTTTCCGGCGTGACCAGTTTCGAGTCGAGCGCGGCGGCGACGGTGAACGGCTTGAGCGTCGAGCCCGGCTCGAAGAGGTCCGTCACCGAGCGATTGCGCGTCTGCCGGCCGGTGACGTTGGCGCGATTGTTGGGGTTGTAGTCGGGCTGGTTCACCAGCGCCAGGACTTCGCCGGTCTTCGCGTCGAGGATCACCATCGAACCCGCCTTGGCCTTGTTCGCCTCGACCGCGGCCTTGAGCTCGCGATGCGCCAGGAACTGCAGGCGCTGGTCGATCGCCAGCGTCACCGCCTCGCCGTCGCGCGGCGGGCGCAGGCTGCCGACGTCTTCCACGATCCTGCCCTTGCGATCCTTGATCACCTTGCGGCTGCCCGGCACCCCCGCCAACCTGTGTTCGGCGGCAAGCTCCATTCCTTCCTGCCCGTTGTCCTCGATGCCCGTGAAGCCAACCACGTGGGCCATCACCTCGCCCGCGGGGTAGTAGCGGCGGAACTCGCGCTGCTGGAACACCCCGGGCACTCGCAACGCCATCACTTTCGCCGCCTGTTCGGGCGAGATCTGGCGCTTGAGAAAGACAAACTGGCGATCCTTCCTGTCAATTTTCTGGCGCAGATCGGCCAGTGGCACGTTGAGGGCCTTCGCGAGCCCGTCGACCTGCGTGGCGGTGACGTCGTCCATGTCGTCCGGCGTGGCCCAGATCGACTCGACCGCGGTGGAAACGGCGAGCAGCTGGCCGTTGCGGTCCTTCACCGGACCGCGCGAGGCGGGCATCTCGAGCACGCGGGTGTAGCGCGCATCACCCTTGGCCTGCAGGAAGGTGGTGTCGAGCGCCTGCAGGTAGAAGGCCCGCCCCGCCAGCACGGCGAAGGCGGCCATCATCGTCACCAGCACAAAGCGCGAGCGCCAGCCCTCGAGCTTCAGGCGCAGCTCCGGCGTGCGCTGCTCGAACTGGCGCTTCCTCATGGCCGCGACCCGTTGGCGTTGACGATGACGGTGCTCTTCGAATCGGGCAGCTGCATGCCGAGCTGCTTCGAGGCGATCGCCTCGACGCGTTTATTCGTGGCCCACGTGCTCTGCTCCAGCTGCAGCTGCGTCCACTCCTCGGCGAGTTTCTTGGAGGCGAGCTGCTCCGCCTCGAGGTCGATGAAGAGTTTCCTCGCGTGGTGCTGCGAGGTGATCACTCCGAGGGCGCAGATGATGACCAGGATGAGGAGCATGACGTTGAGGCGGCCCACCTAGCGGGCTCCCTCTCCCCGGGGGGAAGCGCCGATTTTCTCCGCCGCGCGGAGCACGGCGCTACGCGAACGCGGATTGCGGCGCACTTCCGCCTCGCTTGCCTTCACCGCCTTGCCGATCGCCTTGAGTTCCGGCGGCGGCAGGTCGGCCGCGCGCACCGGCACGCCACGCGGCAGCGTGTCGGCCCTGGAGCGGTCGCGGATGAAGTTCTTGACGATGCGGTCCTCGAGCGAATGGAAGCTGATCACCGCGAGGCGTCCACCGAGCTGCAGCAGCGCGGCGGCCCGCGGCAACGTCACTTCCAGCTCTTCAAGCTCTTGATTGACGTGAATCCGAAGAGCCTGAAAGGTGCGGGTCGCCGGGTGCTGGCCCGGCTCGCGCGTGCGAACCGCGCGACCCACGACCTCGGCAAGTTGCCGGGTGGTCCCGAAACGCTCGCGGCTCCTTGCATCAACAATCGCTGCTGCAACCGATTTAGCAAACCGTTCTTCCCCATAAGCCCAGATGACCTCCCTGATTTCTCCTTCGGTGGCGCGATTGATCCACTCCGCGGCTGTCTCGCCGCGTGATGTGTCCATGCGCATGTCCAGCGGGCCGTCCTTTGCGAAACTGAAGCCGCGCGCTCCCTGGTCGAGCTGCGGGCTCGACACTCCGATATCCAGCAGCACGCCGGCCACAGATGAGATGCCGCGCGCGGCTAGCTGCTCGGTCATGGTCGAGAAGCGCGCGTGGATCAGCTCAAGACGCGGATCTTCGAGCGCGCGATCCGCATGCGCCGCGGGGTCCTGATCAAGAGCGAGAAGTCTTCCGCGAACACCGAGACGGGCAAGGATGGCCGCGCTGTGCCCGCCGCGACCAAAGGTGCCATCGACGTAGATTCCGGTTTCGCGGATGTTGAGGGCAGACATTGCTTCTTCGACAAGGACCGGGACATGGGAGACCTCGCTCACGTTGGAAGGGATTTGACGCCGGGGCCTGCTCTCTTTGTCTCTCGGAGCGGCTTCAGACCCTGGGTCGTTGGCCACATCACAGAGAGAAGTTCTCCATCCCCGGCGGCAAGTTGGGGCTGCCTCCGGTCCTCAGGGATTCGAGCTGCGTTTTCCACGACTCGAGGTCCCAGATTTCGAAATGGCTGCCCTGGCCCACGAACATCACCTGGCGGTCGATGTGCGCGAAGTCACGCAGTTCGGACGAGATCAGCAAACGCCCGGCGGAATCCGGCTCGGTGTCCTCGGCGAAGCCGACGAGCAGCCGTTTCCACAGGTTTGCCTGGCGATCGAGGCTGGGGAAAGCCATGACGCGCGCGCGGATCGGTTCCCACGCGGGCATCGGATAGAGCAGCAGGCAGCCTTCGGGATGGGCGGTGAGCACCAGCTTCACCGTGCCTCCCTGGGTCAGGGGCTCGCGCGAACGCGTCGGCACCGCCATGCGGCCCTTCGCGTCCAGGTTGATCTGAGTCGCCCCTTGGAACACCCTAACTCCCACGTTTTCCCACTTGGCGACACTGTAGAGAAGGGGCTACAGCGAGTCAAGGGGCATTCGCGGCAATTTTTTCTTGTGCGACAAGGGCTTAGCGTTGGTTTTTCGCCTCGATTCTGCGACATCGAAAACGAATGTAATCAGTTACTTGCCAATTTGACTTAAAGTAACCTCCTAAGAGATTGCCCCCACATGGAGGATTCATGCTGCACCGCACCATCGCCGCCTTGTGCATCGCAACCTGCCAAGTGGCGCATGCCGCAGGAGAAGATCAGCTCCTGCGCGAGGGAGGCGTGACGATCTACTTCCGCCACGCGGCGACCGTCGCGACGCAGGTCGATGTGAAGGGCGTGGACCCGAAGGATTGCCGCGGCCAACGCAACCTGAGCCCGAAAGGGCGCGAGCAGGCGCTGCGCATTTCGAGCGCGCTGCAGGCGTTGCAGGTCGATGTCGAGCAGGAAGTGCTGGCGAGCCCGTACTGCCGCACGATGGAAACCGCGAGTCTCATCGCCGGGCGCGCGACCCCGACACGCGACGTGCTGGGTAGCACCGGCACCGACGGAAAGCGTGATTACTCGAAGCTCGAGAAGATCCTGGCAACGCCACCACCGAAGGGAAAGATCCGCATCGTGGTGAACCACGGCAACCAACTCGAGGACCTCGCCGGTCCGCCGGAACTGGCCGAGGGCGAGGCCGCCATCATCCGCGGCGACGGGAAAAAGTGGGCAGTGGTGGCGCGAATTCCCGCGGGGGAATGGGCGAAGATCGGCGCCCGCTAGGCCCTACTCGATCCTCGCCACCGCCGGGCGCTGGAAACGCTCGGAAGCAATACGCGTCCAAGTGAGTCCCTCGGCGCGCATCTGCAACACGCCGCGCAGCCCGACGAGGCGGCCGTTCTTCGACTCCACCTCACCACCAAGCAGCACGGCGTGCAACTGGCTGGAGGTGGGACGCGAGATGCCGAGTCCCAGCAATGCGTCGCGCGCCAGCATCAGCGCCATGCGCACGTCGCTCCACTCCATCGGCCCGGTGGGCGGCTCGATCGGCATCATCGCAGGCGTGTAACCCTCGCCCGGCGGCGCATACATCAACATCACCGCGGCGCCTTCATGCAACGATTCGACCAGCGCAACGGCGTTGTCCTCGGAGCCTGCGAAATTCACGAACCCGGTGGCGATCTTCGCGACATTCGATGCGTGTTCCTTCACCTCGCGCTCGGCGGCCGGGTCCTGCCCGGGCGCAAGCGGGACCATCGCGGCCAGCAGCGAGCCGGCCAGCATTTGGGCACTCCTCGTCATCAAGGTCTCCTCTTGATGCGCCGATGAATTTTCTTGTTTTCATCGGGAAGGAGTATCAACTTCCATGCCGGAAGCCCGGCCTGCGAAAAGGAAGCTGCACCATCAAGGGCTTGCGTGAAAACCGTGAACGGGGTCACGCGGCGACAGGGGCCCATTCGTCGCGTGCCGGCGACAACGGACCGTTGCGTCTGACGCGAATCGTCCACCCGGCTACATATCGCCCGGTAGCGGCCGGGGAAACCCCTCGAGAGGCCTGGGAGACAACGCTACTTCGAGGGGTCACCGCCCATTTACTGCGGGTGTGCAGACGCCCCCTATTTACCGGGAGATCAAATCCTGCAATGAGGATCCGAGGCCAACGAAGCCACAAGGCCGGGTCGAGGGGTTTCCCGGCCGCCATCGGTCGATCCACGTGCCATCAGTAATCTCCCCGCGGGAAAGTGTGAAGCAAGCCGATAAGCGGGATTCTGTCGAGCCCTTGCGGGCCCGTGACGATCATTCCTCTAGGCCCTGGATTGCCCCAGGGCTCAAGCCACCTACCCGCAGACTCGGTGGGCCACGTCAACGTCTGCCTATTTGGTGTTGCTCCGCGTAGAGATTGCCCGTTTCACCCCGGCCACCTTCTTTCGAAAGCGGCCGGACTCGTCTCTGTTGCTCTGATCCTCACCTCACGGTGGACGGGAGTTACCCGCTACGCTGCCCTATGGAGTCCCGACTTTCCTCTGCGCAACCGAAGTGGCGCAGCGATCGCCTAGCTTGCTTCACCTCGCCATTCTACGCGGCGGGTCAGATGACCCGATCGTTTCCGCCGTCGATAGGAACTTGCGCGCCGGTGGTCTTGGCGAAGAGCGCTCCGCAAAGCTCGGCGGCAAGCTCCGCCACGTCACTGCTCGTGACCTCCACGCGCAGCACGTTGTTCTTCTTGTAGCCGTCGACCGAGAGGCCGTAGTGCTTCGCGCGCTCGGCGAGGACTTCCTCGGTCCAGATGCCGGTGTCGAACACCGCATTGGGATGCAGCGTATTGATGCGAATGCCGTCAGCACCCCATTCAAGCGCGGCGACCCGCGCAAGCTGCGCCAGCGCCGCCTTCGAGGCCGAATACGCCGCGGCACCCGGGCCGGGGGCGGGCACGTTCTTCGAGCCGATCACCACCACGCGCCCGCCGCGCGGGGCGAGCTTGAGCAGCGGATGCGTCTCGCGCAACAGCGCCAGGTTGGCGTCGAGGTTCACGCGCATGACTTTTCCCCACTCCGCGTCGGCGAGCGACTCGATGCGCGTGCCGCCGGGGAAGATGCCCGCGTTGAGCACCACCATGTCGATGCCGCCGAAAGCGCGCACGCCGCGTTCGAGCGCCGCGTCGATCTGGGCCAGGTCGGTGATGTCGCAGGTGATGCCGATGAAATCCGGCCTCTTCGCCAACGCCTCCACGGCTGCATTCAGGTCCAGCGCAATCACCGCCGCGCCGCGCGCGAGGAAACTCTGCACGCAAGCCTTGCCGATGCCCGATGCGGCGCCGGTGACCAGCACGACCTCGCCCGTGAATGCCGGTGCCGTGCCGCCCTTGCGCAGCTTGGCCTGCTCGAGGTCCCAGTACTCGACGTCGAAGATGTCCTTCGACGGCAGCGCCTGCCAGCCGCCGAGCCCCTCCGAGCGCTGGATCACCTGCATGGTGTGCTCGTAGATGTCGAACACGACCTGCGCGTCCCGGGCGTTGCGCCCAATCGTGGCCACGCCGATTGCCGGATCGACGATCACGCGCGGCGCGGCGTCGAGCATGGTCTTGGGCTCGCGTGCGGCCGGCGCATGCTCTCCGAAATATCCGGCGTATTCGCTCGCGTATGCGTCAACGTCGCGGCCCACCATCGCGATGCGCTTGGTGCGCAGCACGTGGTCAGGCGTGGCGGGGCCGCGGCAAGCGATGGAAGCCACGCCTTCGGTTTGCGCGAAGGCGAGGCTTGCCTGGTCGGTGTGGCTTGCGACGATCATCGGGTTTGCCGCGATGCGCGAGACCTCGTGGCGCAGCATGGCGAGTTCGACGCGTGCCGCCGTGGCCGGGCGAGGCGCCTTCGCGGGCGCCTGCACGGAATCCTTCGCCAGTGCGCGCTCCGCGCGATCCACCAGCGAGATCATGCGTTCGTAGGATTCGCGCGCCGTGCCGCCGAACGAGAAGATGCCGTGGTTCAGCAGCACCATGCCGATCGTCGCGGGCTTGCGGTCGCGCGGGAATATCCGCGCGCACAGTCGCGCGAGGTCGAAGCCCGGCATCACGTACGGGATCACCACCACGTCGTCGCCGTACAGCGCGCGGATGCGCTGCTCGCCATCGGCGGTATTGGTGAGCGCGAGGACGGCGTCGGAGTGGGTGTGGTCGACGTACTTGAAGGGCAGGATAGCGTGCAGGATCGCTTCGACCGAAGGCGTTGGCGCATCGGCGCGCAGCATGTGGGTACGCATCTCGTTGACCATCTGCGGGTCCGAGAGCGTTTCCAGCGTCGAGAGGTCCACGAGGTGGTCGAGGCGCACCGGGGAGAAACCCGCCTCCTCGATGAACTCGAGGTCCCAGCCGCTTCCCTTTACGTAGAGGACCGAGCGCGTGCGCCCGAGCAGGTCCTGCTCGCCGAGCTTGACAGAGGTGTTGCCACCGCCATGCAACACCAGCGACTTGTCGCGGCCAAGCAGCCGCGATGTGTAGACGCGCTGGCCGAGGTCACCAGGAAATTGCGCGGCCTCGGCGTCCGTCCATAGGCTTTTCATCCTCCAAGATTATCATTCGGCCTTGATGCCGGCCTCGCGAATCGCCCTGCCCCATTTCTCCGATTCCGCCTTCTGGAACACGGCGAAAGTCTCTGGTGTGGTCGGGATGAACTTCGCTCCCTCGGCCTCGAGGCGCTTCTGCACCTCTGGCGACAGCATGATCTTCTGCACTTCCGCGTTGAGCTTCACCACGATCTCGTGCGGCGTGCCTACGGGCGCGAACATGCCGATCCAGTTGGCGACGTCGAAGCCCGGCAGCGATTCGGCGATGGTCGGGGTGTCGGGAACGGCCGGCGCGCGCACCGTGCCGAGCGTCGCGATGGCGCGCAGCCTGCCGCTTTTCGCCTGCTGGATCACCGTCGGCATGGTGGCGAAGATCATCTGCGCCTGGCCGCCCATCACGTCGGTGATCGCGGGCGAGTTGCCCTTGTAGGGGATGTGGACCATGTCGACCTTGGCCATCGACTTGAAGAGCTCCCCCGCGAGGTGGCTGGTGGTGCCCATGCCGCCCGAGGCATAGGAGAGCTTGCCGGGGTTCGCCTTCGCATAGGCGATGAGCTCGGGCACGGTCTTGACCGGCAGCGAGGGATGCACCACCAGCAGGCCTTCGGCATCGAGCACGTGCGCGATCGGCACGAAGTCCTTGAGCGGATCGTAGGCCATGTTTTTCATCAGGAACGGATTGACCGCGTGGGTGCCGATGTTGCCGATCACCAGCGTGTAGCCGTCGGGCGGCGACTTCGCCACCAGGTCCGCGCCGATGTTGCCACCGGCCCCGCCCCTGTTCTCCACCACCGCGGGCTGGCCCCAACTCTCGGAAAGTTTCTGCGCGATCACGCGCCCGAAGGTGTCCGCGATGCCACCCACCGCGAACGGCACCACGATCTTGATTGCCTTGCTGGGATACGCCTGCGCCTGCGCGAGCGCCGGGAGCGCCAGTGCCGCGCAGCCGATCAACGCGCCGATGATTTTCTTCATGCCGTCTCTCCTTGTCATTGCAGTGCCTGCCTGAACAGGGTTTCGAAATCCTCGCGCGCCAGCGGCCGCGGGTTGGTCGCGGTGGAATGGTCCTTCATGGCGCCTTCCACCATCGCCGGAATCATCTCTTCCGTCACGCCCATCGCACGCAGCGAAGGCGGCAGGCCCAGATCCACGTTCAGCCGCTCGACGAAGCCGGCGAGGTCTTCGCCCGGACGCACCACCAGCGCGCGCTCCAGCGCCTCGATTTTTTCCCCGGCATGGCTGCGGTTGTAGCGCAGCACGGCCGGAAGTATCACGGCGTTGAGCGTCCCGTGATGCAGCAGCACCTGCTTCAAGCCCCCCAGCGGGTGCGACATCGAATGCACCGCGCCCAGGCCCTTCTGGAACGTGAGGCCCCCCTGCAGCGAAGCCATCATCATGTTCCAGCGCGCGTCGCGGTTGTCCGGCTCGAAGAACGCGGGACGGATCCAGTTGGCCGCGCGCATGGCCCCATCGAGCGCGATGGCGTCGGCGGGGGGATTGACGCGCGGCGAGAGGAAGGTCTCGATGCAATGCGTGAGCGCGTCCATGCCGGTCGCCGCCGTGAGCTTGGCAGGCAGGGCAAGCGTGAGCTCCGGATCACACAACGCCACGCGCGGAATCATGAACGGGCTGATGAAGCCGAGCTTGCGGCCGTCGCGCAGCGTGATGAGCGCCGCGCGACCCACTTCGCTTCCGGTGCCCGCTGTTGTCGGGATGGCGATCACGGGTGAGATGCTGTTGGTGATCTTCGGCAGGCCGCCGAGGATCAGCGCGTATTGCTCGAGCGGGCCATCGTGCGTCGCCAGCAGCGCCACGGCCTTGGCGAGGTCGATCGGCGATCCGCCGCCGAGCGCCACGACGCCATCGCAGCCATGTTGCTTGTAGATCGCAACCGCCTTTTCCACCGACTCCTCGTCGGGATTCTGCGGCGTGGCATCGAAAACGGCGGGATCGAGGGGCGCCAGCACTTCACGCACGCGCGCCATCACAGGGCCCTTGGCGAGGCCAGGATCGGTGACCAGCAGCGGGCGCTTCATGCCGGCGGATTTCGCGATGTCGGCGGCCTTCGATACGGCGCCGAAATCGAATTCGATGGTGGTGAGGTAGTTGATTGTGGCCATGAGCGGAGTGTCACCTCGGGTGCTGCAATCGCAGCAACAGCCCGGGGTCCAATTCAAATCGACGCGATGCGTTCCAGTTTCCTGATCGCCGGCAGCTCGATCAGCTTTCCCTCGTACACAAGGGGCCGCGTGGGGTCCTCGCGGAACATCCCGATGATACGGCGCGCGCGCTCCACTTCCTTCTCCGTGTGCGTGAAACATTCGCGGATGGTCGCGACCTGCGATGCATGCTTCGCGGCCTTGCCGCTCATGCCCAGCGCCTTCACCTGCTCGCACGCCTTGCGCAACCCTTCCAGGTTGGCCACGTCGGGATACGGCGAATCGAATACTTCGACGCCCGCGAGCGCGCCCGCATGCACGGCACGGGAGCGCGCGTAGAGCAGGGGTTCCCACTCCATCGCGCAGCCCAGTGCCGTCGAAAGATCGAAGCCGCCGAAGAATAGCGCCTTGAGCGCGCTGGCGCGCGCGATGCTTGCGCACTTCTCCAGGCCTTCGGCGGTTTCGATGATCGCGTAGAGCTCGATGCCGGATCCCGCGCGCTTCGCGATATCGGCGGCCGCGTCGATTTCGCCAACCGTATTGACCTTCGGCAGCAGCGCGCCACCCAGCGCCGGGCACTGTTCAACCATGGCGCGCAGGTCAACGGGGCCTTGCAGCTCCGTCATCGCGTTGACGCGCGCGATGAGCTGCACGCCTTCGGGCACCTTCACGTCCTTCAGGCGCGCGACAACGGCGGCGCGGCCTTCCTCCTTGCGATCGGGCGGGACCGCATCCTCGAGGTCGATGCAGACGAGATCCGCGCCACTCACAAGCGCCGCGGCCAGGCCTTCGAGCGCCAGGGCCCCCACGAAGAGCGTCGTGCGCCGCTTCTGGGTGGCCATCAGGCCCCCTGCTGCTGCGCCTTGAGCATGTTGTCGTAGTTGACCTTTTCGTGTGCTTCCATCGGGTCGGCGCCGGCGCGGATCGCGGCGATGACGCTGTCCTCGGTCTGCTTCACCTTCTGCGCGAAGGCCAGCACCTCGGCGATTTTCTCCATCGGGATCACGACGGTGCCGTTCATGTCGGCGACGATGAAATCGCCCGGGCGCACGGTGATGCCGCCAAGCTTGACGGGAATGCCGTATCCCGCGCATGAGGAGCGGCCGCGCACCGATTGCTGCGCGATGCCGCGGCCATAAACCGGCATGCCGTAGCTCACGTATTCATCGACATCGCGCACCACGCCGTCGGTCACGCAACCCACGAGGCCGTTGTGTTTGCTGGTTGCTCCCGCTACGCCACCGTATGCATTCACCTTCGGATTTTCCGAGGCGTCGATCACGAGCACCGAACCCGCGCCGCCCTTCACGATGGCGCGCAGCGTTCCCAGCACCGTGGATTCTTCCGCCTTGCCGGCGGGCACGAGCTTCAACGTGGCCGCGGGGCCGGCGATCTTGATGGTGGGATAGATCGGCAGGATGCCCTGCGGGGCGCCTTCGATGCCGAGGCGGTCGAGCGCATCGGAGATGTTGGGGGTGGATACGTTGAGGAACTGACTGACGATGCGGCTATCGACCTGGGCCATGTTCGTTTGTCTCCGAAGCGGGTGTTTGAACTTGAGCTGCGATGCTAGACTGCGCTGGCACTCAAGGCTATCTAATCTTTTTTATCTGGCACTCAAGGTTGGCTTATGAATCCCCGGAACTTCGACATGGACGTGCTGCGCTCGATGGTTGCATTCGCGGACCACGGCACGCTCGGCCTGGCCGCGGAGCGTGTTGGCCGCACGCAGGCCGCACTCTCGCTGCAGATGCGCAAGCTGGAGCAGCAGGCGGGCGAGCCGATCTTCGAGCGCGCCTCGCGCAAGCTGGTGCTGACCGGGGCCGGTGAGGTGTTGCTTTCATACGCTCGCCGCATCCTGGCACTCAACGACGAGGCGCAGCAGGCGGTGCGGCAAACCCAGGTGTCGGGTGAAATCACCTTCGGCGCCTCGCAGGACTTCGGTGAATCATGGCTGCCGCCGGTGCTGGCGCTATTCAGCAAGCTGCATCCGTCGGTGGCAATGGAGGTGCGCGTCGATGGCGGCACCCGCCTGGTGGCTGCGGTGGATTCCGGCGAGGTCGATGTGGCGCTCGCGCTCGGGCTCGGTGAAAGGCCCAATGCGATCTGCATCGGGCACCTGCCGCTGGTCTGGATCGCCCACAAGGACTTCGAATGGGATGGGGTAGGCAAGCTGCCGCTGGCCCTCTTCACTTCGCCCTGCCGCTTCCGTACCAAGGCGATTGCGGAGCTGGATGCCGTCGGCGTGCCCTGGAACATCGCGCTCACCAGCCCTTCGCTTTACGGCGTTTGGGCGGCGGTGAATGCCGGCCTGGGCGTTACAGTAAGGACACCCGAGGGATTGGTGCCAGGGCTCGAAGTAGTGGACCGCAAGTTCGGCTTGCCCAATCTTGGCGCGGTGGACGTCTCTCTCTACATCGCGAAAGGCGCGCGCTCCAAGGCGCTGCTGAGCCTGGTCGAGATGCTGCGCGAACGCCTGAGCGAACGCATCCTCGACCTCGAATCGCGCACGCCTCGCGCCTCCTATGCCGGCCGCGCAGCGCGCTTCGGCGTCGCCACCCGCCGGCGCATGGAGTTGGTTCGCTGAAAACTGGTGTCAGACACGACTTTTGCTGTCGGGCTTGCTGGCCCAAACGCAAAAGTCGTGTCTGACACCAGTTTTATCGCGGTTTGGAACGAAAGTGGGATGGGTCGTCGTAGAACGCTTCGTCCTGGGTAGCGAAATGCCAGCCGGGGACGCCGAGGATCGGCATCGGTGACATCGCCTTCGGCGAATGGAAGCGCGCGCGATGGGCGAAGTGCGCCGCCACCAGTTCATCCGCCTGCTGCACCTGCGACTCCACCGGCAGCATGAAGAACAGCTCGTCGACCGGAACAAACACGGTCTTGGCGACCATGCCGATGAAGGGTGCCAGCGACTGCTCGTAGCAACCGTGGCCAAAGGCGAAGAAGCGCATGTTGGCGTCGAGCTCCTGGCGCCGTACCCAGAAGAGCTCCTTCCACTCGAAGGCGGGGATCAGCCGCAGCAGTGACGGTGAGCGCGCAGCCACGATCACGCCGCCCTCGTCGAAAAGCGTCAGCGCATCGCGCTCGGGACTGCGATGGCGCAACTCGTCCGGGCCGCCCTCGGCAAGGATGGCCGCGTGTTGAGCGTTGATGCGCGCCTTCGACTTCGGGTAGGTCAGCCAGGCCAGCGCGTTGAAGAGGTCGTGCCAGCTTTCGGCGCGCGTCTCGACTTCCCCGGTCTCGAAGATGCGTTGTTCGTAATGGCGGCGCTCGTGCGGATCGTTGCCACGCGGCGCGACGAAGCGCAGGTCGCGCCCGCCATCGGTACGCAGCTCGCCGGCCAGGGAGTTGAGGTCCGCGACCCCGGGCCAGCGGTCGGCGGGAAGCCTCGAAACCGCCAGCGCGAGCGGCGCGAAGATGGGCGCCTGGAGGCGCGCGCGCGCACCGGTCCAATCCACCCGGTCAGCCTGCCAGGCGCCAGCGCAACTTCTGTCCGGCCCGCATCGGCACGACGGTTGCGTCACCGAAAGCATATTCGGCCGGCACTTCCCACTCAGCGCGCTCGAGGGTGATGGTGCCCTTGTTGCGCGGCAGCCCGTAGAAATCGGCGCCGAAATGGCTCGCGAATCCTTCCAGGCGCTCGAGCGCGCCGACCGATTCGAAGGCCTCGGCGTAGAGTTCAAGCGCCGCGTGGGCGGTGTATATCCCCGCCGTGCCGCAGCAACCCTCCTTCGTTCCACGCGCGTGCGGGGCGGTATCGGTACCGAGGAAAAACTTCGGGTTGCCCGACGTGGCGGCCTTCACCAGCGCGCGGCGATGGAGTTCGCGCTTGAGCACCGGCAAGCAGTAGTGGTGTGGATTGATGCCGCCGGCAAAAAGCGCGTTGCGGTTCATCAGCAGGTGGTGCGCGGTGATTGTCGCCGCGACGTTTTCCGGCGCCCGCTCGACGAAATCCGCCGCTTCCCGCGTGGTCATGTGTTCGACCACGATTTTCAACTTCGGGAATCGCCTGACCAGCGCGCCCAGCGTGCGTTCCACGAACACCGCCTCGCGGTCGAATATGTCGACCTCCGGGTCGGTCACCTCGCCGTGCACCAGCAGCGGCACGTGCGCCGCGGCCATCGCTTCGAGCACGGCATCACATTTGCCCAGGTCGGTCACGCCGGAATCGGAGTTAGTGGTGGCACCCGCGGGGTAATATTTGACCGCTTTCACGGCTCCGTTGGCGGCCGCGCGCTCCACCTCTTGCGCATCGCTATTGTCGGTGAGATAAAGCGTCATCAGGGGCTCGAATATCGAACCCTTCGGCAGTGCCGCCAGAATGCGTGCTCGATATTCCAGGGCCTGCCCGAGGGTGACCACCGGAGGCTTCAGGTTGGGCATCACGATGGCGCGCGCGAACTGCCGCGCGGTGGCAGCGGCCACCGAAGCAAGTGCCGCACCATCACGCAGGTGGACATGCCAATCGTCGGGGCGGGAGATCTCAAGCACGTCGGACATTGATGGATTATAGTGGCGCGACAAATTCAGGGAAAATACAAAGGGGAAGAAGAATGAAGAAACTACTGGCGCTATTTGTCCTCCTGCTGGCCTCAGTCCCGGCGTCCGCTTTCACCTACAGCTACACCGGAAGCCCGTACGGTGCGCCCGCCAACTTCACCGTCTGCGGCACCGGCAACTGCGGCAACTTCGCCGCGGCGGGCCGCGTCACCGTGCAGTTCGTGACCCCGCTGCGCCTGCCCGCCAACCTGGTCTTGAGCGACATCGGCCCGCTGGTCACGAGTTTTACCTCCTCTGACGGCCTGACCACCTACGCATCGGGCGACGCCAACGTGCGCGTCCATTCGGTCCAGGTCAGCACTGACGCAAGCGGGGCAGTCATCGACGCGCTCATCGTGGTCGAGCGCTGGCAGGTGGCCGGGGCGGTCCACGCCATCAACGACCGGCTGGACTTCCTCCAGATCACCCCCGGCTTTTCCACCTTTGCTATCCACAACGCCTTCTGCACCGGACTCGGCGTCTCCCCTGCCGGTACTGCAGATTCCTGCCTTACCGCCGGAACCGACACCGCGACCAGCGCGGGCACCGGCGTCCCCAGCGCGCCGATTGCGCTTCTTGCCGCCATCGCCGCACAGGTCCCCACGCTCAGCGAATACGCCTTGATGCTGCTGGCCGCATTAATGGCGCTTGCCGCCGTCGGTGCCCTGCGTCGCAACGGCCACACGCGCGCCTGACAACCGGTCACTTCTTCGTATCCAGGGCGATCTGATACAGCTCGTTGCGCTTGCCGCCGGTGATCTTCACGGCAAGTGCAACGGCCTGCTTCAGCGGCACTTCGGCCAGCAGCGTCTTGAGCAACACGCGCGGATCGAGAGTTGAGGTATCGACCGCCGGGCGCCCCTCGATCACCAGCACGAACTCGCCACGGCGCCGATCGTCGTCCGCATCCACCCACGCCTTCGCTTCGGCCAGTGGCACACGCGTGATGGTTTCGAATTTCTTCGTGATCTCGCGCGCCACCACCACGTCGCGCTCGCCCAGCGCCGCGTAGAGATCCCCCAGCGTCTTCGAAACGCGGTGCGGCGCCTCGAAGAGCGCGATTGCCCAGGGACCCGCAGCCAGCGCAGCGAGGCGTTCACGCCGCTCCGTGCCCTTAACCGGCAGGAACCCCGCGAAGACAAATCCATCGGCGACGATTCCAGAGGCGGAAAGCGCGGCGGTCAGCGCACTGGGACCCGGCACCGGGAACACCGGCAAGCCGGCAGCGCGCACTGCATCAACCACCAGCGCGCCGGGATCGCTCACCGCGGGCGTGCCGGCGTCGGAAACAAATGCGACCACCTTGCCTTCGCGGATCCATTCAATCACGCGCTCGGCAGAACCGCGCTCGTTGTGGGCATGCATCGCCACCAGCTTCGCGGCGATTCCGAAATGCTGCAGCAGCCCGCGCGTGACTCGCGTGTCCTCGGCCGCGACCACGTCCGCGTGCGAAAGCGCCTGCAGCGCGCGATGGGTCACGTCGCCCAGGTTACCGATGGGAGTGGCCACCACATATAATCCGGGCACCATGTCGCGCTGCACCGCAGTACTCCTGTTGTTCGCCTTCCTGGCGTCTCCCGCTTTCGCGGCAGATCCCCCGGCGGAGTCCACTTTACCCGCTGTGGACATCGATCCGGCGACAGGGCTCGCGCGCACCACCGTGGTGAGGCCGTACAACGACACATCGCTTCCCCGCCAGGTGCTGCCCGCGCAGGCAGGCCCGCCCCGCCCCATCGCCACCGCGCGTCCCCACGTGGCCCTCATCCTTCCGATCGCCTCGCCCGCCCTCGGCCGCCTCGCCGACGCGGTGCGCGCGGGCTTCATGGCGGCCGAGTCTGTCGCCGGCAAGGAAAGCCTCCCGGTCGTGGTCACGGCGATCGACAACGAGGATGCCGCACTCACTGCCGCCTGCCGCCAGTCGCAGGAAAACGGTGCGATGCTGGTTGTCGGCGGCTTCACGCGCGATGGCGCCCAGGCGCTGGTCAACAGCGAATGCGCGCGCCAACCGGTGCTGGCCCTCAATGAATTGCGCAGCCCTGCCGGCGCCAACGTCTACTCGTTCTCGCTTTCTCTCGACAACGAGGCGCGCCAGGCTGCCCTGCAAGCAGTCGCCGATGGATGGCGCCAGGCCGTCGTGATCGGGACCAACTCGCCGCTTTCGCGCCGGGTGCAGGAAGCCTTCGAGCGCGAATGGACACGCGCCGCCGGCGAGATCCGCCGCCTGACGTTCAGCGGCAACCTGGAGGAAGCCGCCGCCATCCGCGAAAAACTCGCGGCGATGCGCGCCGACATGGTTTTCTTCGCCCTCGACCAGCCCGAGGCGCGTGCAGTCCGCCCCTATGTCTCCGGGATGCTTCCGATCTACGCCACCTCGCTCAGCGTCAATCCGCGCGCCGAGGCGATTGTCAACGTAGACCTGCAGGGCGTGCGTTATGTGGAAATGCCCTGGTTCGTGAACCCCGACCACATTGCCGTCATGGCCTATCCGCCGCCGCCGTCGCCGCTCAACGTGGAAAGCGAAAGGCTGTACGCCTTCGGTATCGATGCCTTCCGCCTCGCGCTGCAGATCGCGCGTGGCAACGCCAACGCGCCACTCGATGGCGTCACCGGCCGCATCACGCTGGAGGATCGGCATTTCGCCCGCGCGCTTTCGCCGGCGGAAGTGGATGGGGGAAGGGTCATCCCGCTGCGCACGGTGCCGTGAACGGCATCGCACACCCCACGCCGGCCCAGGCGGCGGGTGGCGCGGCGGAGGAAAAGGCGGCGGAATTCCTGCAGGCCCGTGGCCTCGCCATCGTCACCCGCAACTACCGCACCAAGGCCGGCGAGATCGACCTCATTGCGCGTGATGGCGCCACGCTGGTTTTCGTGGAGGTGCGCATGCGCAGCGGCTCGAGCTTCGGCGGCGCGCTCGCCAGCATCACACCGCGCAAGCGGCGCCGCATCATCATGGCCGCGCGCCAGTACCTCATGCGCCTCGACCGCGTTCCTCCTTGCCGCTTCGACGTGGTCGCCGTGGACTCGGGCGATTGCGAATGGCTGCGCGGCGCCTTTGATGCCTCCTAGAGGCTAGAATCCGCCATGGACCTCACAGCCAACCTCAAGCAGCACTTCGAAGAGGGCATCGAGCTGCGCCGTCGCATGGCGGAGACAATGCCGGCGGAAATACTCCGCGCGGGCACCGCGCTGGCCGAAGCCCTCAAGGCCGGGCGCAAGGCGCTCGCCTGCGGCAATGGCGGCTCTGCTGCCGATTGCCAGCATTTCGCCGCAGAGATCGTTGGGCGCTTCGAGCGCGAACGTCCCGGCATGCCGGCGGTTGCACTCACGGTCGATACCTCCGCGATCACGGCCATCGCCAACGACTACGACTGGGACCACGTGTTCTCGCGCCAGCTTGAGGCCCTCGCGCAACCCGGCGATGTGCTGCTGGCGATTTCCACCTCTGGCAATTCAAGAAATGTCCTCGAGACCATCAAGGCAGCACACGCAAAAGGAGTGACGGTCATCGCCCTCACCGGCCGCGACGGCGGTGCCATGGGCAAGATGCTCCGTCCCGGCGACTTTCACCTCAACGTGGCCCACCCGCGCACCATGCGCGTCCAGGAGATCCACCTGCTGGTGATCCACTGCCTGTGCGAGGTAGTCGACAACCTGATCTACGGAGAGAAGAAATGATTCGCAAGGCATTCGTCGTCACCGCCCTCGTGGCCGTCCCCCTGCTGCAAGGCTGCTTCCCGCTCGCCCTCACCGGCATGGGCACTGCGGCTCTCATGGCTTCCGACCGCCGCACCACCGGCATGTACATCGAGGATGAGGCCATCGAGTGGAAGGTTTTCAGCCGCATGCGCGGCGACTTCCCCGGCCTGCACGTGAACCCCACCAGCTTCAACCGCCGCGTGCTGCTCACCGGCGAGGCACCCGACGAGGAAACGAAGAAGAAGATCGAGGGGTCGGTGCGCCGCATCGAGAACGTGCGCGAGGTCACCAACGAACTCGCGATCGCGGGCTCCTCGTCGCTTGCCTCGCGCGGCAACGACGCGCTGGTCACCTCCAACGTCAAGGCGCGCATGGTCAACAACGGCAAGTTCTCGCCCAGCCACGTCAAGGTTCTGACCGAGCAGGGCGTGGTCTATCTCATGGGCCTGGTCACCACCAGCGAAGCCGATGCGGCGGTTGAAATCGCGCGCACCACCAGTGGCGTCTCGCGCGTGGTGAAGGTATTCGAATACGTGAGCTGAGGAAGCTGCAGCGCCGATGCGGTGGGGTTTCGAAGGAACGGATGAAGCGCTGCGTTCTCCTTTCCCGTGGATCGCGTTGACTGCTTCGCTCGCGCTGACCGCCACGGGCTGGTTTGGCCTGGAACGCAATCGCTACAACGACGCGCGCACCCAGTTCGAGCGCCGCACGGAAACCGCCACCGCGGCCATTCGCGCCCGCATGCTCGCCTACGAGCAGGTGCTGCGCTCCGGCGCCGCGCGCATCGCTTCCTCCCCCACGCTCTCGCGCGAGGAATGGCGCAGCTTCATCGCCAACCTGCAACTGGAGGAGCGTTTTCCCGGCATCCAGGCCGTGGGTTTCGCTGAATACGTTCGCGCCTCGACCCGGGCCGAACATGTACAGCGCGTGCGTGACGAAGGTTTTCCGGAATACGAAATCCGCCCTCCGGGCAATCGCGACGAGATGGCGCCCGTCATCTTCTCGGAGCCCTTTGGCGGGCGCAACGTGCGCACCCTGGGCTTCGACATGTACTCGGAACCGGTGCGGCGAGCGGCGATGGAACTGGCGCGCAGCAGCGGCGAGGCGGCCATCACCGGCCGCCTGGTCCTCGCCGGCGAGGCGCTCGTCGGCACGCAACCGCGCCAGGCCGGCTTCGTGATGTACGTGCCGGTCTTCCACGAGGTGGCTCGCGACCTGCCGCGGCAAGACCGGCGCCACGCGGTCTCCGGCTACGTCTTCAGCCCGTTTCGCATGCACAACCTGATGCAGGGCATCCTCGACGAGGGCGTGCTGCAGGCGATCGACATGCGCATCTACGACCAGCCGCAGCGCTCGACGCAGGCGGAGCTGATCGACACACGCAGCGCCTGGCGCGCCACACCCACTACAGAACCCACGGAGTTCGAGCGCATCGTGCACTTCCCGATGCCGGGGCGCAGCTGGACCATCCAGTTCCTCTCTCGCCCCGAGTTCGATTCCGCGCTGCGCGCCGGCAAGCCCTGGAGCGTGCTGGCGGGGAGCTTGCTTGCAAGCGTGGTGGTTTTCCTGCTGATCGTGGCCCTGGTGGACGCGTGGAACCGCGCGCATAACCTGTCGATGCGCGATCCGCTTACCGGCCTGTGGAATCGACGCTACCTGGAGGAAACCATGGGCCGTGAACTGCCGCGCGCGCGCCGCTCCAATCACGCCATCGGCGTGATTGTCCTCGACCTCGACCACTTCAAGACGCTCAACGACACCTTCGGCCACGATGCCGGGGATTTCGTGCTGGCGCGCGTCGGGGAACTGCTGCGCCACGCCACGCGTGAGAGCGATATCGCCTGTCGCCTGGGTGGCGAGGAATTCGGCGTGATCCTGCCCGATGCCACGCTTGAGGTGACGCGCAACAAGGCGGAGTCGATCCGCGCCGCCTACGCCTCACTCGACCTCAACTACGACGGCCAGCCGCTCGGCACGCTGACACTATCCGCGGGTGTAGCGAGCCTTGCCGCCGGAAAAGAGGATTGGGCCCAAACCATGCGGACCGCCGACAAGGCGCTCTACACCGCGAAGCAGGCGGGCCGCAACCGGGTGATTGCGGCGGTTGAGGAGTAAGGCGAGGCTTTGGGGTCAGGTTACCTTTTCCGCTCTCCGGGAAAGGTAACCTGACCCCAAAGCTACCCTCCCTTTCCCTCCGCTGTTTCTATTTCATTTTCCTCTCCAGCCACCGGATCACCGGTCCGATCACCGGCAGCGTGGCGTAGAGCTCGCCCCCCGCATCCCAGTAGTCCCGGTGATACGAGACGCGCCCATCCGGCGCGAAGCGGATGTGTGATGAGCCATGGATGCGCCGCGTGATGCCCGGCTTCCACGCCTTCACGCGGAAATCGAAATTCCACACCAGGAACGCCGACGAATCCTGCCGCACGCTTTCGACGATGGTGAATTTCGGTTCGATCAGCGTCTCGAACATGTGGTTGAAGATGCGCCTCAACTCCGGCGCGCCGTTCACTTCGTTGAAAGGATCGCGGAAGTAGGCGTCTTCAGTGTAGATGCGCTCGAGGGTGGCGACGGTGGCGGGAGAGAGAGTCTCCCAGAAGGCCTTGAGGTTCTCGAGGGCGGCGTCGCTCACAGGCCGGTCATCCTGCGGATCGCGGGAAAGTAGAGCCGATAGGGCAGCAGGCGCATGAACTTGAGCCAGCCGGTGAAGCGGCGCGGAAAGTGGATCTCGAAGTCACCGCGTTCCAGCCCCGCGATGATCTCGCTCGCCGCTTCGGCCGGTTCGATCAGCGCCGGCATCTTGAAGTCGTTCTGCGCGGTAAGCGGCGTCTTCACGAAGCCCGGGTTCACCACACACACGCCGAGCCCCTTGGGCTGCAGGTCGAGGTACATCGTTTCCGCGAGATTGATCAGCGCCGCCTTCGTGGGCCCGTAGACCAGGCTCTTGGGCAAGCCGCGATAACCGGCGACCGATGACACCAGCGCGATCGTGCCGCTGCCCTGCCGCAGCATGTGCGGAATGACGGCGGCCAGCGCGTTGAAGGCGCCCGTGAGGTTGGTCTCGATCATGGTGGTCGCATCGTCGAGGTCGATCTCCCAGGCGCGCATCGGCTTGTAGTCACCCGCCATCAGCACCACCAGGTCGATGCCACCCCAGAGATTCACCATCGAGCCGGCCGACTGCTCCAGCGCGGCGGCATCGCGAATGTCGAGCGGCAGCACTTGCGCGCGCCCGCCTCCCATGCGTGAAGCCAGCGCTTCGAGGGGTTCGCGCCTGCGCGAGGAAAGCGCCACGCGGGCGCCGCGCGCGGCGAGTGCTTCCGCCAGCGCCGCGCCGATGCCGGTGCTGGCGCCGATGATCCAGCAGCGACGGTCACGCCAGTTTCCCAGCGGCGGGTTGAGGGCCATCGCTAGCCGCGCTTCCTGAAGGTAAAGGTCACTTCGCCAAACCCGATTCCGAACTTGGAGAACTTCGTGCGGTTGATGAGCGTCTGGTCATCGATCATCCACATCCAGTCATCCATGTCGAGCTTCACGCGCTCGCCATTCTCGCGCTTGGCATCGAGCACGTAGCGCCAGTTGAGCGCGTTGCCGGAAGCCTCTCCCGCCGCCTCGCCAATCACGTCACCGGCGGTGCCCACATAGCGGTTGCCGGACTTGCGCACCGTCCACACGCGCGTCTCCCTGGTGCCGTCGGAGTTGGTGAACTGCTCGTCGAGCGTGCCGACATCGCCATTCCACGTCCCCGTCATCTCGACATACATGCGCTTGGTGACCTTGCCGGATCGATCCTGGATCATTCCCCAGCCATCGACCTTGCCGTTGAAGTAGGTCTTGAAGTCGAACGCCGGCTTTTCCAGCACGTAGTCCTGCGGCGTCGGCGAAGCGCAGGAGGCGAGCAACAGGCAGGACAGCAACGCAATCACGATTTTCATGGGGGATCCTTGGTTTCGAGTCTCGATTTCCACAATGCAAGCGCGGCGAACGCCTTCAATCCACATGGCACCAGCGCATAGACAGCGGCCAGCGTCACCAGTGCCGCGCCCGCAGGAATAGCCGCTGATCGATAGCCGGAGGCGGCCAGCAGTGGCAACGCGATGCCGGCGGCGAGCGCCAGGTTGAGCTTGGTGATCAGGTTCCAGATGCCGAAGTAGGCGCCCTCGTGGCGGCCGCGCCCACGGCTTTCATCCTCGTCGATCACGTCGGCAAGGAGTGATGGCGGCAGCGCCAGGTCCGCGCCGAGTGCCAGCCCGGACATGCCGCAAATCACGAAGTACGGACCGACATCACCGGCGCGCAGGTAGAACGCCCAGATGAAGGCCACGATCGAAAGCACCATGCCCGCGAGCCATGCGCGCACCTTGCCGATGCGGCGGGCGAGCCACACCCATGCCGGCATGCCCAGCGCACCCGCGGCAAAGTAGGCCACGAGGAAATGTGCGGTGAGGTCCGGGCGGCGCACCACGTCGGTGATGAAAAACAGCACCAGCGTCGCGGGGATGGCCGCGGCGATGCCGTTCAACAGGAAGACGAACGCCAGCCTGCGGAACGCGCCGTTGCCGAGCGGCAGCCAGAGCGTGTCCCATGAAGGCGCGGCGGCCCGTGGCACCACATGCGCGGGCGGCGAGCGCGTCGCTGACACCAGCGCGGCAACCAGCACCACCGGGACAAACAGGTAGGCGAACTGCGCGAAGCCCTCGCGCTCGCCCGATACGCGCCGCAGCACCTCGGGCACGATGGCGGCGAGGAACACTCCTGCCAGGCCAAAGCCCTCGCGCCACGCGGTTACGCGCGTGCGCTCGCTGTGATCGTCCGTGATCTCCGCGCCGTAAGCCTGGTAGCTGACGGTGATCAGGCTGTAGGCGGTATAAACGATCACGAGATTGACCACCAGCCACCACTCCAGCTTGTCCGCGGTCCAGTCGGGTGGATCGAACAGGCCCACCATGCCCAGCGCCAGCAAGGGCGCCCCTACCAGCACGAAGATCCAGCGGCCGAACGGCAGCGCGCGGCGGCGATCGCTCCAGTAACCCAGCAGCGGATCCTGGATCGCATCGAGCGCGCGCGCGGCCAGCAGCCACGCACCAACACTGGCGAGCGACAGCCCGAGCGTGTCCGCATAGAACTTGGGAACGTGCACGTAGATCGGCAGCGCCGCCATCGCCAGCGGCATTCCGAGGAAGCCGTACGCCGCCAGCCTCCCGTTGGCGACGCGCGTCATTCCAGCAGCAGGTCGCGGCGCAGCGCGGGTTCGCTGGTGCGCGGGTCCAGCCAGATGTCGAAGAAGGCGCGCGCGAATTCACCGTCGGGCACGCTGCCGATGAGTCCGTCCTGGCCGTAGAAGCGCGCCTCGCGCCCCGGAAGGTAGACACCCACCAGCCGGTCTCCCTTGCGGATGTCAGGGAAGACGCGGCGCATCTCCCTGCCCCAGCGCGCGAGCTTGCCTTCGTCGGTATGCCCGAGCTTGCGCATCTCCTCGATGCTGCGTTTCGCGAGGTCGGCGCCACGCACATCCATGGCGTAGCGGATGTCCAGCACCGAGCTGGTCGCCGGATCGTATTTCTCTCCCGTGGTCCAGAGCGACGCGTCGTAGACGTGGATCAGGAAGAACCTGAAGCGCGCATCACCGAGCGCCTTGAGCGCCGGGACCTCGGCGACCACGCTCGCGGGCAGGGCGGGTGGGGCTGCGTGCGCGGCGGCCACCAGGCAGAATGCCAACGCGGCCGCGAAACGTTTCAAGGGCGAACCAGCTCGATCTGCATCACGTCGCAGCGGCCGGAGTCGAAACCCGCCTCGCAGTAGTCGAAGTAGAAGCGCCACGCGGCGAGGAAATCATTGTCGAAGCCGAGCGCGCGGATGTTCGATTCCTGCGCATTAAACGCGGTGCGCCAGCGGCGCAGCGTCTCCGCGTAGTCGCGCCCGAACAGGAACGGCGTTTTCGCCTCGAGCCCCGCCTTGCGCGCGGCAGCGATGAAGCGCGGGACCGAAGGCAACATGCCACCCGGGAAAATGTACTCGCGAATGAAGTCGCTCGACTTGCTGTAGCGTCCGAATACATCCTCGGCGATCACGATCGACTGCACCGCGGCGCGCCCACCGGGCTTGAGGCGATCATGCAGCGTGCGGAAGTAATTCGGCCAGTAGCGCTCACCCACCGCCTCCACCATCTCGACCGACACGATGCGGTCGAACTGTCCCTCGGAATCCCGATAATCGCAGAAACGCAGGTCGACGCGCTCCTCCAGCCCGGCCCGCACCATGCGCTCGCGCCCGTAATCCAGCTGCGCCTGCGAAATCGTGAGCCCCGTGACGTGGCACCCCCGGGTGGCGGCGGCACGCTGCGCGAAGGCGCCCCAGCCGCAGCCCACCTCGAGCACGCGATGGGAGGAATCGACCTCGAGGACATCCAGCATGCGGTCGTATTTTGCGTCCTGCGACTGCGCGAGTGTCCGTCCCGGCGAGAAGATGCCGCTCGAGTAGGTCATGCCCGCATCGAGCCACAGCGCGTAGAACGCATTGCCGAGGTCGTAATGCGCATGGATGTTCTTGCGTGCACCGGCACGCGTATTGGGGCGCATTGCGTGTGCGACACGCAATGCCAACGCAACGAGGGGTTTGCCGTAGAAGACACCTTCGAGCACGGCGTGGTTGGCGGCGCACACGCGCAACACGGCCACCATGTCCGGCGTCGAGACAAGCCCGTCACGCCAGCATTCGTAGAGGCCGATCTCCGCGCGGCGCGTCATCACGCCGATGGCTTTCCAGTCGCGCAGCACGAGCTCCGCATGCGCGCCTTCGCGCGGGCCTTCGAAAGTGCGGCGTATGCGGTCGGGGCCGGTGATCGTGAGGCGTCCACACTCCAGCCGGGTGAGCAGCGAGAAGAGCGTGCGTGCGGGCCAGGGAGCGTCGTCGGTGAAATCGATGCCGGTTACGTTCATCGGGTAGTTTCCTCGGTGGGGGGATCTGGTTTGGCGAACCAGGGGACTTTTCGGAGCCAGAGTCGGATGGCCTGCCAGTGGATGCGGGCAACGACGCCGACAGTCATCCACGGGTAGCCGAAGAAGGCGCGCAGCAGGTTGCGGTTGGTGATGGCTTCCGCGCGGCCCTGCAGGGCGGTGACCAGCAGGATTCCCCGCTCGTCGTGATAGTTGATGCGCGAGACCGGCCGCTGCGAATCGCCGGAGAAGCGGAAGCGGTAATGGCCGCTCACTTCGCAGAACGGCGAGACGTGGAACCTCTTGTCGGACTGCATCCATTCGTCGTCCAGGATCACGCGGCCGTCGGGGTGTGCCAGCAGGTAGTTGTGGCGCTCGCCAAATGTGTTCGAGACCTCGCACAGCACCGCGCGAAGTCCGCCGCCGCGATCGAAGCATTGCCAGGTCACGATCGGGTTGAAGACATAACCGAGCACGCGCGGAAATGCCTGCAGGACGATCTCCCCGTCGGCTGTTGTCACGCCGTGCTCCGCAAGCTGCCCGCGCATCCAGGGTTCCAGCGCGCTGCCATCGCGCGGGCCGAAGTCGCGCACGTGCAGGCTCAACAGGTTCCAGCGATCAAGCGACAGCCAGCGATGGGCGGCATCCTTCCACTTCGAAAGCGGCACGCGCACGAAGAACACGCCGTAGCCGAAGCGGTGGCGCACGGGGCGCAGGCGCTGGTGCACCGTGGTCCCGAAAGCGATCTGCGGTTCGTGGATCAGGTGGGCCAAGGAATCTCCGCGCCCAATGCACGCGCCACCAGCATCGCGGACGCGAGGCCGTCTTCGTGGAAGCCGTAACGCGTCCACGCACCGGCGTACCAGGTGCGATTGCGTCCCTGCAGCGCGGACACGCGGCGCTGCGCCTCGTCGGAGCCCTCGAGGAATGCCGGGTGGTGGTAATCGAACGACGCGATCACCGTTTCCGGCCGCGGCTCGACGATCGGGTTCATCGTCACCACCACCGGGCGCTTGAACGGCAGCGGCTGCAGGCGGTTGATGAGGTAAGAGAGCGAGACCGCGGCGTCGCTGGCCTCGAGCCGCGGCGAATGGAAATTCCACGCGGCCCAGGCACGGCGGCGCGTGGGCAGCAGGCTCTCGTCGGTGTGCAGCAGCGCGCGGTTGGGCTGGTAGGCAATCGCTTTCAGCACCTCGCGCTCCTCGCTGCCCGCATCCTCGAGCATCGCGAGCGACTGGTCCGTATGCGTGGCCAGCACCACCTGGTCGAAGCGCTCCGCGCCGCCGTCGGTGATGACGTCGACACCCTCGAGGTCGCGGCGGATGCGCCGCACCGCGGTGTTCAGGCGCACGTCGGCAATCGGAGCGGCGAGCTTGCGGACATATTCGCGGCCGCCGCCGGACACCGTGCGCCATTGGGGCCGGTTGGTCACCGCGAGCAGGCCGTGGTTGTGGCAGAAGTGCAGGAAGGTCGAAAGCGGAAAACGCTTGATCTGGGTGGTAGGGGTGGACCAGATACACGCCGCCATCGGTAACAGATACATGTCGCGCAGCTCCTGGCCATATTTCCCCTCGTCGAGGAAATCACCGAGCGTTCCGCGTATCACCGCGCCGGAGGTGGCCAGCACCGTAGCTTCGCGATTGAAGCGCACCAGGTCGCCAAGCATGCGCAGGAATGCGGGGCTCACCAGGTTGGAAGGCTGCGCAAAAACCGTGGCCAGGTTGGTGCCGGCCCATTCCAGCTCGCCCTGCCCGATGCGCACCGAAAAGGACATCTCCGAGGGATCGCTTGCCACCCCGAGGTGGTCAAACATCCGGATCAGGTTCGGATAGGTGCGGTCGTTGAAGACAAGGAAGCCGGTGTCGACCGGGTGAGTTAAGCCGTCCAGCGTCACGTCGACCGTGTTCGTGTGGCCGCCGAGGTAGCGGCCGGCTTCGAACAGGGTGACCTGGTGGCGAGGCGCAAGCAAATATGCGCTCGCGAGGCCGGAAATTCCGGCCCCGACGATGGCGATTCGGGACATCTGGAGCGTGCTCTTCTTCGTAAGTCGGTTATCTGTCCTACGGCGGTCCTGCCCACCCGGATGCAACGAAATCCGGGGGAAGGGTCCGTTTTTGCTACTCTTGGAAACACCGCCATGAAAACCATGCTTTATCAGGAGCTGTTCGGCTCGTTCGAGAAGGTCCGCTGGGACATGGCCAGGGACATTCCCTGGGCCGAGTTCGAGCCCGCCCGCCTCTCGGAAGAGCAGGCGCGCACCATCAAGATGAACGCCATCACCGAATGGTCGGCGCTACCCGCTACCGAGATGTTCCTGCGCGACAACCAGGACGACAGCGATTTCTCTGCTTTCATGTCGATCTGGTTCTACGAGGAGCAGAAACACGCGCTGGTTCTTATGGAATACCTGCGCCGCTTCCGCCCGGACCTGCTGCCGACCGAGGCGGAGCTGCACGCAGTGCGCTTCCCGTTCGATCCCGCTCCCGCCCTTGAAACGCTGATGCTGCACTTCTGCGGGGAGGTCCGCCTTACCCAGTGGTATCGGCGCGCGGCCTCGTGGCATACGGAGCCGGTGATCAAGCGCATCTACGCCACACTGGCCGGGGACGAGGCGCGCCATGCCGGTGCGTACTACAAGTACATGCGCCGCGCGATCGAGAAGCTGGGCGACGAGGCGCGTGTCGCCTTCGCCAAGATCGGCATCCTCATGGCCAGCGCCGCGCGCGCCGGCAAGCCGCTGCATCCCACCAACCTGCACGTGAACAAGGCAATGTTTCCCAACGACACGGTGCAGTCGAAGCTGCCCGACGTGACGTGGCTGGAAAACTGGCTCGATCACCAGATCAAGTTCGACACCCTTTGCGAAGGCAAGGTGGTGCAGGCGATCTTCGCCAAGCTGGGCACGCTCTACGACCGCGCAATCGCGGACGCCGCCGACCTGAAGCGCTTCCGCAAGGAAGTGCTGGCGCGCATGCAGCAGCCCGCCGGGGGGGGCGCGGCTCCCGCCTGAAATGGGTATGGTGCCCGCGTTCGAAGCCAAGGTCTGCGCTCCCGCCGATCTCCCCTCGCGCGTCGCCACCCTGCCCCGGCCGCTGGTGTTCACCAACGGCGTCTTCGACATCCTGCATCGCGGCCACGTGACCTATCTCGCGCAGGCTGCGGCACTGGGCAACTCGCTCGTGGTCGCGCTCAACTCCGATGCTTCCGTGCGTCGGTTGGGCAAGGGCGATGACCGCCCCATCAACACACTCGCCGACCGCATGGCCGTGGTGGCCGCGCTGCAGAGCGTGGCGCTGGTGACCTGGTTCGAGGAAGACACGCCGCTCGAGCGCATCCTGCAGTGCCGCCCCGAACATCTCGTGAAAGGCGGCGACTGGGCGCCCGAAGCCATCGTCGGCGGCGCCGAGACGCGAACCTGGGGCGGCATGGTGCATTCGATTGCATTCCAGCACGACCGCTCCACCACCCACCTTCTTTCGAAGATCCGCAAATGAACGATCTCTCCGCGCCCCCGGACTTGCTGTCGCGCCTGAAGGGCATCGTTGGTGAGCGTGGGCTGGTTGACGCCGCCGAACGCAAGCCCTACGAGATGGACTGGCGCGAGGCGTATCAGGGCCGCTCCGCCGCGGTCGTGCGGCCCGCGAATACCGGGGAAGTCTCGAAGATCGTGGCGCTGCTCTCGGAGCTGCGCGTGCCGATCGTGCCCCAGGGCGGCAACACCAGCCTCTGCGGCGCCTCGGTGCCCGACGATTCCGGCACGCAGGTGATCGTGAACCTTTCGCGCATGAACCGCGTGCGCGACGTGGACACCAACAACAACACGATGACAGTGGAAGCCGGTTGCGTGCTGCAGGCGCTGCAGAAGGTGGCCGAGGAGAATGGCCGCCTTTTCCCGCTTTCGCTCGGCGCGCAGGGCAGTTGCGAAATCGGCGGCAACATTTCCACCAATGCAGGCGGCACCGGCGTGCTGCGCTACGGCAACACGCGCGATCTGGTCCTGGGCCTGGAAGTGGTGCTGCCCGATGGGCGCGTATGGAACGGTCTGCGCGGATTGCGCAAGGACAATACCGGCTACGACCTGAAGCACCTCTTCGTTGGCGCCGAAGGCACGCTGGGCGTGATCACCGCGGCCGTGCTCAAGCTCTTCCCCATGCCACGCTCCTTCTCGACCGCGATCGTGGCGATCGAGGATCCCGCCGCCGCCGTCACGCTGCTTTCGCTGCTGCGCGAACGCTGCGGCGAGCGCATCACCGGTTTCGAACTGCTGGCGCGCGTCTGCTTCGACCTCGTGATCAGGCACATTCCCGGATCACGCGATCCGATGACCGCGCGCCACCCGTGGTACGTGCTCGTTGAGCTTTCCGACAGCACCGAAGGCCCCGCGCTCAACGGCCTGCTGGAAGAGGCGCTGGGAGATGCGGCCGAGGCCGGCGTGATCCACGACGGCGTGATCGCCGCGAGCGAATCGCAGCGCAACGACTTCTGGAAGTTGCGTGAAAACGTTTCCGAAGCGCAGAAGATCGACGGTGCCTCGATCAAGCACGATGTCTCGGTGCCGATCAGCCGCGTGGCCGAATTCATCGAGCGCGCCACTGCCGACCTCGAGCGCGAATTCCCCGACGTGCGCATCGTCGCCTTCGGCCACGTGGGCGACGGCAACATCCACTACAACTGCTCCAAATCCGAACGCCAGGAAGCCAAGGCGTTTTTTGACCAGGGGCCGCAGGTGAACCATATGGTCTATGAGGTGGTGACGTCGCTCGGCGGCTCCATCAGCGCCGAACACGGGCTGGGGACGCTCAAGCGCGAAGAGATCAAGCACTACAAGAGCGAGCTGGAGCTGGAGCTGATGCGGTCGATCAAGAAGACGCTCGATCCGCACGGGATCATGAATCCGGGGAAGGTACTTTAAAACTGGTGTCAGACACGACTTTTGCACCTTGGCGGCCTCAAGCCGCCAACTGCAAAAAGTCGTGTCTGACACCAGTTTTAGTTTGTCATATCCAGCAGCGCCCTTATTCCTTGCCGCTCCAGCGCTCGCTCTGAAGTCGCACCATGTCGTTGAGCGAGCGGCGATCCGCATAACGCTCGCGCAGCCACTTGGCGTCATTCACATCGGTCTTCGCGAGTTTGCCGAGCGCGCCCAGGGCTTGCTCTGTCCCCATGGCTTCCGCATCAGGGGCAATGCGGATGAGCGAGGCCAGCAGGTGCTCACGCAACTGCATCTGCTGGCGCGTGTACGGATCAACCAGCATGGCGTCGAAGCCGAAGCGGCAAGCCTTGAAGCGGTTGTAGCCGTAGACGCGGTACATCGGCTCCACCGGCTCCGTGCGCCGCTCGCGCAGCAGGTGAGCCGCAAGCGTCTGCACGTAGGCCGCCAGCTGCGCGGCGCGCTCCACCGTCAACGGGGTATCGAAGATGCGCACCTCGATCGTGCCGTACTCCGGCTTGGGCCGGATGTCCCAGTAGAAGTCCTTCATGCTTTCGACGATGCCGTAGGCCTGCATCTCGTCGAAGAAGCCGTTGAACTCCTGCCAGGTGGACACCGGCGGCATGTGCCCGGACAACGGGAACGCCGAGACCGCGTGCAGGCGCGATGTCTCGAACCACGTGTCTTCTCCCTGGTAGAAGGGCGACGACGCGGAGAGCGCTATGAAGTGCGGGATGTAGGGCGCGAGTTGGTGCGTGAGGTACACCGCGTCGTCACCGCTGGTGACGCCGATATGCACGTGCTGCCCGAATACGGTGAACTGCTTGGCGAGGTAGCCGTAGAGCGCGGAGACGCGCTTGAAGCGCTCGGTCGGGAAGATGCGGCGTTCATGCCAGCGGTGGAACGGGTGCGAGCCCCCGCCCGCCACCGCCAGGTTGAGGCGCTCCGCGGTGTTGACAATGGCGTCTCGCACCACCGTGAGCTCCTTCAGCAGGGTGGGGTAGTCCTTGTTCACCCGCGAGTTCACCTCGATCATGCTTTCGGTGATCTCGGGCTTGACCTCTCCGGGCAGCTTCATCTTCTCCAGCCGCGCCAGGATGTCGTCCGCGCCACGCGCGAGGTTGTAGTCGCGTGTGTTGAGCACCATCAGCTCGAGCTCGACGCCGAAGGTGAGCAGTTCCGACTTGGCGAAATCAAGCGGCATGGGGGCTCTCCATCCGGGCTTCCGGATCCGGCAGCGATTCACCCGATAACTTGAGCCCGAAATACACCGCGAGCGGCCCGACGATCTCCATCACGATGATGGCGCCCACCACCACGCCGGACATCGCCGCGCCGTACGACGGGTAGACACGCGCGATGTCGCTCTGCAGCAGCAGCGAAAGGCTCGACATCGGCAGCAGGCACAAACCCAGGCCCACCGACTGCTTGATCCGCAGGCCACTGAAGGGGGCCAGCATCATGACGCCGATGAACTTGGCCAGCGCGCGCCCGGCAACGTAGGCGATGGCGATGCCGCCACCGGCCGCCAGCATCGGCAGTGGCATGCTCGCCCCGGTGATCACGAAGAGCACGATGTAGAGCAGCCGCCCCACGGGTGCGAGGTTGACGTTGAGGAGCTCGTAGCCACGCTCGTCGTTGCGCGAGAACAAGCCGAAGGCCAGCAGCGCGAGGATCACCGGCAGCTTGAGCAGCGTGGCCAGGCCCACCGCGCCGATCACCAGCCCGGCGATGAGCGAGAAATGCACCTCGCGATCCTTCTCCACGCCACGGGCGATCACGCGCGCGAACCACGCCATCGCCCCGCCCAGGACCAGCGAACCGATGAAAAGGTAGAGCGGATGCAGGATGGCCGTCTCCACGTCCATGCGCGTGTCGATGTGCGCGGAGCCCAGCAGGATGGTGACGATGATCGATGCGAGCAGGCCGTTCAGCGCCGCCATGTTGAGCGCGCGCTCTGTCACCTGTCCCTCGGCGCGGGTGTCGTGCACCACCAGCAGGATGACCGCCGGCGAGGTGCTCATCGCGATGGCCGCCGCGATGCCCGCGTAGATTGCGCGGAAATCGAAGGCGAGCAGCGTGTAGAAGACGATGGCAAAGGTGATGGCACTTTCGGCGACGCCCGAAACCGCGAGCGTCCAGTCCCGCCGCATCCACTTGATATCCATGCGCCGGCCGAGATCGAAGAGCACCAGGCCGAGCGCGAGGTCGACGAAGATGCGCGCCTCCTCGAGCAGCGAGCCGATGCCGATGGCGGTCGCGAGTGGTCCAAAGGCGAACCCGACAACGACATATCCGAGGATGCGGGGAAGGCGCAGCACGCGTGCGAGCTCTCCGCCCAGCATCCCCGCGACAAGCAGGACGCCAAAGAGCAATGGATAACTGAGGTGCAGCGGCAACGAGGGAAGGAACGAAGGATTCATTGTCATGGGTCCCCTGTAGGCCGGGGCCTTTCCTGGATTGTCTCCACAGCTACGGACCCCGGTACCGGCAGGAGGTTCCCGCTACAATGTCCGCATGCAGGCGCGCTTTTTCCAGAACACGATTGCGCTCGTCTATGACTTCGACGGGACGCTGTCGCCACAGCCGATGCAAGAGTACACCGTGCTCCCGAAGATCGGTGTAGAGCCCGAGGAATTCTGGGCTCGCGTCAATCGCGACGCGCGCGAAACCGAATCCGACATGATGCTGGTGTACATGCGCCACATCATCGAGGCGCTCGAATTGGGCCGCATCGACGTGAAGCGCGGGGATTTCGCGGCCATGGCGCACAAGATCAAGTATTTTCCCGGCGTGGCGACCTGGTTCAAGCGCATGAACACGTACGTGCGCCGGCGCTCCGCGGGCAAGGTGAAGCTGCACCACTATCTCATCTCCGCGGGCCAGAAGGAGATCCTCGACGGCGCCTCGATCCGCAGGGAGTTCAAGCGCATCTATGCCTCGGAATATCACTTCAACCACCATGGCGTCGCCACATTCCCCAAGCTGCTGGTGACGGACACGATGAAGACGCAGTTCCTGTTCCGCATCAACAAGGGCAGGGAAGGCATCACGGAATCGATCAACGAACACATGCCCGAGCAGGACCGGCCGATTCCGTTCGCGAACATGATCTACGTGGGCGACGGCATGACCGACGTGCCCTCGATGGCGCTCACCAAGAAATCCGGCGGCCACACGGTGGCGGTTTACGACCGCAAGCGCAAGTCCGGCCGCGCCGTCTGCGTGAAGTTGTTGAATGCGGGCCGCGCGGACTTCATCGCCGAGGCCGATTACCGCGGCACCTCGAAACTTTCGCGCCGCGTGGAGCTTCTTCTCGACGCGATCATCGCGGCAATCGCGCTGGAGCGCGAAGCCTTCGTGGTGAAGCGGGAGAACCGCGAGCGCCCATGAGTGCGCTCACTTTCCTGGCGCTGCGCCGCCTGGCGGACGGGCGCTTTCATTCCGGCGAGGACATGGCGCGCGACTTCGGCCGTTCGCGCGCGACCCTTTCCGAAGCACTGAAGGTGGCTCCGGAGCTGGGCGTGGAGGTTTTCTCCGTTCGCGGCAAGGGTTATCGCCTCTCCGAGCCGATTGAATTCCTTGATGCCTCGCTGGTCGCTTCGCGGCTGGAAGGCAGCGGCGTGCGCGTGGAGATCGTTGATGAGATCGACTCCACGTCGACGCGCTTGCTTGCGCTGGCTGCGGCTGGCGCGCCTTCGGGCACTTGCCTTGCGGCCGAGTGGCAATCGGCGGGACGGGGAAGGCGCGGGCGCACCTGGGTTTCGACGCTCGGCGGTTCACTCACATTTTCATTGCTGTGGCGCTTCGAGCGTGGCGCCGGTCATCTCGCGGGCTTGTCATTGGCTGTGGGCATTGCGGTGGCGCGCGGGCTTGCAGCTTGCGGCGTGCAACGCGTGCAGGTGAAATGGCCGAATGACCTGGTCGCTGATTTTCGCAAACTCGCCGGCATACTTGTGGAGACAAGTGGCGAGATGCAGGGGCCTTCGGTCGCGGTGATCGGCGTCGGCGTGAATTTCCACCTGGGTGAAAGCGCGATGGATCGCATCGACCAGGCGGTGACCGACGTGGCCACGTGTTCTTCGCCCGTGCCTTCGCGCTCCGAGCTGCTCGCTTCGTTGTTGCGCGAGTTGTCCTCCACGCTGGCGGCTTTCGAATCCTCCGGCTTCACCGCGATGCGCGATGACTGGCGCGCGCTCCATGCCTACCAGGGCCGGCGCGTGCGCGTCCTTCCTCCGCGCGATGCGCCCTACGACGCCGAAGTCACCGACGTCGCCGCCGATGGCGCCCTGGTGGTGCTGCTGCCCGATGGGCGCACGCGGAACCTCTCTTCCGCCGAGATTTCCCTTCGGGGAAAACTGGTGTCAGACACGACCTTTCCAGGAGCATGAAAAGTCGTGTCTGACACCAGTTTTCTGGTCCTCGACGCCGGCAACAGCCGCATCAAGTGGGGCGTGCACGAGGCTGGCAGCTGGCGCGCAAACGGATTCATTGCGACAAGCAACGCGGCGTCATTGGGGGCGGCGCTTGCTGCTGCGCCGCGCGCGACTTCCGCGATTGCCTCCAACGTAGCGGGGGCGGATGTCGCGAAAGCACTGGCAGGCCTGTGCTCGAAACTCGGCATCCCGCTGCGGGTGATTCGCGCCGAAGCCACGCAGCTAGGCGTGACGAATGGATACAAGGAAGCCTCGCAACTGGGCAGCGACCGCTGGGCCGCGCTCATCGCAGCCCACCACACGGGCCCGGGCCATAAGCTCGTGGTTACCGCGGGGACGGCACTCACCATCGATGCGCTGACGGGCAAGGGGGAATTCCTGGGTGGGCTGATCGTCGCCGGGCCCGCATTGATGCGCCGTGCGCTGGATCACGGCACCGCCGCACTGCGCCTGGCCGAGGGATCGTTCCACGATTTCCCCGGCAACACGCCCGATGCCATCACCAGCGGTTCGATCCAGGCGTGCGCCGGGGCGGTGCGTCGCATGCAGGAAGCGATGACGGCTCGCGGAATGGCGCCCGATCGCGTGATACTTTCGGGAGGCGCGGCAGGCGAGATCGCCGGGCACCTTCCCCTGCGCCACGACATCCATGAAAATCTCGTTCTCGACGGGCTCGCACTGATCGCCCGCGCCGGATAATAGGACCGTGTCCCGATTCCTCTTCTTCCTGCTGCTGCTCGCCGTCCTCGGCATGGGGGGCCACCTCTATCTCGCCGCGCAGGTGGAGAAGACGGACTTCGCGGCGCGCGAGCGCAACCGTGACGAAGTGCGCATCGTTGCCGTGACGCCGCCTTCGCTCGCGGCCGTACGCGCGGAGGACAACCGCAAGGCACTGCAAAGCCTGGCCGGCGCCGCCTGCGTGGAGTTCTCCGGCATCCCGGCCACCGACGCCACGCGCGCACGCGAAGCCTTCGCCACTCTGCAACTGGGCACCCGCATGAGCGAGCGCCGCATCGAGGAGATCACGCGCTACTGGGTCTACGTGCCGCCTGCGCGCGACCGCAAGAGCGCCGAAACCCGCATCGCCGAGATTCGCCGCCAGGGTGTGAGCGATGTTTCCATCCGCCCCGACAATGCGATTTCCCTGGGCGTTTTCTCGACCGAGGACGCCGCGCGCCGCTTCCTCGCCTCGATCGAGGCCAAGGGCGTCAAGGGCGCCGAGCAGGGGCCCTTCACCAAGGACCTGCGCGAGGTGATCATGCTGGTGCGCGAGCCCGACTCCGAACTCCTTGCACGCCTCACGCTTCTGCAGCGCGACTTCGCTGCCGCGCAGCTTCGCGCCGTGCCCTGCCCCGCGTGAAAACTGGTGTCAGACACGACTTTTCCGCGGGCGGCCCATTTTTCGTGCTTCTGGCTGGCCGGTGGGCCTGCTTTTCTGAATTGCAGCTCGCATTTCCACCAGCTCCAGCTCGTCCTGCGCACTGGAAAATAGCCGGAGATAACTCGCTTGGCGTCGCGTTTCATCGAGAGACAACGAACCGATCAGCGGGTGGGATTCGATGAGTGAATCGGGTTCG
Organism: Usitatibacter sp.; assembly: GCA_039915735.1. Lineage (GTDB taxonomy): Bacteria > Pseudomonadota > Gammaproteobacteria > Burkholderiales > Usitatibacteraceae > Usitatibacter. Next base: position 12,109 of record JBDSMR010000141.1, on the reverse strand, counting down.
CCCCCGGCGTAGTGCCGGTGGCTTGACCACGGATAATCCCCAGGACGCGGGGTCAGCCCTGCCCTTACGGGATTCATGTCAATGTAACGATGACAGGCAAGCAGGTAACGATCGTCCCGGATCAGGCTCGCGTGATAGCGCCCTTCCCACAGAGTGCCGGAACGCAGGTATCGTGAATTGAAATATCCAACGTATCGGCGAGCAACCGACTGGATGAACTTCGAGAGCGAGTCTTCGAACAGGGGCGTAGCCAGCAAATGGTAGTGGTTGGGCATGAATACATAGCTGTGGATGGTCACGCCAAACCTTGCACGGTCCTGCAAGCAGTGCCTGAAGAAAAGGAAATCAGATTCGCACCTGAAAATCTCGCCGCGATTGTTCCCGCGATGAACAAGGTGAGCGGGCAAACCCGGAACAAAGTGACGTGGTAGTCGAGACATGAATATATCAACGCCGACGCGACCGAATGGAAGACAGAAAGTCGTGTCTGACACCAGTTTTTTAGCAGTCCTCCTCGCGCTTCTCCTCTCCGCCTGCACGCTGCTCGACCCGCACAACATGATCGGTCGGCAGGTGGGCGAGGCGACATCGGTCCCGACGCAGCCGGTGCCGGACGCAGGCAGGAAATTCCTCACCGCGCAGGAGCGGGAGACGGCCTTCGATTTCGTGTGGGACACGATCAACGAGCACTATCACGACGCCGGTTTCAATGGCATCGACTGGAATGCCGTCCGCACTCGCTACAAGCCGCTGGCGATGGCGGCGAGCAACGACGAAGCGTTCTGGGAGTTGCTCGACCGCATGACTGGCGAGCTTCACGATGCGCACACACGCGTGGAATCGCCGGCGCGCGTCGCGCTGCGCAAGCGTGACGAATCAGTCACGCTCGGTTTCTCGTTCATCCCGCTCGAAGGACGCCTTGCGGTCAACGGCGTGCATCCGGAATCCGACGCCTGGTGGGCGGGTGTTCGCGCCGGCATGACCATCGTCAACATCGCGGGCGAACCCGCCGACGTGGCGTACGCCAAGCTGATGTCGGAAACGCGCTACGACTCGACGGAGCGTTCGCGCCACTTCCGCGCGCTGCGCCGCCTGATGTTCGGCCCCGCCGATAGCCCGGTCGCCTTCACCTTCGAGCGTGGCGACGGTTCGCGCTTCGATGCCACGCTCAAGCGCCGCAAGCTCAGCACGCGGCCCATGGCCAACCACCGCCTCCTGCCCTCGGGCTTCGGCTACATCCGCTTCACGCAATGGACCTCGGGCATGGCTTCTCGCGCGGCCGATGGACTCGACGAGCTCAAGGACACGCCCGGCCTGGTGATCGACCTGCGAGGCAACCCCGGCGGCTCGGTCTTCGCGGTCAACGAAATCCTCAACCGCTTCTTCCGGAATAGGACCGACCTCGGCCACACCACCACACGCACCGGACGCCCGATCTCGATGCTGTTCGGCGCGGTCGAGGTGATCAAGCTCAGGAGTGAAGTGCAAGGCAGCAAGAACGCTTACACGCACCCGGTCGTGATCCTCGTGAACGCTGGCAGTGCAAGCGGCAGCGAGCTTTTCGCCGGCGCCATGCAGGCGGTCCATCGCGCAACCATCGTCGGCGAACCGAGCTGCGGCTGCCTGCTCGGTTATCTCGGCTACACGCGCGTGCCTGGTGGGGCGGAGCTGGCGTACAGCGAAGTAGGCTTCGTGCTCTCCAACGGCCAGCGCATCGAAGGCCGGGGCGTGATCCCCGATCGCATCGTTCCGCTCGCCATCGCGGACCTCGTGGTCAACCGCGACCGCGCCCTCGAGGCCGCAGAGGATATCCTTCGCCACATGCCCGCCCCTTCCTCGAAGAACTAGATGGCCGCCGTGCAAGGCGCCCTCAACCCCGGCGTCGCCAAGCGCGAGGTCTGGGCCTGGGCCATGTACGACTTCGCCAACTCGGGTTACACCACGGTGGTGCTGACCGCGGTGTTCAACGCCTACTTCGTTGCCGTGATCGCCGGCAACGCTCCGTGGGCCACCTTCGCGTGGACGGTTGCGCTGTCGATTTCGTATTTGCTGGTGATGCTCACCGGGCCTTTCCTCGGCGCGTGGGCAGATGCGCACGGATCGAAGAAGCGCCTGCTCGCCATCTCCACCGTAGTCTGCATCGCGGGCACCGTTGCGCTTGCGTGGGCCGGGCCGGGCGCGGTGGTGTGGGCGATGATCTTCATCGTTGTCTCAAACTACGCGTATTCGGTAGGCGAGAACCTCACGGCCGCGTTCCTTCCCGAGCTTGCACGCCCCGAAGCGCTGGGAAAGGTTTCGGGCTGGGGATGGAGCCTCGGGTATTTCGGCGGCATCCTGGCGCTGGGAATTTCGCTCGCGTGGGTGCTGACCGCGGAATCGCGCGGATCGAATTCCGGCGAGGCAGTAGGCGGAACGATGTTGATCACCGCAGCCGTGTTTGCCGCGGCGGCGCTTCCCACGTTTTTCTTCCTGCGCGAACGCGCGTCACCGGTGCAGGCTCGCGGCGTGGGTGACACGTGGGCGCGATTGCTGGAGACGGCACGCCATGCACGCCAGTATCGCGACCTGCTGCTCGTGTTCGCCTGCGGCACCTGCTACCAGGCGGGCGTGGCCACCGTGATCGCGCTGGCCGCGATCTACGCCGAGCAGGTGATGGGATTCAAGACGAAGGACACGATCATGCTGGTGCTGGTGGTGAACGTCACCGCGGCGATCGGCGCTTTCGGCTTCGGTTATGCGCAGGACCGCATCGGCAAGGTGATGGCATTGCGAGTCACGATCGCCGCGTGGGTGGCGATGACGGTGGTGGCGTTTTTTTCGCGCGATGCCTCTACCTTCTGGGTGGCGGCCAACCTCGCCGGGCTCTGCATGGGATCGAGCCAGTCCGCCGGCCGTGCGCTGGTGGCCTACCTCTCACCGGCAGGCCGCAGCGCGGAGTTCTTCGGGCTCTGGGGCGTGGCGATTCGACTCGCCGCCATCCTCGGCCCGCTGACCTACGGCGCGGTCACTTGGGGCACCGGCGGCAACCATCGCCTGGCGATCCTGCTCACCGGCATGTTCTTCATCGCCGCGCTCATTGTGCTTGCCTTCGTCGACGAGAAACGCGGCCGCGCCCAGGTCGCCTGATGATAAATGGGGTCAGCTAAAACTGGTGTCAGACACGACTTTTGCGCTTGGACCAACAAGTCCAACAGCAAAAGTCGTGTCTGACACCAGTTTTAGCGTTTGCCCGCGGCGGAGATCACCAGGTCGGGGCGATCGCTGATGATGCCGTCGACGCCGAGTTCCAGCATCGCGGCGATCTGTACCGGGTCATTCACGGTCCAGACCACGACGCGCAGGCCGAGCGCATGAGCCTCCTTCAGTTTCGCGGCGTCGATGTCGCGATACTCCGGCGACCAGATGGTACCGCCCGCCGCGCGAACCATCTTCGCCACCGAACCGTATTCGCGCAGCTGGAAGGCGGCCGTCCATGCGGAAGCGCCGCAATCCGCGGGATCGATGGTGGGTGTCCTGGCCATCGCCCCGGTACAGATGGTGTCGAGGAATTTCTGCTGCGCGCTGAGATAGACGGTGGCGATCTGCGGCGCTTCCTCCTGCACCACTTGCAAGGTGCGCCAGTCGAACGACTGGATGGTCGAGCGTGACTGCATGCCCGCCGCGCGAATCTCCCCGATCAGGGCGCGGGCGAAAGGCTCGGGCGCAAGTGTCTCGTCGGGCGCCGCCGGTGAAACCTTGGTTTCGATGTTGAAGCGCACACGCGTATCGCCGGAGCGCTGCACCAGCGCAAACACATCCGACAAGCGCGAATAGCGCGTGCCATCGGCCGGCACCTGTTCGGGATAACGCCTCGCGTAGTTGGTCCCCGGCTTGAGCCGCCCGATGTCGTATCGCTGCAGCTCCGCGAACGTCAGGTGGAAAATCGCGGGACCTCTTTTCTCCAGCCACTTGCCGTCGGGCCCGCGCGCGATGTCGGGGTTCAGCGACGGATCGTGCCCCACAACCACCACGCCATCACGCGTCACGTTCACATCCATTTCGAGTGTGGTCACGCCGAGCGCCAAGGCGCGCTCGAAGGCAGGGAGCGTATTTTCAGGGGCGAGTCCACGGGCTCCCCGGTGCCCCTGGATGTCGAGACGCGTGGCGCAACCCGCCGCGGCGAGCATCAGTAGTGCACAGAGTAAGCGAGTCATTTTTGCCATTATTGCGTATCATGCGCCCATGGCGCAGCCCAAGAAGACGCTCTATGAAATCCTGGGGGTCACCCCGGACGCGACGTCCATCGACATCGGCCTCGCGTACCAGAATCGTGTCGCCGAGCTGCAACGTGCCGTGCCCCCAGACGCCAGCGGCGTCGCACTCAACCAGCAGGCCTACGAGATCCTTTCGAACGCCAAGCGTCGTGAAGCGTACGACGCATCGCTCGTCACCGCCGCCGAAAAACTCGCGGCGCAATCGCAGGCCACCGATTTCGAGATCGAACCCGAAGCCACCGCGGACGATGATCGCAAACGCAAGCTGAAGTTGCTCGCGATGGTGGGCGGAGTGGCGTTGATCTTCATGGCGCTTTTCCTCGTCTTCCGCCCGCCCGCGCCCGCCCCGGCGCCGCCCGTTGTGGAGGCGCCCGTTCCCCCGCCGCCGCCGAAAGCGAAGAGCGATGCGGAGATCCTCCTCGAAGCGAGCCTCAAGAGTGGACAACTTCTCAGCTACTCGATGTCGGGCGCCGCGTTGCCATTGGGCATGGCGCTCGAAGTCGAACAGAACCTGATGATCACCACCTGCCACGGATTGCCTGCCGGCTCGAAGTTCGTCGTCAAGGTCGGCCAGCAGATGCATGCGGCGGAGCTTGTCATGGTCGACGAGCAGCTGGATCTTTGCAAGTTCCTGGTGCCCGCGTTCGGCACGCCGCCGCTGCGTATCGCGACGGAAGACGCGAAGCTTGGTGAAAAGATCTTTGCCCTCGGCATGAACGCCAAGGGCGAGATGGCGGCCACCGAAGGCACGGTCAAGCAGATCCGCACCACGCCGCTCGGCAAGGTCTTCGAAATTTCCGTGCCGATCGCGCCCACCGCCAGCGGCGGCGGAATCTTCAATGACCAGGGCCAGCTGGTCGCCGTGGCGACCACTCCGCACAAGTACGGCGCCGGCCTGAACATCGCGCTCCCTGCTTCGTGGATCGCGCAGATGCGCTCCCGCTCCGCCACTCCCGCGCAGTAAGAACAAAAACTGGTGTCAGACACCACTTTCTGCGAACGTCATGCAGAAAAGAGCCTCTGACACCATCATGGACATTCCCGGTCTCATCGACACCTACGGCTACTGGGCCGTTTTCGTCGGCGCCTTCCTCGAAGGCGAGACCATCCTGGCGCTGGCGGGATTGGCGGCGTACCGCGGTTACCTCGACTTCTGGGCCGTGGTCTTCACCGCGATGATCGCGGGCTTCCTCGGCGACCAGTTCTTCTTCTTCCTCGGCCGCTACAAGGGCAGCGAAATCCTGGCGCGTTTTCCCAACTGGAAGGCGCGCGCCCACAGGTTCGACGACATGCTCGCGCGCTGGCATGCGCCATTGATCGTGTGCATCCGCTTCATGTACGGATTTCGCATCATGGGTCCGATCATGCTCGGCATGGGGCGCGTGCCGGCGTGGAAATTCATGGTCTACAACTTCATCGGCGCGGTGATCTGGGCGCCGTTGATCGCGGGGATAGGTTATCTGTTTGGTGGCGCGCTCGAGGCCGTCCTGCATGACCTCAAGCGCTTCGAGGTCTGGGCCGCGATTGCGATATTGCTGATCGGGCTCGCGACATGTGTCGTCCACCTGGTGCGCGTGCGCCGCCGCGAAGCACAACCGGTCTCGACGAAAACCTGAACGCCGCGGCGCCTGCCAAGTCCAAGAGAGAACGCAGCACATTTCTCATCGACGACTTGTAGGAGGATTCCTATGCGACGTTTCATCGCAATCATTGCCGCCCTGCTTCCCGCCGTCGCGATGGCAATGGTGAACGTGAACAACGCGCAGCAGAGCGACCTTCAGCGCACCAAGGGCCTCGACAAGGTCAAGGCCAAGGCGATCATCGAGTATCGCGCGCAGAACGGCGCAATCGACAACTTCGAGGAGCTTTCGAAAATCCCCGGCTTCGATTCGCAGACCATCGACGCGTTGAAAGGCGAAGTCGCCTTCAGCGGTGATCCCTTCCAGCCCCCGGTCAAGGCAGAGGCGAAAGGCAAGAAGTAAAAACTGGTGTCAGACACGACTTTTGCACTCAGCGGCAATCCGCTGCAAAAGTCGTGTCTGACACCAGTTTTTACACGGACCGCTACTTGATGATCCCGCCCAAGCGTTCTTCGATGTATTTCTTCGCAATCGCCACCTGGTCGGGCTCCAGCACCGCGTAGAGCTTCGACCAATCGTCGCGCGCCTCGCGGAAAAGCGGCTTGTTCTGCTCGACCACTTGATCGTGGATGTCATAGAGCGCGTTGAGGTCGGGACGATCCTTCGCCAGTTCCTTGCTGACACGCTCCTTGATCTCGAGGCCGGATAACGCAACCGCCAATAGCGCGCGTTTGGTCGAACCCACCGCGACATCGAAGTGCTCCTTCTGCGCGGGCTTGAGACGCAACATGCGCTCCAGGCGATCGAAGTCCGCGTCGAACGGGCCCGCATGTGCTGCGCCTGCAGCGAAGAGAAGGAAAGCCGCGAGAAATTTCCGCATTTAGAACTCCTGTCTCGAAAGCGCCATCGATCCCGGGACGCCATCGATCACGTATTCGAATGCCGCGGCTTCGCCAGTAAACGCGTTGCCGGAGAAACGGAAGCGGAACGTGCCGACATCCACCGCCTTCAGCTTGTTCGCATCGTAGGGAACACCCAGCCACGCGGAGCCGGTGGCCCGGAAAAGGCGACCCTCGTAGGTACTCGCGCTGGTCCAGGCGCCAGAAGGCATGACGAACCACGTGGACTTCCCTTGCGCGTCGTATGTGAACCACACAGCGAAGAGCGCCTTGTATTGCTGCAAGACCGCGATGCCCCAGCCATTCTGCGACGTACCGCCCCACCACATGTCGCCCAAGCCGCGGATCGGAACTCCGCCTTCGACCGGGCCAAACAGCTGCCGCGCAATTGCCTTGCGGGCCGTCACGCCGGCAATGGTGTAGTCGAGTGAGCCGCGGCTCGCGCCATTGAATGAAATCGTCGCGTTGCCAACCGGCGCATGCGCGACAAACTTCGAAGCGTCGTAAGCGCCGAAAGGTGAACCGCTCGGAAGATAGAGCGCTCCACTGAAGGCCGTCTTGCCCTCGTTCCACATTCCACCCGGCATCACGTACCAGATGGGCGCGCCATCGGCGTCGTACGCATAGATCACCGCAAACAAAACGTCGCGATGCTGCACCACGCTCATGCCCCAGCCATTCTCCGGGGCGCCCGACCACCACATGTCTTGCAGCGGTGAGGCCGGCGGATTGAAGGCGAAGCGTTTCGTGACCGTGCCGCGGAAGGAAACCTCGACCTCGAAATCGCCGATGCGATCATCCGGCCTGATTTCGAAATCAACGCCACGCGAAGACTGGCCCATGTTGCCGGTCGCAGGCGAAACCGTGGCCGAAATCGTTCCAGGTATCACGCGCGCGGTGACGTCGGCTTCGTAGATCGGATACACGCCCTGGTAGGCACCGGCGAGCAGCGTGAAATCCTGCCCCGGTAGCGGGTCATCGGGATACGCGGCGCCGCCGATATAGGCCTGCCCGAGGTTGTAGGTGAAGACGTTGAAGCGCGCGGAGGCGCCCGCGGAAGCGTTGATCCAGCAGCCGACACCGAGGCTGCGCGCCTGGAATGTCGCCGACGCCACGCCGATTGTGTCCGCCACGACGTCGACGGCAAGTTGCCCATTCTGGAAGACGCCGCACGCGTCGTTCGTGAAACGCACCGTCTCGCCGACCGCAGGCTGGTTGAGGGCATTGAAGAAGCGCGCGGAATAGACGCGCTGCTCGTTTCCCAGCACGCTCGTGTACGCAGGCGTCAGCAACTGCACGCTGGTGGCCGCTTCGGAAGCGGGGGCCAGCGCAAGGAAGAAGGCAAATAGCAGGCGAACGGACATGGTCGCCAATCCTCCCACGACCTATCCGCCGCTACAATCAGCCCTCGCCTACAGGGTTGACCGCCGACGAAGGCGTGGTGGGTGGCGACCCATGGAGTCGCCCCCTAGAAAGGCTGCCGCGTCAGCTCCAGCGTCCCGAAATGCCTCTGCACGTCATACGTCATCAAGGCGTAGTTGCCGGCGAATTGCATCTTGAAGCTGCCCACGTCGATGACGCCTAGCGTGTCTGCGTCGTAGATGCCCTCCGCCCAGGTCCTTGACCCGCTCGTGACAAACACGCGGCCCTCGTACGTATCCGGGGAAGTCCACGTACCCGTCGGCATCACGAACCAGGTCGGCGTGCCGTCGACGTCATAGGTGTACCAGACCGAGAACAGCGAGGCACCCTGCTGCATGATCGCGATGCCCCAGCCGTTCTGCGAAGGACCACCCCACCACATGTCGCCCACCTGCGGGACCACCGCAGTGCTCGGAGGCCCGAAGGGCTGGCGCTTGAGCGTGGTGACCGGCCCGATCGGCAGGTTCATGAAGAGGGCACCCTTCGAATCGAAGGAAAACGAGAACGTGCCGAGCGCATCTCCCACGACCAGGCTCGAGGCGCCATAGGCGAAGTACGGTGCACTCCGCGGCGAATACGCCGACGACGCGAGGGAATCCTGCTGGGTGCTGAACACCATGTTCGGCATCGAGTACCACGTCGGCCTGCCGAAGGTGTCATAGCCGAACAACACGCCGAACATCCTCTCGCCGTGCTGCACCAGGCTCATGCCCCACCCATTCTGCGAGGGGCCTCCCCAATACATGTCCGCGTAATTGATGGGAACGCCGATGCCACCGAGCAGCACGTGGATGCCGCTGTTGCTGTCGGCGCCGCTGTCCTGCGCGTTGGAGTTGAATTCGCCGTCGCGGTCATCGCGCAACTCGAAGCTGGCGACATCCCCGGAAATCGTGGTCGGCAGCACGAGCCAGCGCGGTTCGCCGTAGAAATCGGCGTTGGTATAGCCAAACGAATGGAACGTCCCGTTGGCTGGGATCGCCGCCGGCAACTTGATCTTCACGCGCGTAGGCGTTCCGCAGTCCCCGACAGGCGTGAAAGACACCAGTCCCCAGGGAAACCTGGTCTTGTAGGTGCGGAATTGCGCCTTCGCGGGGTCGATGGCGCTCACCTCCGTCAGCACGCAGTCCGTGGCTTCCACGGAAACGACGATTACCCCGAGGGGCGACTCCACAGTGACGGCGTTCGGGTAGGGCGAATCGGCCTTCGCCTGGAAGGCAAGTACCAAGGCCACAACAGCCGGAATCGTTAATTTCATGGCGTACCTCCGGAAAAGTAGGGTGCGTCCCTGGTTTTCGGGTTAGAAGGGTTGGCGCAATAGCTCCATTGTGCCGCCGCGGCCGTCATTCGAATACAAAAAGCGAGCAGTGTCGCCGCTGAAGTCAAAGCGGAAGGCGCCGGTGTCGATTACCTGAAGCGCCGCGGCGTTGTAGGCGGTGCCCAGCCAGGAAGAACCGGTGGTGCGGAAGAGCCGGCCCTCGAAGCGGCGATCACCCAGCGTGAACGCGCCGTTGGGCATCACGAACCACGTGGCCGCACCCGCGGCGTCGTAGGTGAACCACACCGAGAAAAGTTTCGACCCCTGCGCGATCGAGGCGATGCCCCAGCCATTCTGCGAATCGCCGCCCCAGTACATGTCGCCGCGGATCGGCGAATACGCCTTCGAGTCCCCGAAGGCCTGGCGCGTGATGCTCTTGCTGCCGGAAACACCATTGATGGTGTATTCGAGTGTTGCGTGTTCGGAATCGGTGAAGCGCAGCGTCGCGCTACCCACCGGCGTGCCCACCACCAAGGCGGCAGCGCTATAAGCAAAGAAAGGCGAGCCGCGAGGCGTATACAACGATCCGGAATAAACGCGATGCGCCGCATCCCAGCTTCCCCCCGGCATCACGTACCAGATCGGCTTGCCGGCGTTGTCATACGCGTAGATCACGTTGAAAAGCGTGTCGCGATGCTGCACCACACTCATGCCCCAGCCGTTTTCGACCGAGCCGGCCCACCACATGTCCTGGTAGTCGGCGGCTGGGACAGCAAACGCCACGAAGGCGGAAAGGCTGCCATTGGCGGCGAGGTCATCATCCTGCACGCCATCAACCAGCGCGAAGCTGAACGCCGTGAAGTCGGCCTCGGGCGCGCCGGCCAGCAGGTGCCAATGCGGTTGCGTGTTGTCCGCCGTCGCGCCGTAGCGCATGAAGACGCCGTTGCGGCGTAGCGGGCGCTCTGCATCGGAGGAGCGGAAGTGCACCGTCGATCCCGTGCAGCCCGTGGCGGAAAGACGCATGAAGCCGCGAGGAAATGTGAAGCCGCGCAGCGGCGCGGGCAATTTGTTCTCGAATGTCAGCGCGGTGAGCCTGCAATCGCCGCCGCCATCCACAACGGTGACAAAGTTGTCGGCGGCCGCGGGATCCGCGCGCGTGCGGTTGGCGATCGTGAAGCCCTGCGTCACCTGGATGGGAGCCTCACGCGTCGGTGTCTGCAGCGCAATGCGATACGTGCCCGCGGAACCACTCGGCGTCGTCTCGAGCATGGCGTAGCCCTGCGCGTCGGTGTTGCCGATGGTGGAGGTGTTGGCGCCGGCGGAAGCCGGGCCGCTGGAACGGATTTCCCAGGCGAACGGAATGCCCGGGACACCTACGCCATCAGGACCTCCGGCTGTGACGCGCGCTCGATACGTGGCAGGTACACCCACCTGGGCCACCGCATACGGCGAATCGAAATTCACGCGCAGGCTGGCCGGTTCGTAGACCACGATGTCCACCGAGGCGGACGCATCACCACCCACCGTGCCAACGGTGAGCGTGCACACGACGTTGTAGCCCGCCGCCGTGAACGCGGGCGCAGCGACGCGGCCGTCGCCATCGGTCGTGAGCTCAACCATTGCGACACCACCCGGGAATGTGCCGCAATTCGCGGGGGCCACCGTCGCCAGCAGTGTGGAATTGGGACGCGCAGTTCCTTCGACAGTGACACTGCGTACCGCAAGCGGATTGGCGATCACGCCATTGATCGGAAGCGAAATCCGGGGCGGCGAGGACGACTGGATCTTGCCGCGCGTCGAAGCCTTCACCAGCAGCACGTCACTGCGGCTGCCACCGAGGCGGTAGGAAACCACGCGCTCGATGCCGTCGATGATGAGGTGTGTGCCGGCGGGGAAACCCTCGAACTCCGCGGGCGGCGTCGTCGTATCGTTGCGCAGGATGGTGAGCTCGTCCAGGTCCGGCACGGTACCCGGCGTGTACGTGATGCGCAGCTTGCAACCGTTGAGCACGAGGCCATCGGTGGCTTCGATGGTGGTTGCCGTCGGCGTCCAGTCCACCACGCCACCGTTGCAGATGAACTTGCGCACGACCTGCGTGGAAGCGCCGGCGCCAACAACGGACGTGGGTCCGTTGATGATGAGGTCGGCACTCTCCGGAAGCGCATTCGCGCCGGCAAAATCCAGGCGGCCATTGCGCAGCTCCACGCCGCCCACGAAGGTGTTTTCGACGTTCCGCGAGAAAACGGTCGTCGAATCCTCATTGCCGTCGAGCACGATGCGGCCCGGCCCGAAGATCGGCCCGCGCAGTTGCAGCGTGCCCAGCGCCTCGATCTTCTGCGTGCCTTCAACGTAGAGCTCGGTGACGATGCCGTCGTGCAGCGACATGCCCGCGTCCGGACCCGTGCCACGCAGGTCATAACGCTGCGTGCCCAAGCGCGGGCCGGTGGTCACGAGGGGGCCGCTGCCGGCGCGCATATACGTCACCGCGCTCTGCACGCCGAGCGCGTTGGGTCCGGCGACCACACTGCGGGCGGTGATATAGACATCGCGCTGGAAGGCGTTGGTGCCGGGCATGCGCACGACACCGGCCTTGAGGTCGAAGCCCTGCGGCGTGTACGGCAGGATGTCGTCGAAGTCGATGTTGGCGTTACCCGCATCGATGATCAGCGGGCCGAGCGCCACGATCGGGCTGAAGAACAG
>JBDSMR010000137.1:0-48651 GCA_039915735.1 Usitatibacter sp. | reverse complement strand
CAGTCCGTAGGTTTCCTTCGTTGGCCCCGCGGCTTGATTGGCGGTGGCCGCGCGCCAAAGCCCGGCGGCGAGCGATAGGAGAGCGGCGCCTCGAAGGGCGCAATACACCCCGCATCGCTGGCGCGTGCCTTTCGCACGGCGCGCCGGACTGCCAGCGGGTTCTCGTTCACCACATACAACAGCACTAGCGCGGCGCCCACCGGTTGCCGATTGCCGCGCTCCCAGTGGCGCAGCGTCGCCACCGGAAAGCCGAACATGCCGGCAAACTCGCGTTGGGAGAGGCGCAGCTTGCGGCGCAGGCGTTGCACGTCGAATGCCAGCCGCTTGCGGCGCGGGCCTTGCACGTTGGATGCCGCCTGCTTGCCGGACGCGCCTTGCAACTGCTTGCCGCTCGGGGCCTGCACTTCAAATGCTGGCTGCTTGCTGCGCGTGCCTTGCAGCTGCGTCGTCGGGGCCTGCACTTCGAATGCCGACTGCTTGCGGGGCGGGCCTTGCGCGTCGAATTCCAGCTGCGTTATAGGCGGACCCTCTAAACGTGCCTTTGCGTTCACCTGATCCGCTGGATCACTCAAATGATCCGCTGGATCAATTGACCGATCCAGCGGATCAAGCGAGTGCAAACAGGGGTTTTGAGTAGTCACCCACTCTACAACGGCGGCCCAACCGCTCTCGCTGACAACGACCCGCTATAATTCATAGCTCGCTCGCGGACAATATTCCATGGACAAATTCACCATACACACCGGCCTCGTGGCCCCGATGGATCGCGCCAACGTCGATACCGACGCGATCATCCCGAAGCAGTTCCTCAAGTCGATCAAGAAAACCGGCTTTGGCGAGAACCTGTTCGACGCCTGGCGTTACCTCGACGTGGGCGAGCCGGGCAAGGACCCGAAGACGCGCAGGCCCAACCCGGACTTCGTGCTCAACTATCCGCAATTCAAGGGCGCGTCCATCCTCATCGCGCGCAAGAACTTCGGCTGTGGCTCCTCGCGCGAGCACGCGCCGTGGGCGCTGCAGCAGTACGGCTTCAAGGCCGTCATCGCGCCGAGTTTCGCCGACATCTTCTTCACCAAAAGCTTCAAGAACGGTTTCCTGCCGATCGTTCTGACCGAACTCGAGGTCGACCACCTGTTCAACGAGGCGTCGGCGCACCCCGGCTACAAGATCACGATCGACCTGGCCGCGCAGACGGTGACCACGCCTGCGGGCAAGGCAATGCGCTTCGACATCGATGCCACGCGCAAGGAAAACCTGCTCAACGGCCTCGACGAGATCGGGATAACTCTGCGGCATGCGGACGACATTCGCGCTTACGAAGAGAAGCGCAAGCGATCGGAACCCTGGATTTTCAGTTAAATGAAAATTGCACTGCTGGCCGGCGACGGCATTGGTCCCGAAATCCTGCGCGAAGCGGTCAAGGTCCTCGACATCCTGCGCAAGGAAGGCTTGTCGATCGAGACGGAAGAAGCCTTGGTGGGCGGCGCGGCCTATGACGCCTATAAACACCCGCTCCCCGCGAAAACACTCGACCTCGCCAAATCCGCCGACGCGGTTCTCTTCGGCGCCGTGGGTGGCCCGCAATACGACGCGCTCGATCGTCCGCTGCGTCCCGAGGCCGCGATCCTCGGCCTGCGCAAGGAATGCGACTTCTTCTCCAACCTGCGCCCGGCAACGGTGTTTCCGGAACTCGCGGATGCCTCGAGCCTCAAGGCCGAGCTGGTAAGTGGCCTCGACATCATGATCGTGCGCGAGCTCACCGGTGACATCTACTTCGGCGAGCCGCGCGGCGTAACCGGTGTGAAGCCCAATCGCGAAGGCTTCAACACGATGCGCTACACGGAACCACAGATCCGCCGCATCCTGCACTCGGGTTTCAAGACGGCGCAGCAGCGCGGCAAGCGCCTGATGTCGGTCGACAAGATGAACGTGCTGGAGACCACGCAGCTCTGGCGCGACATCGCCATCGAGATGGGCGCGGAGTACCCCGATGTCCAACTTTCACATATGCTTGTCGACAACTGCGCCATGCAATTGGTGCGCAACCCGAGGCAATTCGACGTGATCGTGACGGGCAACATGTTTGGCGACATTCTTTCGGACGAGGCGTCGATGCTGACGGGCTCGATCGGAATGTTGCCGTCCGCCTCGCTCGACGCCAATGGCAAGGGCCTGTACGAACCCATTCACGGCTCGGCCCCGGACATCGCGGGCAAGGGTATTGCCAATCCGCTCGCCACCATTCTCTCGATGGCGATGATGTTCCGCTACACCTTCGAGCGCGCCGATATCGCGACGCGAATTGAAAAGGCGGTGCGTGCCGCGCTCGCCTCAGGCCTGCGCACCGCCGACATCGCCACCAAGGGCACCAAGACGACCACAACCGCAGAGATGGGCGCGGCGGTCATCAAAGCGCTCTAACACCAGACTGAGGCGGGATCGAGGCGATCCGCCTCAGTCCAGGAAAGCCTCTTAGACTGGAACAGACATGACTACTGTTGGATTCGTTGGCTGGCGCGGGATGGTGGGCTCCGTCTTGATGGAACGCATGCGTGAGGAGCGGGATTTCGAAACCATCGAGCCCACGTTCTTCACCACTTCCAATGTCGGTGGCGCGGGCCCCACGATCCCGGGCAGGAAGATCGGCCCGCTCAAGGACGCCAACAACATCGCCGAGCTCTCGAAGCTCGACGTCATCATCACCTGCCAGGGCGGCGACTACACCAAGGCGGTGTTCCCGAAGCTGCGCGCGGCCGGGTGGGGCGGCTACTGGATCGACGCGGCTTCTGCGCTGCGCATGGACAAGGACGCGGTCATCATCCTCGACCCCGTGAACCAGCCGGTCATCGACCGTGCGGTGGCCGGCGGGATGAAGAACTTCATCGGCGGCAACTGCACCGTGAGCCTGATGATGATGGCCATCGACGGCCTGCTGAAGGCGGACCTCGTCGAATGGGTCTCGGCCATGACCTACCAGGCGGCTTCCGGCGCAGGCGCCCAGAACATGCGCGAGTTGCTGCAGCAGATGGGCGAGGTGCACTTCGCTGCCAAGGGCCTGCTGGATGATCCCGCTTCCGCGATCCTCGATATCGACCGTGAAGTGGCCGGCATCCTGCGCGACGACAAATTCCCCACCCAGAACTTCGGCGTGCCGCTGGCCGGCAGCCTGCTGCCCTGGATCGACACCGACCTCGGCAACGGCCAGAGCCGTGAAGAATGGAAGGGCCACGCGGAAACCAACAAGATCCTGGGTCGTGGCGAAGCGGACGCCATCCCGGTCGATGGACTGTGTGTCCGCGTGGGCGCCATGCGCTGCCACAGCCAGGCCCTGACCATCAAACTGCGCCAGGACCTGCCGATCGCCGAGATCGAGTCGATCCTGTCGTCCGCGAACGACTGGGTGAAGGTGATCCCCAACCGCCGCGACGAAACCCTGAAGGGCCTGACCCCGGTGGCCGTCACGGGAACACTCGACGTACCCATCGGGCGCCTGCGCAAACTGCGCATGGGCGGGGAATACCTGTCCGCATTCACGGTGGGTGACCAATTGCTGTGGGGTGCGGCGGAGCCGTTGCGCCGCATGCTTCGAATCCTCCAGGCGGCAAGGGTTACCGACAGGGCGGTGGCATAGTCCGGGGCCGCCCCCGGAAAAAAGGGTTGAAAAATATCGGACTTAGGCGATAATGTGAAAAACCGGGTGAGGTTGAAACAATAAATGCCTGATGTTAATCTACATTTCACCGGATTCCGGGCAGGGATGGACAAAACAATGAGGCTACTGAGAAGCGGGGCCGTCCTCGCAATTCTCCTGGGCACGTCTGTTGCCCACGCCGCCGGCTTGGGTAAGCTGACGGTAACTTCCGCTCTCGGGCAGATCCTCGCCGCGGAGATCGAACTGGTGTCGCTGCAACCGGGCGAGTTGGATTCGCTGACGGCACGTGTCGCCGCTCCCGAAGCCTTCCGCGACGCGCGTATCGAATATGCCCCGTCGCTGCGCCTGCTGCGTTTCTCGGTCGAGAAGCGCGCCACCGGCCAGCCCTATCTCAAGGTCACCAGCGCCGCGCCGGTCAACGAGCCGTTCATCGACGTATTGATCGAAGTCACCTGGCCTGCGGGCCGAATCCAGCGTGAATACCCCATCCTGCTGGATCCGCCGGGGTACTCGCAGAAGGCAACACCACCTTCGGTTGCGGCGGCTCCTGTGAGCCGCGCCTCGGAGAACCCGCCGGCCACAGCGCCGGCGGCTTCTTCTGCGCCTTCCGCAACGCCGCCCGTCGCAACCGTCACCCCCTCGACGGGGCCTTCGGCCTCCGCTGAGCTCGGCAAGCCCGCACCCGCCCCGCGTGAGACCAGAGTCAGCGGCGACACCTATGGCCCGGTTCAAAAGGGCGAAACCCTTCGCAAGATCGCAGAAGAGACCAAACCTTCCGACGTGAGCCTCGAGCAGATGCTCGTCGCGCTCTATCGCGAGAACAAGGGCGCGTTCATCGGCAACAACATGAACCGCATGAAGACCGGCCAGATCCTCAAGGTCCCGGGCGCCGCCGAAGTGGCCGCCGTGGAGCGCAAGGAAGCGAACAACGAAATCCGCACGCAAGTGGCTGACTGGAAGTCGTACCGCGACCAGGTCGCCGGTGGCACTGCCTCGCTGCCCGCGCGCGCCGACAGCTCCAATGCCGCCTCCGGCCGCGTGTCGAGCGCTGCGGTCACCTCATCGGCGCCGCCCGCCGCGGAGCCGAAGGACACCCTCAAGCTTTCCAAGTCCGACTCCGGCAAGGCCGGTGTCGCGGGCAAGTCTGGCAATGCGGACCGCGTCAACGCGCTGCAGGAAGAAGTCACCGCCAAGGAAAAGGCCCTGCGTGAATCGCAGTCGCGTGTTGCCGACCTCGAAAAGCAGATCCAGGACATGCAGCGCCTGATCGACCTCAAGGCAGCTGCTCCCGCCAAGACCGATACGAAGGTTGCTGTCGCGCCGCCGCCCGTTGTTCCGGCGAAGCCCGAAACCGCGAAGCTCGAACCGGTGCCGCCGAAGGTCGAGGCCCCGAAAGTTGAACCGCCGCCGAAAGTCGCCGACACCAAGCCGGTCGAAACCACGCCGCCGGTTGAGCCGGTCAAACCTGCCGAACCGCCCAAGGTCGCTGACGCCACGCCGCCCCCGCCCAAGGCTGCTCCGAAGAAAGCCGCCCCGCCGCCCGAGAAGGGCTTCGTCGACGAACTGATGGACAACCCCGCCTACCTGATGGGTGGCCTGGGTGTGCTCGCCGCGCTCGGTATCGGTGGATTCCTTTTCGCGCGCCGCCGCAGGAACCGCAGTGACGACGGCCCGTCCAGCGCCATGACAAGCGCGTTCCCGTCGGACCTCAAGCCTGATTCCGGGACCGGCAACGTCGGCGGCGGGCTGGTCGACACCGGCAACAGCTCGTTCCTCACCGACTTCGACAAGACCGGCCCGGGCACCATCGACACCGATGAAGTTGATCCGGTCGCCGAAGCCGAGGTCTACATCGCCTACGGCCGCGACGCCCAGGCCGAAGAAATCCTGAAAGAGGCGATGGCGCGCGATAAGGGCCGCCACGAGATCGCCCTCAAGCTGCTCGAGATCTACCACGCCCGCAAGAGCGCCACCGCCTTTGAGACGGTTGCCAAGGAGCTGAAGTCCAATGTGGGCGACACCTCGCCGCTGTGGCAGAAGGCCGCGGCCATGGGTGCGCAGATCGACCCGACCAACCCGCTGTATGTCGGCGCCGGTGGCGCCACGGCCACGTTCTCGGCGCTGTCCACCACGGCCGTCGCCGCCAAACCCAACGTCGACTTCGATCTCGAGGGCAGCGGGCGCTCCGCTCCGGCTCCCGACTTCGACCTCGATGTCGAACCGACGCACCGCGTCGACCAGCCCACCGAGGCTGCCCCTGGGGACAGCGGTGGACTCGACTTCGACTTGAACCCGGCCGAAACCACCAGCACACGCGTCGCGGTGGAAGCGCCGAAGCATGAGACCCCGTCGTCGTTCGACTTCGACCTGTCCGGGCTCGATATGCCGGGCTCGTCCAAAACCGGCTCGACCGACCTCGACGTCGAACCGACGCAGCGCTCGCAACCCGCACCGGCCCTCGACCTCAGCGACTTGAGCCTGGACATGCCGGGCAGTTCGGAAGGCGCCGGCGGCGAAGCGGTCAACACCAAGCTCGAACTTGCCAAGGCGTACCTCGAGATCGGTGACAAGGACGGCGCTCGCGAAATCCTTCAGGAAGTGGCCAAGGAAGGCTCCTCGTCCCAGAAGGAAGAGGCGCAGAAGCTCATCGCGTCTCTTTAAACGCGCTCCCTCTCCCCTCGGGCGCCCAAGGAGCGGAGCGTGGCGTCGGAGAGGGTCGGGGAGAGGGTCATGCGAATCGCTCTCGGCCTCGAGTACGACGGTTCGGCGTTCTGCGGTTGGCAGACGCAACCCGGCAGGTGCGGCGTGCAGGATCATTTGCAGGCCGCGCTCTCCCAGCTCGCCGACACCCCCATCGAAGTCACTGCCGCCGGCCGCACGGACACGGGTGTGCATGCGGCCGCCCAGGTGGTGCATTTCGATACCGGGGTTGTGCGCGAGACGGGATCCTGGATTCGCGGCACCAACACTCATTTGCCGCCGGCCGCTCGGGTTCTCTGGTCGGCGGAAGTGGCGCCTGAATTCCATGCACGCTACAGCGCCCGCGCCCGGACCTACCGCTACCTGCTGGTGAACGCGCCCGTCGCGCCGGCGCTCCTGCACGCCAAGGCGGGCTGGTTCCACCGCCCGCTCGATCTCGATCGCATGGTGGAGGGCGCGCAAAGCCTCCTGGGGACGCAGGATTTCAGCGCCTTCCGCGATGCCCAATGCCAGGCGAAAAGCCCGGTGCGGGAGATGAGCCGCGTGGAGTTGGCCCGACGTGGCGACTTGATCGTATTCACCTTCACCGCCAATGCCTTCCTGCACCACATGATCCGCAACATCGTGGGCTCGCTGGTCTACGTGGGCGCGGGCAGGCAGGAGCCGGGCTGGATCGCGCAACTGCTGGCGCAGCGCGACCGGCGCAATGCAGCACCAACCTTCGCCCCCGATGGCTTGTACCTTTCGGCCATCGCGTATGATCCTTCGTTCCCCCTGCCGGCCTTCCCACGACACCCGTTGCTCGACGAAATCGCGCCATGAGCCGCCTTCGAACCCGCATCAAGATCTGCGGCATCAAGGAGGCCCTGCACGCGCTGGTGGCCGCCGACGCAGGGGCGGACGCCATCGGCCTGGTCTTCTACTCCGACAGCCCGCGTTATGTGACGCCTGGCGCCGCGGCCAACGTGGTTGCGATGCTGCCCCCCTTCGTGAGCACCGTCGGGCTGTTCGTGGACGCGAGCGAATCCAAGGTCCGCGAAACCCTCCAACACGTGCGCCTCGACCTGCTGCAGTTCCACGGCACCGAAAGCGCGGAATTCTGCGAGTCCTTCGGCGTCCCGTACGTACGGGCCGTGCCGATGGAGGAAGGGACCGATTTGCTAGAATGGGTGGGTCGTTTCTCGACGGCCAGGGCGCTGCTCCTGGATGCCCATGAACCCGGCCAGCCGGGCGGCACCGGACGCACATTTGATTGGACGGGCATCCCGCCCGACCTCCCGATCCCCGTGGTCCTTTCGGGGGGGCTCAACCCCGAAAATGTAGGGCGCGCAGTGCGCGAAGTAAAACCTTGGGCCGTGGATGTCTCGTCCGGCGTCGAGGTGACTCGCGGGTCGAAGGATCCGCGGAAGATCGTCGAATTCATTCGGAGCGTGCAACGTGAAGATGCAGGGTAATCCGCCGGAGTGGGCGCAGTACGCATTGCCGGATGCCACCGGGCATTTCGGTCCCTACGGTGGGGTGTTTGTCGCCGAGACGCTGCGTGCGGCTCTCGATGAGCTGACCACCGCCTACGCGAAGTACCAGAAGGATCCCGAGTTCCAGGCCGAGCTCGCCTGGGAGCTCGAGCACTACGTCGGCCGCCCGAGCCCCATCTATCACGCGCGCCGCCTCTCGAATGAGCTGGGCGGGGCACAGATCTACCTCAAGCGCGAAGACCTCAACCACACCGGCGCGCACAAGATAAACAACACCGTGGGCCAGGCGCTGCTCGCCAAGCGCATGGGCAAGCCGCGTGTCATCGCGGAAACCGGCGCGGGTCAGCACGGCGTCGCCGCCGCCACCGTGGCTGCGCGTTACGGCATGGAGTGTGTGGTCTACATGGGCAGCGAAGACGTTGCGCGCCAGGCGCAGAACGTCTATCGCATGAAACTGCTCGGCGCCACCGTCGTGCCGGTGGAAAGCGGCTCGAAGACCCTCAAGGACGCGCTCAACGAAGCGATGCGCGACTGGGTCACCAACATCGAGAACACGTTCTACATCATCGGCACCGTCGCGGGCCCGCATCCGTACCCGATGATGGTGCGCGACTTCAATTCGATCGTCGGCAAGGAGTGTGTGGAGCAGATGCCGAAGGACGCCGGGCGCCAGCCCGACGTGGTGCTGGCCTGCGTCGGCGGCGGCTCCAACGCGATGGGCATTTTCTTTTCCTACATCCCGCAGCCCGACGTGCGCCTGATCGGCGTGGAGGCCGGCGGCCTCGGCATCGCGACCGGCAAACATTCGGCTTCGCTCTCCGCGGGTTCTCCCGGCGTGCTGCACGGCAACCGCACCTATCTCATGCAGGACGCCGACGGCCAGATCATCGACACGCATTCGATTTCCGCCGGCCTCGACTATCCCGGCGTGGGTCCGGAGCATGCGTGGCTCAAGGATTCGAAGCGCGCCGAATACGTCTCGATCACCGATGACGAGGCGCTCAAGGCGTTCCACACGCTTTGCCGCACCGAAGGCATCATCCCCGCGCTCGAGTCGAGCCATGCGCTGGCGCACGCCATGAAGATGGCGCCGACGATGGGCAAGGATCGCATCCTGCTCGTGAACCTCTCGGGACGCGGCGACAAGGACATGCACACGGTCGCCAAGGCCTCGGGGTTGTCACTCTGATGACGCGTATCGAAACCGCCTTCGCGAAGGCGCGCGCCGCGGGCCGCGCGGTGCTGATTCCGTTCGTGACCGCCGGTGATCCGGCGCCGAACCAGGCGGTTGCGATCATGCATGGACTGGTCGCCGGTGGCGCGGACGTGATCGAGCTCGGCATGCCGTTCTCCGATCCCATGGCCGACGGCCCCGTGATCCAGAAGTCTTCGGAGCGCGCGCTCAAGCTGGGGGTGAAGCTGCGCGATGTGCTGGCCTACGTGGCGGAGTTCCGCGGCAAGGACAACGCGACGCCGGTGGTGCTGATGGGTTATGCAAACCCGATCGAGCGCATGGGCCTTCCGGCCTTCGTCTCGCAGGCGAAGGCCGCGGGGGTGGATGGCGTGCTCATCGTCGACTATCCGCCGGAGGAATCGCAGCCGTGGCTCGATGCCCTCGAAGGTTCCGGCATTGATCCGATCTTCCTGCTTTCACCCACCTCGACCGACGCGCGCATCAAAAGCGTCGCGAAGGTGGCGCGTGGATACATCTACTACGTCGCGCTCAAGGGTGTGACGGGTGCCACCAACATCGATACAAGTGACGTCGAAGCGATGATCAAGCGCATCCGCGCCCACACCAGCGTGCCCATCGGGGTGGGTTTCGGCATTCGTGATGGCGAAACTGCGCGGCGCGTGGGTCTCATCGCCGATGCAGTGGTTGTCGGCAGCCGCGTCGTGCAGGAGCTCGCGTCGGTTGCGCCGGAAGCCGCACCCGAGCGCGCCCGCGCCGTGATGGCGGAATTCGCCGCGGCCATCGAGAAGGCAGCCGCTTGAGCTGGTTCCGCAAGCTGCTTCCGCCCAAGATCAAGCACGATGGCGGGCAGCAGAAGAAGGCTGTCCCCGAAGGCCTGTGGAGCAAGTGCCCGTCGTGCGAGGCGGTGCTGTATTTCACCGACCTCGAAAACAACCTGCACGTGTGTCCGAAGTGTGGTTTCCACAACCGCCTCTCGGCGCGCCAGCGCCTCGACCTCTTCCTCGATCCGGAAGGCCGCGCGGAGTTCGCCTCCGAAGTGGTGCCACTCGATCCGCTCAAGTTCAAGGACAGCCGCAAGTATTCGGAGCGCCTGTCGGAAGCGGAGAAAACCACCGGGGAAACCGACGCGCTGGTGGTGATGCAGGGCTCGGTCAGGAATGTGCCGGTGATTGCCGCGGCGTTCGAGTTCGGCTTCCTCGGCGGCTCGATGGGTTCTGTCGTGGGAGAGCGCTTCGTCCGCGCGGTGCAGGCCTGCTGCGACGAGGAGCTTCCTTTCGTCTGCTTCACCGCCACCGGCGGCGCGCGCATGCAGGAGGGCCTGCTGTCGCTCATGCAGATGGCCAAGACCACGGCTGCGTTGCACCAGCTCTCCGCGGCGCGCCAGCCGTTCATTTCGATCCTCACCGATCCGACGATGGGAGGGGTGTCCGCAAGCTTCGCCTTCATCGGCGATGCGGTGATGGCGGAGCCGGGTGCGCTGATCGGTTTTGCCGGACCGCGCGTGATCGAGCAGACGGTGCGCGAGACGCTGCCGGAAGGCTTCCAGCGATCCGAATTCCTGCTCGAGAAAGGCGCAATCGACATGATCATCGACCGCCGCAAGCTGCGCGAGAAAACCGCGCGACTCATCACGCTGCTCAAGCGCGTCCCCGCGCCCGAAGCTTGAGCGGTCGTTCGCTCGGCAGCTGGCTGGAGTACATCTCCACCCAGCATCCCTCCGCCATTGCGATGGGCCTGGATCGCGTCCATGAAGTGTGGATGCGCATGGCCCTTTCCGCGCCACCCGTCACCATCACCGTAGGCGGCACCAACGGCAAGGGCTCCACCTGCGCCATCCTCGAGCGCATCCTGCTCGAATCGGGCTATCGCACCGGCCTCTACACCTCGCCGCACCTGCTGCGCTACAACGAACGCGTGCGCGTGGGCGGCGACGACTGTGCCGACGATGCACTCGTACGTTCCTTCGAAGCGGTCGAGCGCGCGCGTGGCGATACGCAGCTCACGTATTTCGAATACGCCACGCTCAGCGCGCTGGCGCTGTTCGCCGAGGCGAGGGTCGAATGCGCGATCCTCGAGGTGGGTCTCGGCGGGCGCCTCGATGCGGTCAACATCATCGAAGCCGACTGCGCGATCGTCGCGAGCGTCGACCTCGACCACCAGGCCTTCCTCGGCGACACCCGCGAAGCCATCGGTTTCGAGAAGGCGGGCATCTTCCGGGCGGGGCGTGCCGCGATTTTTGGTGATTTCGATCCGCCCGCGAGCGTCGTTGCGCACGCGCAAGCCATCGGCGCCGACTTCCAGCTGCTGGGCCGCGATTTCCGCTACGAGGCGCAGGAGCGGCAATGGGACTACATCGGCAAACACGGGGCCAGGCGCGCGCTGCCGATCCCCGCGCTGCGCGGGCCGTGGCAATTGAAGAATGCGTCGTCCGCGCTGGCCGCGCTCGATGCAGTTGCCGACCGTTTGCCCATCTCGCTGGGTGAAGTGAAGCGCGGCCTGGCAACGGTGCGCCTTGCCGGACGCCTGCAGGTGCTGCCGGGAAGGCCGGCCATCGTGCTCGATGTCGCGCACAACCCACACGCCGCGCGTTCGCTTGCAAGCGGCCTCGGCGACATGGGTTATTTCGAACGCACCATCGCGGTTTTCGGCGTGCTCGCGGACAAGGATGTGGCCGGTGTCATCGAGGCGACGGCAGGGCGCATGGACGACTGGTTCGTGGCGTCGCCGGAAAGCGATCGCGCCGCCAGCGCCGCCAGCGTCGCCGCACTGCTTGCCGCGCGCGGGGCGAAGCACCGCGCCTTCGCCACCATCACCGCGGCCTACGAAGAAGCCCGTCGTGAAGCGGGTCCGAATGATAGAATTGTTGTATTCGGATCGTTCTATACCGTGGCGGAAGCGCTGCGGTTCTCGCGCTGACCCATGGCGGCCCCTGCGAACCCAGAAGCCAGTGAGATCCGTCGGCGCGGCCGGCAGAGGCTGATTGGCGCCATCGCCCTGGTGATGCTCCTGGTGGTTTTTGTTCCGATGCTGCTCGACTCCGAGCCCAGGCCGTCGGAGCCGGTGCTCGCGATCCCCTCGAAGGAAAAGGCTGCGCCGCTGCCGGCGCCGTCCCCAGCTGCTCCTGCTGTCACTCCCGCGGCGCCCCCCGTCATTGCCACCGATTCCGTCATTCCCGCCCCCGATAAAGACGTTCGGGGACAGGCTGCGTCGGGAACCCAGGCAGAGCCCGCCAGGCCGCCGCCTGAGACCCGTGTCCTGACCCCCAGGGCACCCCCGCCACCCCCGGCCGCGCCAGCCCCGCTCCCGTCGATAGCCGCAGCGCCCAAGCTCGAGGGCTTTGCGGTGCAGGTCGGCGCCTTCCGGGACGAGACCAAACTCAAGCAGGCACGCGAAAAGCTCGTCGCCTCCAAGGTCCCGCACTACACCGAGCGGCTGGAATCGCCCGGCGGCGCCCTTACCCGCCTGCGCGCGGGGCCGTTTCCCACGCGGGAGGCGGCGGAATCGGCCCAGGCCGTGCTCAAGCGCTCGGCCCTGGACGGCAAAGTCATCCCGCTGCCATGAGAAATGTTGGAAACCGGGGTGCCCGCCCCAATGTCCTAACCTCACGAGAGGAGGCCTAGATCCATGTGCGGCATCGTCGGAGTGGTGGCGCGCAGCCCGGTCAACCAGCTGCTGTATGACGGCATGACGGTGCTGCAGCATCGCGGGCAGGACGCCGCCGGCATCGTGACGGCGGAAGGCCACAGCTTCCACATGCACAAGGGCAACGGCCTGGTGCGTGACGTTTTCCGCACGCGCGACATGCGCAAGCTCGCCGGCCACATGGGCATTGCCCACTGCCGCTATCCGACGGCGGGTTCCGCCTCGTCGGAAGCCGAGGCGCAGCCGTTCTATGTCAATTCGCCCTTCGGCATCGTGCTGGGCCACAACGGCAACCTGATCAATACCGAGGAGCTGCGTCACGAGCTCTTCATGGACGACCGCCGGCACGTCAACACGAATTCCGATTCCGAGGTGTTGCTCAACGTGCTGGCGCACGAAATCCACGACGCCAGCGCGGGCCGTGATCGCCTCAACCCGGACGTGATCTTCACCGCCGTCGCCGGGGTGCATCGCCGCGTGAAGGGGGCCTATGCCGTCGTCGCGATGGTTGCAGGCCACGGCATGCTCGCCTTCCGGGATCCACACGGCATCCGTCCGCTCATCATCGGGCGCGCGGATACGGAGAAGGGTGTTGAATTCCTCGTGGCCTCGGAAAGCGTCACGCTGGATACGCTGGGCTTCAAGGTGATGCGCGACGTGGCCCCGGGCGAGGCCATCCTCGTCGACGAAAGCGGCAACTTCCACAGCCGCCAGTGCGCGCCCAACCCGCAGCTGAATCCCTGCATCTTCGAATTCGTCTATCTCGCGCGCCCCGATTCGGTGATCGACGGCATCTCGGTCTACGAGAGCCGCCGCAACATGGGCAAGTCGCTGGCCGACAAGATCATGGCGCTGGGCCTGCGAGACCAGATCGACGTCGTCATCCCGATACCCGATTCCAGCCGTCCCTCGGCGCTCGAAGTCGCAGCCAAGCTGAAGAAGCCGTATCGCGAAGGCTTCATCAAGAACCGCTACATCGGCCGCACGTTCATCATGCCGGGCCAGGAGCTGCGCAGGAAAAGCGTGCGCCAGAAGCTCAATGCGATGGCGATCGAATTCACCGGCCGCAACGTGCTGCTGGTGGACGACTCCATCGTGCGTGGCACCACCAGCCGCGAGATCGTGCAGATGGCACGTGAAAGCGGCGCGAAGAAAGTCTTCTTCGCCTCGGCCGCCCCGCCGGTTCGTTACCCCAACGTCTACGGCATCGACATGCCGACGCGCAACGAACTCATCGCCACCGGCCGCACCGAGGAAGAGATCGCCGAGGCCATCGGCGCCGACGCCGTGATCTACCAGGACCTCGAGGCCCTGATCGAGGACGTGCGCTGCCTCAATCCGGCGATCGAGAAATTCGACTCCTCCTGCTTCGACGGGGAATACATCACCGGCGATGTCTCGCCGGAATACCTCGAGGGCGTGGCCGCGGGCCGGCGCGACGGCGAGTCCGGCAGCGAGACGCGGTTGTCCAGCTATCAGCTAGACTTGGGCCTTTCGCGGGTCGATTGATCTCCCTCTCCCTTGGGAGAGGGCCGGGGAGAGGGTCCGAAATTCCGATGTCCAGCAACTACAAGCCCGACACCCTGGGTGTCCGCGCAGGGGGCCTGCGCAGCGACTTCCAGGAACACTCCGAAGCGCTGGTCCTCAGCACGAGTTTCGTCTACAAGAGCGCGGCCGAGGCAGCGCGCAAATTCGCGAGCACTGCTCCCGAAGACAACATCTACTCGCGCTTCACCAACCCCACGGTGCGCATGTTCCAGGATCGGCTCGCCGCACTCGAGCGGGCCGAGGCGTGCGTCGCAACCTCCACCGGCATGGCCGCGATCACCACCCTGGTCTTCGGCTTGCTGAAGGCGGGTGACCACATCGTCACCGCGCGCGGTGTCTTCGGCACCGTGGTCCCCCTGCTCGACCAGATCGCGAAGAAATTCGCCATCGAGGTCACGTGGGTGAAGGCGACCGACCTCGATGAATGGGCGCGCGCCATCCGCCCGAATACGAAGCTGCTGTACGCCGAGTCGCCGTCCAATCCCGCCCTGGAAATCGTCGACATCGCCGGACTCGCGGCAATTGCCAGGAAGGCGGGCGCGGTGCTCGCGCTCGACAACGCCGTGGCCTCGCCCGCGCTGCAACGGCCGCTG
Organism: Usitatibacter sp.; assembly: GCA_039915735.1. Classification (GTDB taxonomy): domain Bacteria; phylum Pseudomonadota; class Gammaproteobacteria; order Burkholderiales; family Usitatibacteraceae; genus Usitatibacter. Next base: position 33,846 of record JBDSMR010000137.1, on the reverse strand, counting down.
CAGCTCGGCGCTGACCTCGTGATCCACTCGGCCACCAAGTACCTCGAAGGCCAGGGCAGGGTGCTTGCCGGCGCCATTGCCGGCCGCGCCGACCTCGTCACCGGCCCGCTGTTCCAGTTCGTGCGCACGGCGGGTCCGGCAATTTCGCCCTACAACGCCTGGACGGTCCTCAAGGGCATGGAGACGCTGGGTGTTCGCATGCGCGCTCACAGCGTCAATGCGATGCTGGTTGCGCGCTGGCTGGAATCCCACGCTGCGGTCGAGCGTGTGCTCTACCCGGGCCTCGAATCGCATCCGCAGCACGCGCTCGCCATGCGCCAGCAGAATGCCGGCGGGGCGTTGCTGTCCTTCGTCGTGAAGGGCGGGCGCGAAGCGGCGTGGCGAGTGATCGACGCCGTGCGGATGGTTTCGAACACCGCGAATTTCGGCGACGTGAAAACAACCATCTGCCACCCGGCGACAACCACACACGGACGCTTGACGCCGGCCGAGCGCGAAGCTGCGGGAATCCCCGAAGGACTCATCCGCCTCGGCGTCGGCCTCGAAGATCCGGAAGACATCCGCGCGGACCTGGACAGGGGCCTATGAGCCGCCACGTCTTCCTGATGTGCCCGCCGGAATATTTCACGGTGGCCTACATCATCAACCCGTGGATGCACGGCAACCTGCGCAAGATCGACAACGCGGTGGCCAAGCAGCAGTGGCGCGCGCTCTACGACACGCTCACCGACCACGCGACCGTTCGCCTGGTGCTGCCGCAACCCGGCTCGCCCGACATGGTGTTCACCGCCAACGCAGGCCTGGTGAAGGACAAGCGCTTCATCGTCTCGCGTTTCCGCTATCCGGAGCGCCAGTACGAGGAGCCGTATTTCGCCGACTGGTTCATGGACCGCGGCTATGACGTGTCACTGATGCCGCGTGACGTGCCTTTCGAGGGCGCCGGCGACGCGCTCTTCGACCGCTCCGAGGAGCGCCTGTGGATGGCGCACGGCCACCGCTCGATCTCGGAGGCGCGCGAGATCCTCGCAGAGCGCCTCGACGTCGAAGTGATCAACCTCAAGCTGGTCGACACGCGCTTCTACCACCTCGACACCTGTTTCTGCCCCCTCGAGGGCGGATACCTGATGTATTTTCCGCCGGCGTTCGATGAAGAGTCGCGCAAGGCAATCGAAGCACGCGTGCCCGCCGCGCGGCGCATCGCGATCGACGAAGAGGACGCACTGGCGTTCGCGTGCAACGCCGTCAACATCGACGACTCCGTGGTCGTGAACCGCGCCACGCCCGCATTCGTGAAGGCGCTGGGTACAAAGAAGTTCAAAGTCCTGCAGTCACCGCTTTCGGAGTTCATGAAAGCCGGAGGATCCGCCAAATGCCTGACACTGAGGCTCGACGAGCCCTGAGTATCCGCGCCGGGCGTGCGGTGCTGCTGGCCGCATTGCTCTGTGGCGTCGACGCGCAAGCGCAGATCTACAAGTGGGTCGATGCGCAGGGCCGCACGCACTACGGCGAGAAACCCGCCGACGGCACGCCCGCCACCGCCATCGCCGCGCCATCCCCTCCGTCCGAACCGGCGCGTTCCAACAACCCGGAGAAGTGGAAGGAGATGGAGCGCGACCTTCGAACCCGCCGGCTCGACAAGGCACGCGCCGAGGAAGCGCAGCAGAAGAAGCAGGACAGCGCGGAACGCAAGCGCGAATGTGCCAACGCGCAGCGTCAGATCACCATCCTCGAGCGCCAGGCTCCGGTCTATTCGCGTGATGCCAAGGGTGAGCGCGTCTATGCGAGCGACGAAGTGCGCGAGAAAGAGCTGCAGGCGTGGAAACGCGCCTATCAGGACAACTGCAGCTGAAAGCCATGCGCAGGATTCTCGCCACCAGCCTCGCCGTGGCCTTTCTCCTCGGCGGCTGCAAGTCCGCCAATGAAGTGGGACCCGATCGCCTGCCGCGTTTCGAGGCGCCCACGGGCGCGGCACCACGCGTGGCGCTTGCGCTGGGCTCGGGTGGGCCGCGCGGCTTCGCCCACATCGGCGTGCTCAAGGTGCTGGACGAAAACGGCATCAAGGCCGACCTCATCGTCGGATCGAGCGTCGGAGCGATGGTGGGTGCGATCTACGCGGACGGCATGAACGCAAACGGCCTCGAGAAGCTCGCGCGCGACATCAACGTGCTGGAGTTCTTCGAGTTCCGGATGCTGGCCGGCGGGCTCGCCACCGGCTCCACGGTGCAGGCGTACGTCAACGCGTGCGTCGAGAACAAGACGCTGGAGAAACTCCCCACGCGATTCGTCGTCGCCGCCACGCGGCTGTCCGACGGCAAGCTTGCGCTCTTCAACCATGGCGACACCGGCCTGGCAGTGCGCGCTTCAGCGGCAAGTCCCGGCCAGTTCGAACCGGTGCCCATCGGCAATGATCTTTTTGTGGACGGTGACGAAGCCGCGCCCGTGCCCATCAGCGCCGCGCGCTCGCTCGGGGCCAGGCTGGTGATCGCGGTGGACGTCTCCGCGTACGAGAAGGACACGCCGCCCAGCGCGCCGCAGTCATGGCGCGACAAGGACGCGCGGCGCGCGCGCCAGGTGGCTGCGGAGTCTTCGCAGGCGGACGTCGTGCTGCATCCCAACATCGGGTATTACGCGGGCCACGACGAGGACTATCGCCTTCGCGTGATCGCGCAGGCGGAGAAATACACGCGCGAGATGTTGCCGGCGATTCGCGCGGCCTATGCACGCGCGGGCCTGCCCTGGCCCCGCTCTCAGGCCGCTTCGATGGCGCGCAGTCCTGCAGGCGAGGCTTCGAGGTAACTCGCGCGCTCGTACCAGTCGGCCAGCACCCAGCGCACGCGCTCCACGCCATCAATGGTGGCCACGTGGCGGGCGGGGCGGTGTGTATGCCCATGGATCATCAACGTGCAACCGGATTGCGCGAAAGCCTTCGCCACCGCATCGGGTGCCACATCCATGATCGCCATCGCCTTGCCCTGCTTGGCGCCTTCGCTTTTCTCGCGCAGGTTCTCGGCGATCGCGAGGCGCTCGGCCACGGGCCGCGCGAGCGCGACTTGTTGCCAGGCGGGGTTGCGAACCTGGGCGCGGAACGCCTGGTAGGCCATGTCGTCCGTGCACAGCGTGTCGCCGTGCATGAGCAACGTGCGCGTGCCGTAGAGGTCGAGCTGGGTGGGATCGTCGATCAGCCGCACGCCCGAAGCATCCGCAAAGCCGCGCGCGACCATGAAGTCGCGGTTGCCGTGCATGAAGTGGATCGGGGTGTGCGCGGCAGCGGCTTTGAGGCGCGCCGCCACCAGCGCAGGGAAGGGCAATGAGAGGCCGTCATCACCCACCCAGTACTCGAAGAGGTCGCCGAGGATATAGAGCGCATCCGCGCCCGGGACAACTTTCTCGAGGAACCGCTCGAACTGCTCGACGATCGCGGGCCGCGATGCGTCGAGGTGCAGGTCCGAGGCGAACAGCGTGCGCGCGCCGGCCGCGACCAAGCTCAGGCGCGCTCGGCCTTTTCGATCACGACGGCTTCACGCGGAACGTCCTGGTGCCCGCCGCTGCTGCCGGTGGCGACCTTGCGGATCTTGTCGACCGTGTCGGTACCTTCGACCACTTTGCCGAACACCGCGTAGCCCCAGCCGTTGGGCGATTCCCCGCTGTAGTTGAGGAAGTCGTTGTCCTTGGTGCTGATGAAGAATTGCGAGGTGGCCGAGTCACGCACGCCGGTGCGCGCCATCGCCACCGTGTAGCGGTCGTTCTTCAGGCCGTTGGCGCCTTCGTTCTTGATCGCGGCCTGCACCGGCTTCTGCTTCATGTCCGCCGAGAAGCCGCCGCCCTGCACCATGAAGTCCGGGATCACGCGGTGGAAGATGGTGCCGTCGTAGTGGCCGGAGTCGACGTACTTGAGGAAGTTCTCCGAGCTGATCGGCGCCTTCGCTTCGTCGAGCTCGATCACGATCGGGCCCATGGAGGTGGTGAGCTTGACCTTGGCCATCAGAAACACTCCGCTTTTTCGATCGTCACCACTTCCTTGGGGACGTTCTGGTGGCCGCCGGCGTTGCCCGTGGGCACGGCGCGGATCTTGTCCACCGTCTCCTTGCCCTCGATCACCTTGCCGAACACGGCGTAGCCGGGTTTCGGTGGCACCGCGTCGAGCGCGGTGTTGGCGTTCACGTTGATGAAGAACTGCGATGTGGCGGAGTCCACCGCGTTGGTGCGCGCCATTGCAACCGTGTAGGCCTCGTTCTTCAGGCCGTTGGCGCCTTCGTTCCTGATCGGCGCAGATGTCGGTTTCTGGGTCATGTCCCTGGTGAAGCCGCCGCCCTGGATCATGAAGCCATCGATCACGCGGTGGAAGATGGTGCCGTTGTAGTGGCCGGATTCGACGTATTTGGCGAAATTGGCGGTCGAGATGGGAGCTTTCTTGTCGTCCAGCTGCAGCACGATCGGGCCCATGCTGGTGGTCAGGCGCACCTTGACCACACCATCCCTGGGGACACACATCGGCTTGCCCTGCGAGAACGCGGCGAGGGGAAACACGGCGGCGCAGGCGAGTGATGCGATGGCGATGCAGTGAGAGAGTTTCATGGTGGTATTCCGAGGAAGGTAAATGGGTTTCTTGTGATCAGGAAATCACCGCCTCGTGGAGGATGCGCCACTCGCGGCCCTCGCGGACCCAGTACTGGCGCTTCACGGTGCGGTTCGACAGGTTGCTCGAGCGGTAGTCCTGCTCGAAGGTCACCATCATCATGTCCCGGCCGCCGGGATAGGCGAACAGGCTCATGTCGTTCACGCCGACCTTGACCCAGGACTTGCCCGAGTTGATCTTGCGCTTGGCGCTCTTCCACGCGGCGAAATCCGTGCGCGATTGCGGCGAGTAGTGGCTGAAGTAGCGGTCGACGTCGAGGCTCTCCCAGTCGCTCTTCCACTTGTTGAAGCTGGAGAGGAACTGGTCGCGTTCGCCTTCCCAGGCGCGCGCTTCATGCCACTGCACCGACTGGCCGATCACCACCGGGGTGCGGCTCACGTCGACGTAGCGGCTGAGGCGCGCGAAGTCGTCGTTGGTGAGGACCACGCAGCCGTCGGTTGCGCGCGGCGGGCGGCTGTAGGTCGTGGAAGGCGTGCCATGCAGCCAGATGCCGTGGCCCTGGCGACCGTTCATGCGGTCCCACTCGTTGGGATAGTCGATCGGGAAGGCGCGCGAGCCGTAGAAGTCCGGAAGCTTCTCCTTCACCGAGGTGATGCGGTAGACGCCGATGGGTGTCTTCTGGTCGCCCTCGCGCTCCTTGTCGGTGCCGCTTTTGCCGAGGCTGATGTAGAAGTCGGCGATATAACGCGGGCGGCCGAGTTCGTTGGCGTAGACAAAGAGGCGCTGGCGCGTGGTGTCCACCACGAGCACGTGTTGCTGCGAATTCGACAGTTGCAGGACTGCGGCGGGCAGATAGTCGATGCGTGGCGCATCGAGGTAGCGCCGCACGCGCACGCGGGCTTCGTCCTGCAGGGGCGCCACGCTGGCGGCGCTGGCGTCGAGGGAGGCGAACGCCACCGGCCGGCCGGCGCGCGCCATCAGCATGTCGCCCTTCAGCAGGTGGCCGAGGAGGAAGTTCGGCTTGCTTTCGAGCGCCTTGTCGATCTCGGTCAGCGCCTGCTTGAGGTTGCTCTCGCGCAGGCCGTTGAAGGCGCGCATCAGCGAGCCCTCAATCTCATTGGCATAGGCGATGGTGCTGACGTGCATCGCAATGGCGGCGGGCGTGCCACCGTCGGCCACCGAAGCCGCGGCCATGCCGACGGCCGCGAGGATCAGGCGCGGCGCAAGGCGAATGCCCTGGCGCACGTGTTGCCGGACCATTCCCTGCCTCACCGCTCCTGCTTGATGAGCCAGCGGTCGCCGGATTTCACCAGCTTCATGCCCTTGGTGGTGGTGTTGGTGAGCGTCGGCGACTTGTAGTTCTGGCGCACGCTGGCGCTCGCCTCGTTGCCGTTCACCTTGATGTTGCTCACCGCCACGTCGACCTCGATGGATTTCGGCGCTTCGATACGTTCCTTGCGCTGCTTTTCCCAGGCGGCGCGCTTGAGCCCGCCCGGCACTTCGAAGTCCGGCGCGTAGGCGGCGAGGTAGCCCTTCACGTCCTGCGCGGCCCAGGCCTTGGCCCAGGCCTCGACCGCCGCGGTGATGGCGGCTTTTTCGTCGGCGGCGGGGGCTGCTTTTGGCGGTTCGATTGGCTTGGTCGCCGCCGCTGCGGGGACAGCTGCGGAAGACGCGGCCGGTTTCGGGGGTGTGACCACCTTGGGGGGCTCGACCTTCGCGGGGGCGCTCTTCGCGGGTTCGGGTGTCTGGGCCACCGTCGCCGCGGGGATGGCGGCCGATGACGCGGCCACTTTCGGCGGGGCGGCCTTGGCGGGCCCGGCGCCGACAGTGCGATTGCCGGTGAAGAGGTCCTTCACCATCGCGAGCTTGAGCTGCGCGGTGGCGTTGTTCTTGTCCAGTTGCAGCGCGCGGTCATAGGCGCGGCTGGCGAGCTGCGCGTAGATGTCGCCGAGGTTCTCGTGCGCAGTCGCGTAGCTCGGGTGTGTATGGATAGCCAACTCGAGTGCGGACTTGGCCTTGTCGTAGTTGCCCTGCGAGGCGTAGAGCACGGCGAGGTTGTTGTAGGGCTCGGGCAGCTCCGGGAAATCCTCGGTGAGGCCGGTGAAGACCTGGATCGCCTCGGGGACGCGTTTCTGCTCGGTCAGCAGCAGGCCCTTGAGGAAGCGGCCCTGCGGGTCACGTGGCTGGACCTTGAGGAAAAGGTCGACTTTTTCGAGGGCCGGTTGCGCACGTCCCTGGGAATATAGCCGCTGCGCATCGCGCAGGTCGTCGGCGGGGGCCGCGAAGGCGGCGCCAAACCAGCCCGCGGCGAGCACCGCCAGGACCAGGGACTTCAAGTTCAGGGAGCGCTGCGGCATGGTGTCGGGCTGTGTATAATCTGTTGAATATTATGGGAAACAACATTCTACCCGCCTTCGGGTGCCTTCACAATGTGCCGCACTGTCGGCGCTGCTGCGTAACGGCCTGTTAAGCAGCTCCGCGGCACTCGCCGCGGTCCTCACAGCATAGATTCTCCGGCGCCTTCTGGCGCATATGAACATGCCCAAAATACAGATCTACAACACGCTCTCGCGCAAGAAGGAAGCCTTCGCGCCACGCGTTGCCAACAAGGTGGGCCTCTACGTCTGCGGGCCAACCGTGTACGACTACATCCACATCGGCAACGCACGCACCTTCACGACGTTCGACATGGTGTCGCGCTGGCTGCGGGTCGCGGGTTATGAAGTGACGTACGTGCGCAACGTCACTGACATCGACGACAAGATCATCGAGCGTGCGAAAGAGCGCGGCATCCCTTTCGCGGAGCTTGCGGAGTCCATGGCGCAGGCCTTCTCGGCAGACTGCGCACGCCTGCACCTGTTGCCGCCCGATCGCGAGCCGCGTGCGACGAAGTATGTCGATGCGATGCTCGGCCTCATCGGCGTACTCGAGCAGAACGGCCTCGCATACCGCGTGCCCAGCGGCGACGTGTACTACTCGGTGCGCGGCTTCCCCGCGTACGGCAAGCTTTCGCGCAAGAACCTCGACGACCTTCGCCAGGGCGAGCGCATCGCGGCGAAAGGCGAGAGCGGAAAACACGACGCGCTTGACTTCGCGCTGTGGAAATCGGCCAAGCCGGGTGAACCGTCGTGGCCTTCCGCCTACGGTGCCGGACGGCCGGGCTGGCACATCGAGTGCTCCGCGATGGCGGCTTCGGTGCTTGGCACGCCGGTGGACCTCCATGGCGGCGCGGTGGACCTGCAGTTCCCGCACCACGAAAACGAAATCGCGCAGAGCGAAGGCGCGGGGCACACGCCCTTCACCATCTGCTGGATGCACGGCGCATTCCTCAACATGGACAGCGAGAAGATGTCGAAGTCGCTCGGCAACTTCCACACGCTGCGCGATGTGCTTGCCCAGCAGGACGCGGTGCAGGGTGGCGAGGCCACGCGCTGGTTCCTGCTGCGCGGCCACTATCGCAGCGAGATCAACTTCTCCTGGGAAACGCTTGCCGATGCGGCCAACAGCTTGCGCGGGTTCTATACGGCGTTGCGCGAGGTGCCGCCTGCTCCTGCTGTCACGCCCGCGCAGGCGGGGGCCATCGATTGGTCCAATCAGTACGCCGCGCGTTTCCGCGACGCGATGAACGACGACTTCGACACGCCGATTGCGTTTGCCGTGCTGTACGAGCTGCGCGGAGAAGTGAATCGCACCCGGTCGCCCGAGTTGGCCGGGTTGCTCAAGGCGCTCGGCGGCACGCTGGGATTTTTCCTGGCAGACGCGGAGACCTTCCTCAAGGGCGCCGGTTCCGGCATCGACGTGGAAGCAAAGATCGCGCAACGTGCTGCTGCGAAGAAGGCGAAGGATTACGCCGGGGCCGATGCGATCCGCAAGGAGCTCGAAGCGGCCGGCATCATCCTCGAGGACAAACCCGGTGGCGCGACCGAGTGGCGGCGTAAATAGCTGCAGGCCGCAGCGCCTCCGGCAGTGCATCCGGACAAAGCGGGGCGAAGCGCGCGCCGTATACTTGAACTCCCGGAGGATTCGATGAAAAACCTTGTCCGCCTCGCCGCCATCCTCACCGAGGAGCGCGACGCCCTCATGGAGCGCTGGCGAGAGCAGGTCTGCGCGCTTCCGTCTGCCGCCGCACTCGACACTCCCGCGCTGCGCGATCACATTCCGGGATGGATCGCGGATCTCGCCATCCAGCTCACGAAGTCGGACGGCGGCAACCTCGGAGAGGATGCCGGCACCGAGCCGATTCCACTCGCCCACGGCCTGCAGCGCTTCGAAGACGGCTTCGACATCGAGGAAATTGTTGCCGAATACGGCATCCTGCGCGACTGTGTCTACGAAATCGCCGAGCGCGAGCAGATCGGCCTGGCCGGCGCGAGCCGGCGAGCGGTGGACACGGCCTTCGACGAGGCGATCGCGGGCGCGGTGAAGGCCTTCGCCGCAAGCCAGGCGCGCGACGCGCAGCGCCGGCGCGCCGAACACCTGGCCTTCATCGCACATGACCTGCGCACGCCGCTCAGCGCGATCACCTTCTCGGTCCATATCCTGCAGCAGCGCCTGCCCGCAAGCGCGGAGGACGCAGAGGCGGCGCGGCTACTCAAGACCCTGGCGCGCAACGCGAAGCAGCTCGACGGGCTGGTAAGCCACGTGCTCAAGGAAAACACCCAGCTGCTGACGGAGCTCGGCGTGCAGCTCGAACGGCGCACCTTCGACCTGTGGCCGGTGGTCGAGCAGTTATCCCAGGACCTTCACCCAATCGCCGCGAAGGGCTCGACCCGCCTGGTCAACCAGGTGCCCGACGAACTCCAGGTGCATGCGGATGCGGGCTTGCTGCGGCGCATCCTCCAGAACCTGGTCACAAATGCGATGGAATACGCACCCGGCGGAGAGGTGACGATCGGCGCGCGCGAGCTGGATTCTGGCGATTGTGTCGAATGCTGGGTGACCGACAACGGTGCGGGCATCCCGGCTGATCGCATCGACAAGGTGTTCGAGCCGCTTGAGACCGATCCCGAGCGCGACGGCCTGGGGTTGGGACTCGCAATCGTGAAAACCTTCGTCGAGGCGCACGGGGGCACGGTTTCGGTGGAAAGCGTGCAGGGGCATGGGGCGACGTTCCGCTTCACGCTGCCGCGCGAAGACCTGGAGTCCGTGCCGGCGAAACCCGCCGCCGCGGGAAAGCATTCAATCCCGGTGGCGAAGTAGTCGCGGAAGGCCTGGGCGGCTAGCGCACGAACTTCTGGTCGCGCGAGATGATCGTGAGGTCGACGAACTTCGAACCGCTGTGGCTATTGTGGGTAAAGCTCACGCGGAAGCCGCCGGTGTCGAACGAGTCCATCGTTTCCATCGCCTTGATGAAGCTTTCGCGGTCGAACTTCCTGCCGGCGCGGCGCAGGCCTTCCACCATCACCTTGGCCGCGATATAGCCTTCGAGCGAGCCGAAGCCGGGTTCACCCTTCGCTTCTTCCATCAGCTTGCGGTACTCCTTCACCACCGGAACGCTGCTGTCCCAGGGGAAGGGGACCACCTGCGAGATCTGGACCCCGCGGCCCTCCTTGTCGAGCTCCTTCGCCAGCGCCTTGCTGCCCACGAATGAAACGTTCCAGAAGGTTGGGTTCGCGCCCGCCTTGCGCATGTTCTTGATGAAAGCGGCGCACGACTTGTAGGCGCTGATCATGACGATTGCCTGGGCGTCGGCCTTGAGCAGCGAGTCGATGGCGGCCTTTACCTCCACCGTGTTGCGCTCCACCGTGCCCTTGCCCGCGAGCTTGAGGTTGCGTTTGGCCAGCGCGCGCTCGACGCCCGCGAGCCCCGCCTGCCCGTAGGCATCGTTCTGGTAGAAAATCGCGATCTTGTCGATGCTCATCGCGGTCAGGTGCTGGATGATCGCCTCGGTTTCGTCGAAGTAGCTCGCGCGCACGTTGAAGATGTAGCGGTTGAGCGGGTTGCGCAGGCTTTCAGCCCCGGTGAAGGCGCCGACGAAGGGCACCTTGGCGTCGGTGAAGATCGGCATCGAAGCGGCTGAGGTGGGCGTGCCCACGTAGCCGAAGAGCGCGAAGACTTTCTCCTCGTTGATCAGCTTCTTCGTGTTCTCGGCGGCCTTGGGCGGCTCGTAGGCGTCGTCGAGGGTCTTGAGGAGGACCTTGCGGCCATTCACGCCCCCCTTGGCGTTGACCGATTCGAAGTAGAGGTTGGCGCCGCGCTGCATGTCGAGCCCCAGCTGGGCGGCGGGCCCGGTGAGGGCGACCGACTGCCCCAGGAGCACCTCGGTATCGGTTACGCCCTGCGCAGCGGCGAAACTGCTTGCGAAGGCCGCGAACAGGCAAAACAGGGTGCGCTGCATCTCTCCCCCATGACCTTAATTGTTGTCGGGGAAATGATAACGCTCTTTAGCCCGCGAAGAACTCCCTCACCTTGTCCATGAAGCTCTTGGCGCGGGGGTTGTGGCGGCTGCCGTCCTTGGTATTGATGTCCTCCAGCTCGCGCAGGATCTCCTTCTGGCGGTCGGTGAGGCGCACCGGGGTTTCCACCACCACTTCGCACATGAGGTCGCCGGGGTAGCTGGAGCGCACGCCCTTGATGCCCTTGCCTCGCAGCCGGAACACCTGTCCCGATTGTGTCTCGGGCGGCACCTTGATCTTGGCCGAGCCGTCGAGGGTCGGGATTTCGATCTCGCCGCCGAGGGCGGCCTGGCTGAAGCTGATCGGCATCTCGCAGTGCAGGTCGTCGCCGTCACGCTGGAAGACGCCGTGCTCCTTGAGGTGGATCACCACGTAGAGGTCGCCCGGGGGGCCGCCATTGACGCCGGATTCGCCTTCGCCGGAGAGGCGGATGCGGTCGCCCTCGTCCACGCCCACGGGGATCTTCACCGAAAGCGTCTTGTGTTTCTTGAGGCGGCCGGCGCCGCGGCAGGTGGCGCATGGGTCGGAAATCATCTTGCCGTTGCCGTGGCAGGTGGGGCAGGTCTGCTGGATCGAGAAGAAGCCCTGCGAGATGCGCACCGTGCCGGAGCCATGGCAGGTCTCGCACTGCTTGGGCTGCGTGCCCGGCTTGGCGCCGGAACCATGGCAGGTTTCGCACGCCTCCATGGTGGGGATGCGGATCTTGGTTTCGGTGCCGCGCGCCGCGTTCTCGAGCGTGATCTCGAGGTTGTAGCGCAGGTCGGCCCCACGGAAGACGGAGGAACGGCCGCGTCCCTGGCCACCGCCGAAGATGTCGCTGAAGATGTCGCCGAACGCTTCGGCGAAGCCACCCATGCCCGCCTCGCCACCGCCCATCTGCGGATGCACGCCGGCGTGGCCGTAGGTGTCATACGCCTTGCGCTTTTCCGGCTCGCAGAGGATTTCGTAGGCCTCCTTGGCTTCCTTGAATTTCTCCTCGGATTCCTTGTTGTCCGGATTGCGGTCCGGATGGAATTTCATCGCCAGCTTGCGATAGGACTTCTTGATGTCTTCTTCGGCGGCATCCCTGTTGACGCCGAGGACTTCGTAGTAGTCGCGTTTCTTTGTCGCCATGTATCCCTAAGTCTTGAAAATCGAAAATCGGGGCCAGGTACAACCCCGGCCCCGATTTCATTCTGCTCGAGGAATTGAGCGGCGACGAAGTCGTCCGCTCAAATGATCGCCTCGCTGCCCGCCATCGGCTACGCTGACTTTTTATCTTTGACTTCGGTGTACTCCGCGTCGACCACATTGCCATCAACGGTCTTTTCCTGCGGGCCGCCCTGCGCACCACCAGCGGCGGCTTGCGCTTCAGGGCCGCTGTTCTTGGCCTGCGAGTCGGCGTAGATCTTCTCGCCGAGTTTCTGCGAGGCCGTCCCCAGCGCCTGGGTCTTGGCATCGATTTCTGCCTTGTCCTCGCCCTTCAGCACGCCCTCGAGGTCCTTGATGGCCGCCTCGATCTTTTCCTTTTCGCCCGCGTCGAGCTTGTCGCCGTATTCGGTGAGCGACTTCTGGATCGAGTGCGCCAGCGCCTCGCCCTGGTTGCGGGCGGTCACGAGTTCGAGCAGCTTCTTGTCTTCGTCCGCGTGCTGTTCCGCGTCCTTCACCATGCGCTGGATCTCATCCTCGGACAGGCCCGAGCTCGCCTGGATGCGGATCTTGTTTTCCTTGCCGGTGGCCTTGTCCTTCGCGTGCACGTGCAGGATACCGTTGGCGTCGATGTCGAACTGCACCTCGATCTGCGGCATGCCGCGCGGCGAAGGCGGAATGCCCTCGAGGTTGAACTGGCCCAGGCTCTTGTTGCCGCTGGCCACGTCGCGCTCGCCCTGGAGCACGTGGATGGTCACCGCGCCCTGGTTGTCGTCGGCCGTCGAGAACACCTGCTGCGCCTTGGTCGGGATCGTCGTGTTCTTCTGGATGAGCTTGGTCATCACGCCACCGAGGGTCTCGATGCCGAGCGACAACGGCGTGACATCCAGCAGCAACACGTCCTTCACGTCGCCCTGCAGCACGCCAGCCTGGATCGCGGCGCCGACGGCAACCGCCTCATCCGGGTTCACGTCCTTGCGCGGCTCCTTGCCGAAGAACTCCTTGACCTTCTCCTGCACCTTCGGCATGCGCGTCATGCCGCCGACGAGGATCACGTCGCCGATGTCCGAGAGCTTGATGCCCGAATCCTTCAGCGCGATCTCGCACGGCTTGATGGTGCGTTCGATGAGTTCGTCCACGAGCGATTCGAATTTCGCGCGCGTGAGCTTCATCGCAAGGTGCTTCGGACCGGTCGCATCCGCCGTGATGTAGGGCAGGTTGATGTCGGTTGCCTGCGAGCTGGACAGCTCGATCTTGGCCTTCTCGGCCGCTTCCTTCAGGCGTTGGAGCGCGAGGACGTCCTTCGAGAGGTCCACGCCCGCATCCTTCTTGAACTCGGTCACGATGTAGTCGATCACGCGCTGGTCGAAATCCTCGCCGCCCAGGAACGTGTCGCCGTTGGTGGAGAGCACTTCGAACTGGTGCTCGCCATCGATCGCCGCGATCTCGATGATCGAGATGTCGAAGGTGCCGCCGCCGAGGTCATAAACCGCGATCTTGCGGTCGCCTTCCTTCTTGTCGAGGCCGAAGGCCAGCGCTGCCGCCGTCGGCTCGTTGATGATGCGGCGCACGTCGAGGCCGGCGATGCGGCCGGCGTCTTTTGTTGCCTGGCGCTGCGAGTCGTTGAAGTAGGCGGGCACCGTGATGACGGCTTCCGTCACCGGTTCTCCGAGGTAGTCCTCGGCCGTCTTCTTCATCTTGCGCAGCGTCTCGGCCGAGACCTGCTGCGGCGCGATTTTCTTGCCACGCACCTCCACCCACGCGTCGGCGTTATCCGCCTTCACGATCTTGTAGGGCATCAGGTTGATGTCCTTCTGCACCTCTTTCTCCTCGAACTTGCGTCCGATGAGGCGCTTCACCGCGAAGAGGGTGTTCTTGGCGTTGGTGACGGCCTGGCGCTTGGCCGGGGCGCCGACGAGGATTTCGTCGCCATCCGTGTAGGCCACGATCGAGGGCGTGGTGCGCGCGCCTTCGCTGTTCTCGATGACCTTGGGCTTGCCGCCCTCCATGATGGCCACGCAGGAGTTGGTGGTGCCGAGGTCGATGCCGATGATCTTTGCCATTTCCGTCTTCCTTAGTGCTGGGATGTCTGAAGTTGATGGATAAATAGGGTTATTCGGCGCGGAATCAAGCGCCCGGAGCTTTTGCCACCATCACGAGGGCGGGGCGCAGCACGCGGTCGTGGATCAGGAAGCCCTTCTGCAGCACCGTCACGACGCTGCCCGGCTCCTGGTCGCTTTCTACCAGGCTGATGGCCTGGTGGCGGTGCGGGTCGAACTTCTCGCCCTCGGGGGAGATCACCTTGATCGCGAATTTTTCGAATGCACTGTCGAGCTGGCGGGCGGTGAGCTGCACGCCTTGCTTCATCGATTCGACCGAGGTGTTTTCCACCGCGAGCGCTGCATCGAGGCTGTCCTTTACCGCGAGCAGTTCGGCGGCAAAACCTTCCAGCCCGAAACGGTGCGCCTTCGACACATCTTCCTGGCCGCGGCGGCGGACGTTTTCGGTATCTGCCTTCGCACGGAGCCACTCTTCGCGCGATTTCTCGCTTTCCGACTGCGCGGCCGCCAGCCTGGCCTCCAGGTCGGCGATGCGCGCCTCCGGGCCTTCAGGGGCCCCGGCGCCGGACATAGGGGGCTGGGCTTCGGAGCGATCCGGAAAGCCCGCCATTTCGGCGTCAGTCACAGGAAATTCCTTCTAAAAACAGGGTGTTGAGTAACAGATGGGGATTTGACCCCGGCAAATCAAGGGGTACCCCCCTATTTGCGGCGCGGGAACAACACCCAACTCGTCACCAGCGTGATCACGCTGTAGAGGATCGAGCCGATCATGGCGGCCCAGAACCCCGTCACCTTGAATCCCTGCACGACCTCCGCCACGAACCAGAACAGCAACGCGTTGATCACGAAGATGAAAAGCCCGAGCGTGAGGATGGTCACGGGCAGGGTGAGCAGCAGCAGGACCGGGCGGATCACCGCGTTGACCAGCCCCAGCACCAACGCCGCGATGAGCGCGGCGAAGAAGCTCTCGACCATGACGCCGGGGTAGAGGTAGGCCACCAGCAGCAGGGCGGCGGCGTTGATGATCCAGCGGGCGACAAGGGTAAGCATCTTCAGGATTCCTTCTTGCGGGGTGGGGGTGTCCAGCCGTTTTCCAGCTGTTCGAGGGTAATGATCGAGAGTGCTGTCATCCAGGCCGGGGTGTCGTTCGTGGATGGGATGTAATGGAATTCCTTGCCACCCGCCTCCAGGAACACGTGTTTGCCCTCGATGGAAATCTCCTCGAGGGTCTCGAGGCAATCGGCGGTGAATCCCGGGCACACCACGTCCACGC
Source organism: Usitatibacter sp. (assembly GCA_039915735.1). Classification (GTDB taxonomy): domain Bacteria; phylum Pseudomonadota; class Gammaproteobacteria; order Burkholderiales; family Usitatibacteraceae; genus Usitatibacter. Next base: position 18,414 of record JBDSMR010000137.1, on the reverse strand, counting down.
GCCCCACGCCTTCCTTCCCCAGGGCGGCCAGCGTCACATCCGTGTACGGCTGCAGCCATTCCGCGGCGCCGAAGCGCGACTGGAAAGTCACCTTGGTGCGATGGTCGTTCCAGCCCAGCTCGGCCGCGATCAGGCGCGCGCTGAGCAGGCACTGGGACTGGTAGGGGTCGCCGCGCTCCACGGAGGCCTTGGGTATGCCGTGGAAGCTCATCACCAGCCGGTCCGGGCGGCCGTGCTTCATCCAGTAGTCGTTCACGTTCCTGGCCACGGCTTTCACGTAGGCGCGGTGCTCGTGGAAGTCGTGCAGCAGGCGCAGGGGCGGCGCCGGCTTCCATTTCTTCATCGCCTTCGCGATGCCGTCTTCCACCGAGCCGGTAGCGCTGCCGGCGTACTGCGGATACATGGGGATCACCACGATACGGTCGCAGCCGGCTTCCTTGAGTTGCGCCAGTCCCTCGGCGATCGAAGGGTTGCCGTAGCGCATCGCGGCCTGCACGTGCACCAGCGCCTGCAACCGCTCGCCCAGGGAACCCTTGAGGATCTGCGCCTGGCGCAGCGTATAGATGCGAAGCGGCGAGCCGTCCCGCGTCCACACCTTTTCGTATTTCTTCGCGGTTTTCTTCGGGCGGAAGGGAAGGATCACGCCGTAGAGGATCGGCAACCACAGCCAGCGCGGCAGCTCCACCACGCGCGGATCGGAAAGGAATTCGCGCAGGTAGCGGCGCACCGCACCCGGCGTGGGCTCATCCGGCGTGCCAAGGTTGACCAGCAGCACACCCGGCGCGGGTGCGCCGATACTTTTTTCAGCCATGTTTTTTTCTTAGTTCTGGGAAAGGGCGGAGGAAACGAGCTTGGCGGTGACGTCAACGATCGGGATCACCCTTTCGTAGGCCATGCGGGTGGGACCGATGACGCCAACCGTGCCCACCACCTGGCCGTCGACTTCGTACGGTGCCGTCACAATGGAACACTCATCCAGCGGCACCAGCGTCGATTCGCCGCCGATGAAGATCTTCACGCCCTCGGCGTGTTCGCTTTGCTCGAGCAGCTCCAGCAGCTGCGTCTTGCTCTCGAACATGTCGAACAGGCGGCGCATGCGCTGCATGTCGCTCGAAAGCTCGCCCACTTCCAGAAGGTTGCGCCCGCCGGAGATCACCATGCCGTCGGTCGCGGGACGCAGGGCCTCGCTGCCCATCTGGATCGCGGCCTGCATGAGTTCCGAGATGTCCTGCTGCAGGGCGGTGAGCTCGCCGCGCACCTTGTTGCGCAGCTGGTCGAACTCCATGCCGGCGTAGTGCTGGTTGATGTAGTTGGCCGCCTCAGTGAGTTGCGAGGGCGAGTAGCGGCGGTCCGTGACCAGCACGCGGTTCTGCACTTCGCCATCGCTGGCAACGATGATCAGCAGCACGCGCTTTTCGGTGAGGCCGAAGAATTCGATGTGCCGCAGCACCGCGCCGCGCCGGCGGGGAGAAACCACAACGCCCGCGAAATGCGTGAGGTCAGAAAGCATCTGCGAGGCCGCGGCCACCACGCGGTGCGGATCGTCGGGCATCAGCTGGCCGGCGAGGTGCGCGCGCTCCAGTTCCTCCATCGGCTGCACCGTGAGCAGCGTATCGACGAAGAAGCGATAACCCTTGGGCGTGGGAACACGCCCCGCAGAGGTGTGTGGGCTGGCGACGAAGCCCATTTCCTCCAGGTCCGCCATCACGTTGCGGATGGTGGCCGGGGAGAGCTCGAGCGTCGAGAAGCGGGAGAGGGCGCGAGAGCCGACGGGTTGTCCATCGGCTATATAGCGCTCGACCAGGATCTTGAGGAGGTTCTGCGCGCGTTCGGAGAGCATCTTGGGGGCTATTCTACAAACAATCATGCTTTAATTGCGGCCATGCCCCGCGCGTTCAAGATCGTGGCCGTCGTCGGCAAGAGCGACGCACCGAGCCTGCCGGATATCCTCGACCTCCTCTCGGAGGCGCTGCACGCGCGCGGGATGTCGATCCTCATGGATCCTCTCACCGCATCGGTTGCGCGCAAGGCGCCGGATGCCGTGGTCGAACTGCATGCGCTGCCCGCCAAGTGCGACCTCGCGATTGTCGTGGGCGGCGACGGGACGCTCATCTCCTGCGCCCGATTGATGGCAGAGCACGGCGTGCCCCTCGTGGGTGTCAACCTCGGGCGCCTGGGCTTTCTTACCGACATTCCCGCGGAAAACGTCGGCCCCGCCATCGAGGCCTTGCTGGAAGGCGACTTCGTTCCGGAGCAGCGCCTGCTGCTTTCGGGCCTGGTCAAGCGCGGCAACAGGACAGTGATCTCCTCCCTCGCCATGAACGACGTCGTCGTGAGCCGCGGCGCGGTCGGCAGCATGATCGAATTCGCGGTCACCGTGGACGGGGAATTCATCTACAGCCTGCGTGCGGACGGCCTCATTGTCGCCACGCCAACGGGTTCCACCGCCTACGCGCTCTCGGCCGGGGGGCCCATCCTGCATCCGTCGCTGCAGGCCATTTCGCTGGTGCCCATCTCGCCGCACACGCTCTCCAATCGCCCGGTGGCCATCCGCAGCACCTCCAAGGTGGAGATCACGCTGGTGCGAGGCACCGATGCGCGCGTGAATTTCGACGTGCAGGCGCATTGCGAACTGGAGCACGGCGATGTCGTCTGCGTCCAGGCCGCGCCCAAGCCCGCCACGCTGCTGCACCCACGCGGCTACCGCTACTTCTCCATGCTGCGGCAGAAGCTGCGCTGGACCGAGCGGGCGTCTTGACGCTGCGCTGGCTACTACACCCTCGTCCGCCGATGAACGCCGATGAACGCTGATAAAAGCATTGGGAATTTCGTTGCCATGCCTGGGGTGGCGCGGATTGCATTCTTGTTTTTCATTTGCGTTCATCGGCGTTCATCGGCGGACAACGATTTGGTCAGTTGAGCCCATGCTGAGAGCACTCTCGATCAGGGACTACGTCATCGTCGAGCGACTCGACCTCGAGCTGGCGAGTGGTTTCACGGCGCTCACGGGCGAGACCGGCGCGGGCAAGTCGATCCTCGTGGACGCACTGGCCCTGGCTACGGGTGGCCGCGCGGATGCCGGCGTCGTCCGTGCCGGGGCGCAACGTGCCGAGGTCACCGCGGACTTCGATGTCTCCGCCGTGCCTGCCGCGCAGGCGTGGCTCACCGCGCAGGAGCTGGAGGAGGGCGACGGCGCCTGCCTCGTGCGCCGCACCATCGACTCCACCGGACGTTCCCGCGCCTTCGTCAATGGCCGTCCCGCCACTGCCGCGCAGTTGCGAGAGCTGGGCGAGATGCTGCTCGACATCCACGGCCAGCACGACCACCAGCTGCTGCTCAAGCGCGACCGCCAGCGCGCGCTGCTCGATGCGTACGCGCAAGCGCAGGAGCTAGCGCGGGATGTGTCCCATGCGTATGCCCAATGGCGCCGTCTCGCCGACCAGCGCATCGCGCGCGAAGGTGCGCAGAAAACCTCGGCGCGCGAGCGTGAGTTGCTCACGCACGAGATCCGCGACCTCGAGGCGCTCGCCTTCGAGCCGAACCCTTGGATTGACGACCAGGCCGAACATCGCCGTCTCGCGCATGCGCAGGAACTCATCGCCACCGTTTCCGAATGCGCGGAAGCATTGGACGAGTCGGAAGCTGCTGCAACCTCGCAGCTGGCTGCCGTGGCTTCGCGCCTCGCCCAGGCCGCAGCACTCGATCCCACGCTCGAAGATGCGCGCCGCGATGCCGAGACGGCGGGCGTGCACGCGGGCCAGGCGGCGCACGAGCTGCGCCGCTACTTGCAGCGCCTCGACGTCGATCCGGGCCGGCTGGGGCAGCTCGATGCGCGAATCAGGGCGGTTTTCGACAGCGCGCGCAAGTACCGCGTGGATCCGGCGGAGCTGCCGGCCGCGCTCTCGGAGAGGCGCGCGCGCCTGTCGGAGCTGGGTGGCGAGGAAAGCCTGGAGAAATTGCGCGAGCAGGAAGCCGCGAAGGAAAAGGCGTTCCGAGATCTCGCCGGCAAGCTCGGCAAGGTGCGTCGCGATGCTGCGAAGAAACTGGCGGCCGAAGTCACCGCCACCATGCAGCGCCTGGCGCTTGCTGGCGGCCGGCTGGAAGTCGCGCTGCAAACGCTGGAGACGCCTTCGGCCGGCGGCCTCGAATCGGTCGAGTTGATGGTCGCGGCCAATGCCGGGCAGGCGCTGGCGCCGCTTGCGCGCACCGCCTCCGGGGGCGAGCTTTCGCGGCTCTCGCTTGCCGTCCAGGTCCTGCTCTCGGGACAGGCCTCGGTGCCGACGTTGATCTTCGATGAAGTGGACGCGGGCATCGGCGGCGCCGTTGCGGAAGTGGTGGGCCAGCTTTTACAGACCCTCGCGCGCCACCACCAGGTTCTTTCGGTCACGCACCTGGCGCAGGTAGCCGTGCATGCGCGCACCCAGCTGCGCGTAGCCAAGCAAGGGGGCCGCTCCGGCACCCTGGCGACGGTTGATCCATTGGACGCCTCGGAGCGCGTCGATGAAGTGGCGCGGATGCTGGGCGGCCTCAAGATCACCGAGGCCACCAGGCGCCACGCCGAGGAAATGTTGCAAAACGCCCGCGCAGGGGGTACACCGGTGCGCAAGGAGAAGAAGCGTGCCTGATGATGGATTCCACGGCAGCTGAGGGCAAAGCCGGCCTGGTACTCGCGGGCGGGGGAGCGCGCGCCGCCTACCAGGTGGGCGTGCTGCAGGCATTGCGGGAGATGCTTCCCGACCCGAAGAAGAATCCCTTCGCCATCATCTGCGGCACTTCCGCCGGCGCGGTGAATGCCGGCGCGCTGGCCGTGAATGCCGACGACTTCGGCGTCGCGGTGGAAAAGCTGCTGGACGTGTGGCGCCAATTCGAACCGCACCATGTGTATCGTGCCGATTTCCCCGGCGTCGCCTCCAACAGCGGACGCTGGCTCGCAAGCCTCTTCTTCGGCGCGTGGGTCAAGAACAAGCGCGTCTCGCTGCTCGACAACCGCCCGCTGGAAAGCCTGCTCACGCGCACGCTCGACTTCAGCCGCATCGAGCGCAACATCGCCGCCGGCGCGCTCGACGCGCTGTCGATCACCTGCTCGGGCTACACCTCGGGGCAGAGCTGCAGCTTCTTCGAAGGCACCGAGGACCTCGAGGGCTGGAAGCGCTCGATGCGCATCGGCATCAAGACGCGCATCACGCCGCAGCACCTGATGGCTTCCAGCGCCATTCCCTTCCTCTTCCCGCCGTACCACCTCAATCGCGAGTATTTCGGCGACGGCTCCATGCGCCAGATCGCGCCGGTGAGCCCCGCGTTGCACCTGGGCGCCGATCGCGTGGTGGTGGTGGGCACGGCGCGCGTGCGCAGCGATTCGCCGGACCGCACGCGTGGCGACCTGTTTCCCACGCTCGCGCAAGTTGCGGGCCACGTGATGAACTCGATCTTCCTCGATAGCCTCGCGGTGGACCTCGAGCGACTGGAGCGCATCAACCGCACGGTGAGCTGCTCCTCTCCGGAAGCGCTGAAGCGCATGGGGCTCACGCTGCACCATGTCGATGTGCTGGTCCTCACGCCCAGCGAGCCGCTCGATGTGATCGCGCTCAAGCACGTCGGCAACCTGCCGTGGCCGATCCGCTTCCTGCTGCGCTCCATCGGCGCCATGCGCCGCGGCGGCGCCAACCTCGCGTCCTACCTGCTGTTCGAGCAGGGTTATTGCCGCGAGTTGATCCAGCTCGGATACCACGACACGCTCAAGCGCCGCGAAGAGGTCGAGGCTTTCCTCGCGGGTGGCATGTCGGCAGTTCCCGGCGCCTTCTCGCGCACCGTTCGCTTTACCGTCCCCGTCGGCGAGGAATTTGCCGGCGCCGTCACCGCCAAGGAGGAACACGAATGAATTTCCAGAAACGCATCGCCACGCTCGCTTGGCTCGCTGCGATGATCGCGGCCACGGCCACCCTCGCGCAGGCGCCGGGCATCAAGCGCACGCCGCTGCAGCGCAACGACATCGGCAACAACATGGAAGTGATCATGGGCATTGCCGAGATCGCGCCGGGTGGCTCCACCGGCATGCACACACACTTCGGCATCGAGAGTGGCTACACGATGGAAGGCACTGCGGTGCTGGAGATCGAAGGTGAAGCGCCGCGCACCCTGAAGGCGGGTGACAGCTATAGCATCCCGGCCGGCAAAGTGCATAACGCCAAGACTGTAGGTGATGCGCCGGCGAAGGTGCTGGCCGTTTACGCGGTGGAGAAGGGCAAGCCGCTCGCTACGCCGAAGTAGCAGCGCGGTGGTGGAAGACACCTTCGCCTTCCACCACCGCCAGCTCCTACGGCAGCAGTATCGAAGACCGTGCCGGTGCGACCGCCGCATCACCCAGCACCCGAAGCAGGAAATCCCCGATCGAGACGATCTCCTCGCCGCTGAGCGAATGCGGCATGGGGAAGTCTTCCCACGTCACCGAATAGCCGCGTTTTTCCAGCGCCTGGTGCGAACGGCGTGCGAGCGCGATTGGAATGACCTCGTCGTCGACACCGTGCGCCATGTAGATCGGCGTGGCGCGATTGGCGGCGGCGGCTTCCGCATCGAGTGAATCCTCGAGCGTGAGGTAGGTCGACATCGCGACGATGCCGGCAAGGCGCTGCGCATGGCGCAAACCCGTTTGCAGCGCGATGGCGCCGCCCTGCGAGAAACCCGCCAGCACGATGTGTCCCGCCGCGATGCCGCGTTCGCCTTCACGCGCGATCAACTGCTCCACGGCCGCCTGCGATTCGCGAATGCCTTGCTCGTCCGGCGTGCGCCCAATGTCTTCGATCATGCTGATGTCGTACCAGGCGGGCATCTCCATGCCGTTGTTGACCGTAACCGCGCGCATCGGCGCGTGCGGCAGGATGAAGCGCAGCGTCGGCAGGTCCTGCTGCGCGAGGGCGCGGACGGCGTCGAGGTGACCCCAACCGCTGTCGCCCAGGCCATGCAGCCAGATCACGGTTCCAACCGGTTCGCGGCCGGTGGCAAGCTCTACGTATTGCAGCGGTTCCAAGTCAACTCCTGGGTGGGCGGATGGCGGATTTGGGGCGGAAGGCCTTCACCACCTCGTCGCGCGTCTCGAGGTAGGGGCCACCGATGAGGTCGATGCAGTAGGGCACGGCCGCGAAGATGCCGGCGACGATGCTCTTGCCTTCGGCGTTTTTCAATCCTTCGAGCGTCTCGCGGATGGACTTGGGCTGGCCCGGCAGGTTGAGGATCAGCGCCTGCTTGCGGATCACGGCCACCTGGCGCGAGAGGATTGCGGTGGGCACGAACTCTAGGCTGATGCGGCGCATCTGTTCGCCGAAGCCGGGCATCTCGCGATCACCCACCGCGAGTGTTGCCTCGGGCGTCACGTCGCGCACCGCCGGGCCGGTGCCGCCGGTGGTGATGACGATGTGGCAGCCGCGATCGTCGACCAGCTCCTTCAGCGTGGCTTCGATCACCGCGCGCTCGTCAGGGATCAGGCGGCGCTCGAATTCGATCGGGTTATGCAGCGCGCCGGCCAGCCACTGTTCCAGGGCAGGAATGCCCTCGTCGCGATAGACGCCTTGTGAAGCGCGGTCGCTGGTGGCGACGAGGCCGACGCGAACTGTTTCGGCAGGCACGCTCATTCCTGTTTCGCCTGTTCCTGCACTGCTGAGTTGATGGCGTGGAACAACTCGCGGAAGTGCTTCGGCGCACGCTTGGCGAGCCGCTCAGCGCGCGTGGCTTCGATCAAGGCGCGCAACTTGTGGTTGTCCGCATGCGGGAATTCACGTTCGAATCGCAGGATGGCATTCGGGTCGGCGACCAGCTCGTCGCGCCACTTCTCCGCCACGTGGAAAAGCGCGGTCTGGTGGCGCGAGGGCGACTGCAGGGAGTTGAGCTGCTCGACGATGGGGCCGGCGTCGATGTCGCGCATGATCTTGCCGATGTACTGCATCTGCCGGCGGCGCGCCTCGTGTTTGGTGATCGGCTGGCAGGCCTTGACCGCGTCCAGCAGCTTTTCCGGCAGGCCCATGCGCTCGAGTCTTTCCGGCGAGAGCGCCACCAGCGCGGCGCCCACTTTCTGCAGATCGTGGCTCTCCCGCTTGCGCCTCGTCTTGCTGATAAAATCGTCTTCTTCCATTCGTGTTTCCGGCGTCCTTTCCGCGGCCAGAAGTGTAGAACCTTTCTGCCCCGCCGGGTTCCCAAATTCATGCCAGACCATCCCGTCGCATCCTCCGCGCTCCCGCTCAGCCGTGAGTCCATGGGGGACGTCGCGCGCCGCGCGATGGCAACCGCCAGCCGCCTGGGCGCAAGCGATTCGGAAGTGGAAGTCTCCGCCGCCGTGGGCCAGTCGGTGACGGTGCGCCGCGGCGAAGTCGAGACGGTTGAATACAACCGCGACAAGGGCATGGGCATCACGGTGTATTTCGGCCAGCGCCGCGGCAACGCCAACACCTCCGATCTTTCACCCGAAGCAGTTGATCGCACGGTGGAAGCGGCGTGCGCCATCGCGCGCTACACCGCGGAAGACGAGGCCGCCGGCTTGCCGCAGGAGTCCCAGCTGTTTCGTGGCGTGCCGCCGGAGCTGGACCTGTTCCATCCCTGGGGGCTCACGGTCGAGGAGGCGATCGACATCGCCCGCCGCACGGAAGCCGCGGCGCTCGCGGTGGACAAACGCATCAGCAACACCGAAGGCGCCACCGTGTCTGCCTTCGATTCGGACTTCGTGCTCGCGAACTCGCGCGGCTTCTTCGCCGGCTACCCCACCTCGAAATCGAGCATCAGCTGCAGCGTTGTCGCCGAAGACAAAGGCGGCATGCAGCGCGACTACTGGTACACCACGCACCGCGATCCTTCGCTGCTCGAAGATGCGCAGAGCGTCGGCCGCATGGCGGGACAACGCACCGTGGGCCGGCTGGGCTCGCGCCGCATCGCCACCACCGAGGCACCGGTGCTCTTCGACGCCAATATCGCCTCCGGGCTCATCGGCAATTTCGTCGCCGCTGCCAGCGGATCATCCCTTTATCGCCGCTCGTCGTTCCTGCTCGATCGCCTCGGCACGCAGGTGTTCGCCCCCGGCGTCGACATCTACGAAGATCCACACATGCGCGGCGAGATGGCGAGCGGGTATTTCGACGCGGAAGGGGTCACCACGAAGGCGCGCCCGGTGGTTGAAGGCGGCATCCTGAAAGGCTGGTTCCTCTCGACTTATTCGGCCCGCAAGCTCGGCCTCGAGACCACCGGCAATTCCGGCGGCAACCACAACCTGATCGTGAGAGCGGGTGAGCTGGACCTGCAGGGCCTGGTGAAGAAGATGGGCCGCGGCTTCCTGGTGACAGAAATGATGGGCCAGGGCGTCAACGCCGTGACCGGCGACTATTCGCGAGGCGCCGCGGGTTTCTGGGTCGAAGGCGGGGAAATCCGCCACGCGGTGGAAGAGGTCACGATTGCGGGTAACCTGCTCGAGATGTTCATGGGTATTGCGGCAGTGGGCAACGACGTGGCCGCGCGCGGTTCCAAGCATTGCGGCTCCATCCTGATAGACAAGATGACAATCGCGGGCGACTGACCCGCCTGGAGGAGAAAACAATGAAACGCAGGAAATTCATTACCGGCGCTGGCGCCGGAATGGCCGGAATCCTTGCGACCGCATCGGCACCCGCGATCGCGCAAGGCATGCCCGAGGTGAAATGGCGCATCGCCTCGAGTTTCCCCAAATCGCTCGACACGATCTTCGGCGCGGCCGAAGTGATGTCGAAGCGCGTTGCCGCCTGCACCGGCGGCAAGTTCCAGATCCAGGTGTTCGCCGCGGGCGAGATCGTGCCGGCTTTCGGCGTGGTTGACGCGGTGCAGAACGGCACCGTCCAGGCGGCACACACGGCGCCGTACTACTTCTGGGGCAAGGACCCGGCCTTCGCGCTCGACACCGCGATCCCGTTCAGCCTCAACGCGCGCCAGACCAATGCCTGGCAGCTCTTCGGCGGCGGCAACGAACTCTTCGCCGAGTTCTACAAGACCTACAACATCCACCGCGTGCCCTGCGGCAACACCGGCGCGCAGATGGGCGGCTGGTATCGAAAGGAGATGAAGAAACCGGCCGACTTCAAGGGCCTCAAGTTCCGCATCGGCGGTTTCGCCGGCAAGGTGATGGAGAAGCTGGGCGCCGTTCCCCAGCTCATCCCGGGCGGCGACATCTACCCCTCGCTCGAGAAAGGCACCATCGACGCGGCGGAGTGGGTCGGTCCCTACGACGACGAGAAGCTTGGCTTCAACAAGGTCGCCAAGTACTACTACTACCCCGGCTTCTGGGAAGGTGGCCCGCAGCTGGTGAGCTACTTCAATCTCGCGGAGTGGGGAAAGCTGCCGAAGGAATACCAGAACATCGTCGAGGCGGCGTGCTGGGAGGCGAACACCTACATGCTCGCCAAGTACGACGCGCAGAACCCGCCCGCGCTGAAGCGCCTGGTCGCCGGCGGCACGCAGCTGCGCCCGTTCAGCCGCGAGATCCTGGTGGCCTGCTACAAGGCCTCGCTCCAGGTCTACAAGGAGACCTCGGAGAAGAGCCCGGCCTTCAAGAAGATCTACGAGTCGATGGTGAAGTTCCGCGGCGACGAACTGCTGTGGTTCCGCGTGGCGGAGAAGGCGTACGACGACTTCATGCACACCATCCACACCATCAAGTGACGACATCGAAACGGGCAATCGCCCGCTGAGATGGCGTCATCCCCGAGCCGTCGGGGATCCAATCTCTCAAGGCCCGCTCTTGCGGGCCTTTTCATTTACCGCCGAACTGCTTCTGCAACTCGTCGGCGGCTTGATCCTCGGCGCTCTTCGGCGCCGGCGGCGGCTCGGCATCCTTGCCGTCCAGGGGCACCTTGCCCTTGGGCGGGGCGCCGAGTTCGCGCATGAGCTCGTCCGGCTGGCTCACCGGCATGTTGTCGGGGATCTCGATCTTCACCTTGTCGATGTCGATCACCGGCGCTCCCGACTTGTAGATCAGCGACATCTGCGGGAAGGCGATGAGGAGCCCCACCATCACGACCTGGATCATCACGAACGGGATCGCGCCCCAGTAGATCTGCGTCGTTGTCACCGGGGCCATGCGCAGCCCGGTGACCTTGTCCATATAGTCGTTGGCAGGCGCCACGCTTCGCAGGTAGAAGAGGGCGAACCCGAAGGGCGGGTGCATGAACGACGTCTGCATGTTCACCGCGAGCAGCACGCCGAACCAGATGAGGTCGATGCCGAGCTTGTCGGCCACCGGACCGAGCAGCGGTATCACGATGAACGACAGCTCGAAGAAGTCGAGGAAAAACGCCAGCACGAAAATCACGATGTTCACGACGATCAGGAATCCGAGCTGCCCGCCGGGCAGGCTGGTGAGCAGGTGCTCGACCCAGACGTGGCCGTTCACGCCGTAGAACGTGAGGCTGAAGACGCGCGCGCCGATGAGGATGAAGACCACGAAGGTAGAGAGCCTGGCGGTGGTCTCCATCGCCTGCTGCGTGAGCTTGAGCGAAAGCCGGCGCCGTGCGATCGCCATCAACAGTGCGCCCGTGGCACCCATGGCGCCTCCCTCGGTTGGTGTCGCCCAGCCGAGGAAAATCGTGCCGAGCACGAGGAAGATGAGGCCAAGCGGCGGCACCAGCACGAACACCACCTGCTCGGCCATGCGCGACAGAAGGCGCAGCTTGAATGAGCGGTTCGCGATGGCCACCGCCAGCGCGAAAGCCGCGCCCGCCGCGGCGGCGACCACGAGGCGCTCGTCGAGCGCAGCCTCAGGGTACGCGGGCACGTAGTAGAGACGGTCGAAGAGAATCGCCGCGAGGGTCGCCAGCACCATGATCACCACGAAGGACGCCGTCCCGCTCGAGCCATCGGGCTCCTTCAGCTTGCGCGCCTCTTCGGGCAGCGCCGGCGCCCACTTCGGCTTGAAGACGGCGATGCCGAGCACGTAGAGCGTGTAGAGGCCGGTGAGCACGAGGCCGGGGATGATCGCGCCGGCGTACATGTCGCCCACGGATTTGCCGAGCTGGTCGGCCATGATGATGAGCACCAGCGAGGGCGGGATGATCTGGGCGAGCGTGCCGGAGGCGGCGATGGTGCCCGCGGCGAAGCGCCGGTCGTAGCCGTAGCGCAGCATGATCGGCAGCGAGATGAGGCCCATGGAGATCACCGAGGCGGCAACCACGCCGGTAGTGGCCGCAAGCAGCGCGCCCACGAATACCACCGCGAAGGCGAGCCCGCCGCGCATTGGCCCGAAGAGCTGGCCGATGGTGTCGAGCAGGTCCTCCGCCATGCCACTGCGCTCGAGGATGAGCCCCATGAAGGTGAAGAAGGGCACTGCGAGCAGGGTGTCGTTGGACATCACGCCCCAGAGGCGGTCGGGCAGCGCCTGGAATAGGGAGGGTTCGAGCAGTCCCAGCTCGATGCCGACCAGGCCGAAGAAGATGCCGTTGGCCGCCAGCGCAAACGCCACCGGGTAACCCATCAGCAGGAAGACGATCAGCGCCGCGAACATGATCGGCGCGATGTTCTGGGTGAGCAGCGCGATCACGCGTTGCCCTCGGCACGCAGCCGGATCTCCTCGGCGAGCTCGGCCTCCGCGTCGTGGTCATGGCGCTTGATCGGATCCGGGCCGTGGCCGGTGAGGAACGCAATGCGCTTCACCAGCTCCGAGAGCCCCTGCAGCGAGAGCAGCGCGAATCCGATCGGCATCAGCAAACGTGCCGGCCACAACACCAGGCCGCCCGCGCTGCCGGATATCTCGTGCGAAACGAAAGTGCGCGTGAAGTAGGGCCACGAGAGCGACATGATGAGGATCGACATCGGCAGCAGGAAAAACACGGTGCCGAAGATGTCGATCCACGCCTGCGTACGCGCGCTGAAGCGACCGGCGAACACGTCGATGCGCACGTGCCCGTTACGCAGCAGGGTGACACCCGCGCACAGCAGGAACACGGCGGAGAAGAGGTACCACTGCAGCTCCAGCCACGCGTTGGAGCTCATGCTGAAAAGCTTGCGCATGATCGCGTTACCGGAGCTGATCAGTACCACGATGAGAACCAGCCAGTAGACCCAGCGGCCGACCCATTCGTTGATCGTGTCGACCAGCTTCGAGAGCTTGAGCAGACCCTGCATGGTGGTGTCCTCGGGCGCGGTTGGCTGGATTATAGGCCGCGGGCAAAAGGCGGCGCGTGATAAAATTCCCGAAGATCTTCAAGGACTTCTGACGAATGTTTGCCGACTCCAATACCCTCGCCGTATCCGACCCCGAAGTCTGGGCTGCCATCACCTCCGAATTCCGCCGCCAGGAGGAGGGCATCGAGCTCATCGCCTCGGAAAACTACGTTAGCCCGGCGGTGCTCGCCGCCCAGGGCAGTGTGCTCACCAACAAATACGCCGAAGGTTATCCCGGCAAGCGCTACTACGGCGGCTGCGAATTCGTCGACGTGGTCGAGCAGCTCGCGATCGACCGCATCAAGAAGCTCTTCGGCGCGGAATACGCCAACGTGCAGCCGCACTCCGGCTCGCAGGCCAACCAGGCGGTGTATTTCTCGATGCTCAAGCCGGGCGACACCATCCTCGGCATGTCGCTTGCGCATGGCGGCCACCTTACGCACGGCGCCTCGGTCAATATCTCCGGCAAGCTTTTCAAGGCGGTGCAGTATGGCCTGGGCGCCGATGAGGCGATCGACTACGACCAGGTGCGCAGCCTCGCCAGGGAGCACAAGCCGCGCATGATCGTCGCCGGCGCTTCCGCCTATGCGTTGCAGATCGACTGGACGAAATTCCGCGAAATCTGCGACGAAGTCGGCGCCTGGCTCTTCGTCGACATGGCGCACTACGCGGGGCTCATCGCCGCCGGCATCTACCCCTCGCCCGTTGGCATTGCCGACTTCACGACGACCACCACGCACAAGACGCTGCGCGGTCCGCGCGGTGGCGTCGTTCTCGCCAGGGCCGAACACGAGAAGGCGCTCAACTCCGCCATCTTCCCGTCGCTGCAGGGCGGCCCGCTCGAGCACGTGATCGCCGCCAAGGCGGTCTCGTTCCTGGAAGCGCTGCAACCGGCGTTCAAGGATTACCAGCGTCAGGTGCTCGCCAACGCGCAGACCATGGCGAAGACGCTGGTTTCTCGCGGCGTGCGCATCGTTTCCGGCCGCACCGAATCGCACCTCTTCCTCGTCGACCTGCGCGCCAAGCAGGTGACCGGCAAGGATGCGGAGGCCTACCTCGGCCAGGCGCACATCACCGTCAACAAGAATGCCATTCCGAACGACCCGGAGAAGCCCTTTGTCACCAGCGGCGTGCGCATCGGCTCGCCCGCGATGACCACACGCGGCTTCGGCGACGCGGAGAGCGTGATGGTCGCCAACTTCATCGCCGACGCGCTCGAAGCCAGGGGCGATGGCGCGAAGCTCGCGAAGATCGCCCGCGAAGTGAATGCGCTGTGCGCGAAATTCCCGGTGTACGGCCCCGCGATGAGGAAATCGTACGGCCTATGAAATGCCCCTTCTGCAACGCCGAGGACACCCAGGTGATCGACTCGCGCGTGAGCGAGGAGGGTGATTCGATCCGGCGCCGCCGCCGTTGCCAGGTGTGCAACAAGCGCTTCACGACGTACGAAACCGCCGAGCTGCGCATGCCGCAGATCGTGAAAACCGATGGCGTGCGGGAGGATTTTTCCTCGGCCAAGCTGCGCACCGGATTCCAGCGCGCGCTGCACAAGCGGCCCGTCACCACCGAGCTGGTGGATGCCGCCATCCAGCGCATCGAGCAGAAGATGCTGGCCCTCGGTGAGCGCGAGATCGATTCGCGGCGCCTGGGCGAGATGGTGATGGAGGAGCTGCGCAAGCTCGACAAGGTGGCCTATATACGCTTCGCTTCGGTCTACAGGAGTTTTTCCGATGTCGAGGATTTCCGCGAGGCGATCCGCGAAGTTCGCGAGAAGTAGGAGCAACGAAGCAAGGGTGGGTTCATTTTTCAAATTCGTTGATTCTGTCAACGATCATCCCGCCACCGTTTCCCGCCTTGCCTCGAAGGATCGTTGACAGAATCAACGAATTTGAAAAATGAACCCACCCTTGCCTCGTTGCCCTTGACCTTCTCAGCCCTCGACCACGTGATGATGTCCCGCGCCCTGCAGCTCACCGAGCACGGCCGCGACACCGCCACGCCCAATCCCAACGTGGGCTGCGTGATCGTGAAGGACGGCCGCATCATCGGCGAAGGCTGGCACGCGAAAGCGGACCATCCGCACGCGGAGGCGGCCGCACTCGCCGCCTGCACCGAATCAGCGGAAGGCGCGACGGTCTACGTGACGCTCGAGCCGTGTTCACACCAACGCCCGCATCGCAGCCCCTGTTCCGAAGCACTCGCGAAGATGCGCGTGGCGCGCGTCGTGGCCTCGCTCGAGGATCCCAATGGCGAGGTGCAGGGGCGTGGCTTCGCGCACCTGCGCGCGGCCGGCGTCCACGTCGATGTAGGCCTCATGGCCGCGCAGGCCGAGGAGGCGCATCGCGGCTTCCTGCATCGCATGCGCACCGGGCGGCCTTGGATGCGCATCAAGTCCGCCGCATCGCTCGATGGACGCATCGCGCTCGCCAACGGCGAAAGCCAGTGGATCACCGATGAGGTCGCGCGGCGCGATGTCCACGTGTTGCGCCGCCGCTCGTGCGCGATGTTGACCGGCATCGGCACCGTCCTGCGCGACGATCCGCAACTTACCGTTCGCCATGTGGAATGCTCGCGCCAGCCGCGCCGCGTCCTGATCGACAGCCGCCTCGACGTGTTGCCGGAGGCGAAGATCCTCAAGGGCGAACCGCCGATCATCTTCACGGTGAGCGAGGATCGCGCGAAGCGCGCGCGACTCGAATCGCTGGGCGCCGAAGTGGTGTCCGCGCCCACCGATCCTTCCAGTCCAGGCAAGACCGACCTCGTTGCCATCGCGCAGGAACTCGGCAAGCGCGGCTTCAACGAGGTGACGGTGGAAACCGGCTCCCGGCTCAACGGCTCGCTGCTGGCCGCGGGCGTCATCGACGAGATCGTGCTCTACATGGCGCCGCTGCTGATCGGCGACACCGGGCAGGGACTCTTTTCGCTGCCGGAGCTCGCCGCGCTCGACCATGCAATGCGCCCCAGGATCGTCGATGTGCGCCAGCTCGGCCACGACTGGCGCATCACCGCAAGGATGAAAGCCTGATGTTCACCGGCATCGTCTTGGCCATCGGGCGCATCGCTGCCGCAAGGCCGCACGGGGACGGATTGCGCTTGCGAATCGAGACACCTGCCGCTTTCGCGATGGAAGACGTCGGCCTCGGCGATTCGATCTCGATCCAGGGCGTCTGTCATACGGTCGTCGCGAAGGATGGGCAGGGTTTCGAAGTCGACACCTCGCGCGCGACGCTGGACGTCACGACCGGCCTTGAAGCGGCGCACGACGTGAATCTCGAGAAATCGCTGCGCCTGTCCGACCGCCTCGGCGGCCACCTGGTGCAGGGGCACGTCGATGGCGTCGGCACGGTGGTGGGTTTTGAGGATGTGGGCGGCAGTTGGCGCCTCGAGGTCGAGGCGCCGGCTCGGCTGGCGAAATATATCGCGCACAAGGGCTCCATCAGTGTGGACGGAGTGAGCCTGACAGTGAACTCCGTGGCGGGTGCGCGGTTCCAAGTGAACATCATCCCGCATACGCGGGCAGTCACGACCATCGCGCGCCTGGAGGCGGGGGCGCGGGTGAACCTGGAAGTGGACATGATGGCGCGTTACATCGACCGGGCACTCAGCCTGGAAAAAGGAGAGTAAACATGAAGAATCTCGCAATGGCCCTGATCCTGGCCGTTTCCTCGGCTGCGCTTCCCGCGCTGGCCCAACCCGCCCGCGGTGAAGCCGTGGTATTCACCGGCGGCAATTTTAGCGGCCCGAGCATCGTGCTGCGCAACGACACCGCGAACTTCGAGCCCCTGGGCTTCAACGATCGCGCGGCCTCGCTGCGCGTCATCCACGGCACCTGGGAGCTCTGTGACGACTCCTTCTACCGCGGCTCGTGCCGCGTCTATTCGCCGGGTGAGTACCGTGATCTCGGCGGGCAATCGCAGCGCGTCTCGTCCGCCCGCCTCGTGGTTTCCGGCGCGCCGGGCTGGGGTCCGGGTGGCGGGCCCGGCGGCCATCCCGCTCCCGGTGGTGGATGGGAAGGCGTGGGCGGTGGCGATGTCGCAGTCTTCGAAGGACGCGATTTCCGCGGCTACCTTGCCAACCTGACCGCGCCCACCCGCAACTTCGAGGTCCTTGGTTTCAACGACCGCGTTTCCTCGATGGTCGTGCGTCGCGGTTTGTGGGAGTTCTGCACCGACTCGGAATTCGGCGGTGGTTGCCAGATCTATGGACCGGGAGAGTACTCGTCGCTGCCGGGCGCCTCGAACGCCTATTCATCCGCCCGCCCGATCCAGCCGACACGCGGTGATCGCAATCCCAACCGTCGTCGCGGCCGCGCGTCGATCGTCCTGTTCGACGGTGCTGATTTCTCCGGCCGTTCGCTGTCGCTCGACAATAGCGCCGACAATCTGAACGACATCGGCTTCAACGACCGCGTCGACTCCGTGATCGTTGAGGGGGGCCGCTGGCGCCTGTGCTCGGATGCGGGGGGCGGTGGCTCCTGCCAGGACTATGGCCCGGGGCGCTATCGCGTCCTGCCGCCGCAGCTGCGCGGGCGACTGTCCTCGGTCTACGTGCGCTAATCGGGCAAAATAGCGGTCATCCCGGAGATATCCCATGACGCTCAATACGACCCAGGAGCTGATCGACGAGCTGCGCCACGGCCGCATGGTGGTGCTCGCCGACGCCGAGGACCGCGAAAACGAAGGCGACCTGTTGATGGCAGCCGATTTCGTGACGCCGGAGGCGATCAACTTCATGGCCATGCACGCGCGTGGCCTGGTCTGCCTCACGCTTACCGAGGAGCGTTGTCGCCAGCTGGGCCTGTCGCTCATGGTGAGCGACAACCGCTCGCCGATGGGCACCAATTTCACCACGTCGATCGAGGCCGCTTGCGGAGTCACGACCGGTATCTCGGCGGCGGATCGCGCGCGCACCGTCCGCGCGGCCACCGCGAAACACGCGAAGCCCGAGGACATCGTGCAGCCCGGCCACATCTTCCCGATCATGGCGCAGAACGGCGGCGTTCTTGTCCGCGCCGGCCATACGGAAGCGGGCTGTGATTTCCCGGAGTTGGCGGGCCTCACGCCGTCCTCGGTGATCTGCGAGGTGATGAATCCGGACGGTTCCATGGCGCGCATGCCTGAGCTGCTGGAATTCGCGAAGCTCCATGGCCTCAAGATCGGCACCATCGCCGACCTCATCAAGCACCGCAGCGAAAACGAGAAGCTGGTGGAGCGTGTGGCCGACCGCAACGTGGCCACGCCCTACGGCAATTTC